>NZ_JBVIFS010000012.1:0-205712 GCF_055571215.1 Streptomyces sp. NPDC030995
GAGTACGTCCAGTACTCGGGCGCCCCTCCGCCTTGCGATGCACGGCACCAGACAACGCGGGCTTAACCGGCAAGATCCGAAAGAGACGGCCTAGCCGGCGGCCTTCGCCTTCTTTCCCTTGTCGGTGACGGCGAACCAGAGGCCCTGCTTGTTGTGCCCGCTGATATCTCCGGGCTCCTTGTCCCCGGTGAACGAATAGACCGGCCAGCAGTCGATCGTCAATTGTTCGCTGCCGTCGGGCCGCTTCACCGAGCCCACCAATTCGGCGGGTATTCCGGTCACCTTTGACTTGTCCACTGGCTTGGCGGGCTTCCAGGTGTCCAGGCAGGCGCCGAGGCAGCCGATTTTCATCGGCCAGGCACTGTCCTTGTCGAAGCGGTAGAGCGTCCGGCCCTCCGCGTCCGCGACGATCGTGCCGAGCTGGGCGTTCTGGACGGCGGTGAGTTCGCTGCCCTCCTTGCCCTTGGTCTCCTCCGCGCCTTCCGAGCCCTGCGCACCCTGCGGGGCCTTCTTGCCACCGGCAGCGGCCGGCTTCCCGTCGGCTCCCAGGGCGTGCCAGGTTCCGCCGACACCCTCACCGAGCGTGTCGCCCGCCTTGGCGTCCTTCGCGTAGCGGTACACGGGCCACCCCGCGAGCGTCAGCTGCCGGGTGCCGTCGGCCCGTGCGACCGAGCCGAGCAGCGTCGCGTCGATTCCCTCGCCGGCCGAGGCGTCGTCCGCGGCCACCGCCGGCCAGGCCGTTTCGCAGTCCCCCTCGCAGTTGGACTTGGGGGGCTTGGCGGTGTCCTTGTCGAAGCGGTAGAGCGTGAAGCCCTCGCTGTCGGTGACCGCCGCGCCCAGCGCCGGGACCTCCTTCACCTTCAACTGCCCGGCCGGTCCGTTCTTTCCGGCCTCGCCCGCCGGTACGGCGCCGGCGCCGTACGCGTCGTAGGCGGACCCGAGCTGTTTGCTGTCGCTGACCGGCTTCACCGCATTCCCCTTTCCCGGGGATTCGTCGGCGCTGCCGCATCCGGCGGTCAACAGAAGTACCGCGACCGCCGACCCGGCGAATATTTCACGACGCATTCTCTTCACGATCTCTCCTTCAGGTTCGTTCGGTCCCGCGTTTTCGTGCCTTCGTAATTGATACGGGGCGCCGGGCCGAAGACGCCGATTTCCCTGGGAATTTGTCAGATCGCGCAAAGATTGAACCCGGGGGAAGTCCGGAGCCGTGTACCGGCTCGGCTCAGTCCTGGATGCGCAGCGCGAGGGCCGGGCAGCGCCGCACGGCACGCAACGCCTTCGGCCGCAGCCGTCCCGGAACCGGCATGGAGGCCTGGGCCGGATAGCCGTCCGCGTCGAGCCGGACGACATCGGGAAGGATGTCCACGCACAGCCCGTGCCCCTTGCACAGGGTCCAGTCCACGACCAGCCGCTCCGGACTCTCGTCCTGCGGCAACGGCAGGGCCCCCAGCACCCGTCGGCCGCACCCGCTGCCGAGGGCGTGGTCCATGAACTCCTCGGGGAAGGCGGCCAGCGCCGAGGCCACGAAGTGCGACGTCCCGTCGGGATGGCTGCACGCACCCCGGCCCCGGACCACGCCCAGCCGCGCCTCCACCGCTTCGAGGGCGGCTCTGCCCCCGCCCGCGACGGCGTCCTCCAGTACGTCGGCCAGCGCGGGCAGCCCCCGTACGCACGGGCCGCACTGACCGGCCGACTCCTTCGCCATCCAGCGGGTCACGCGCGCCACCTCACCGGCCGGGCAGGTGTCCTCGGGCAGGGGCAGGACCGCCCCGGCCCCCAGCACCGCGCCGAGCGCGGCGAGGGACTGCCGGGACACCTCGGCGCCGCGGGCGGACCCCGGATGGAGCCACCTGCCGTGATAGCCGCCGACCAGCACGCCCTGGCCGGGATCGGTGCCGCACAGCTCCAGGACGTACGCCAGCGAGGTCCCGGTCGGCGTCTCGACGACCGTGGAGCCGGCCACCGTCAGCAAGGTGGTGCCCGGTTCGGCGGGCAGGCCGCTCGCCCGGTAGTCCAGCGCGCCGAGGCGTGCGGCGACGGCGAGTTGGGCGAAGGTCTCGGTGTTCGACAGCAGGGTGGGCACGCCGCCCAGGCCTCTCTCGCTGGTGCGCACCTTCTGCCCGGACGGCAGCGCCGCACCACCGTTCAGACCGCTGACGAGGGCGGTCCCCTCGCCGGTCACGAAGCGCTCGGGAAGCCGGGTCACCCGCACCCGTCGCCCGGCCGGGCCGCGTTCCGCGATGGCTTCCCGCACCGACTGCTCCACGTCCTCCCGGGTGACGGCCACCACCACGTCCTCGGCGGAGAGCGCGGCGGCGGCCAGGAGGGCTCCGTCGAGCACCAGGTGCGGGGCGTGCAGCAGCAGTGCGGTGTCCTTGAGGCAGCTCGGCTCGCCCTCGCTTCCGTTGACGACGACGGCGGTGAGCCCGTCCCGCCCCCGGGCCGAACGCATGACGGCGCGCAGCTTCCGGGCGAAGGGGAAGCCCGCCCCGCCGCGGCCCCGCAGGTCGATGTCCTCGGCGAGATCGACGAGTTCGTCCGGGCGCAACCGGGGCAGTGAGCCGTGTGCCGTGAGGTGCGCGACGCGGTCGAGGCGAGGAGCCCGGTCCAGTCCGGCCAGCAGCCTGGGGGCGCCCACACAGCCGAGGCTGGGGCGCGGCGAGCCGCTCACGTCAACCGCTCACGGGTGGCGAGCCGTTCGTCGAACGGGTCCGATCCACCGCCGCCCGGCCGGCTCCGCGCGTACGAGGGAAACACCACCGGACGGCGCGTCCATCGCCGCGGCCGGGGGACGGTGACCGTGGCGGGCGTCTGCGGCACGGCCTGCTGGACGGACGGGCGGGTAGCGGCCGCGCGCATACGGGACTTGAAGCGCAGCGCGAGCACGCCGGCGACGCCGATCAGGCACAGGGCGTAGGAGGCCGTCACCCAGGCGTCGGCGGGACGGCCCGCCTTCAGTCCGTGCACCAGTGACGCGCCCCACGCCGGATAGGCGCCGAAGTGCAGGGCCCGCCACCACAGGGAGCGGCTCTTGGTCGCGAACACGCTGCGCACGGCTCCGGAGACCGCCACCGCGAGGAAGAGGTATCCGGCGAGCGTGCCGAGCCCGATGAGGACGGGCCGCCCGGCATCCGTGAACGGCAGTACCGCCGAGGTCGCCGTGGTCTGCTGCTGCGCGACCTTGACCCAGATGTGGAGGGCCAGGAAGCCCAGCCCCGCCACCGCGAGGCCGCGGTGCGCCCCCTGGGCGAGCAGCCGGTGGCCCGAGCCGAGGAGCAGCCGGTCGGTGGCCATCAGCCCCCACAGGACGGTGGCGGTGAGCGAGACGAGCGAGAGGACGCCCGCCCCGTAGTCGAGGAACTCCCACACGTGGGTCAGGGCGCCCGCGCGGGCCGCCACGGTGCCGGCGACGAGAGCCGCGAGGGCGGCGCAGATCGCGCCGGGTCTCAGTCTGCCCGCGGTGGGAAGGAGGGAGGGCCGCCGGACGGCCCGCCGTCCGGCAGCCGGACTCGAAGCCGCGTGACGGCTTCTGCGGCGGGCTCTGTGCGAGCGGGGCATGTGAGGCTGGGGCAGGGGCATCCAGTTCTCCTGTGAAACTCCGCTCCGGCCGAGGGAACTTGGGGCCGGAGTGCAGAAGCATCGTGGAGCCGCACAGCGGCTCCACAGGATTTATCGAAACGTGATAATTTCTCGCACCGCGTCTCCGGCGCATCGAACAACACCGGAAGATTCCCCTCCAACGGAGGTTGTGACAGGCCAGTGGCCGGACCTCTCAGGAGGGACGGGGGTCACAACTTCCCTGCCAGCGAAGGCTGTTGGCGAAGGGGGAACCTCGGTGGGCTGGCCGCTCTTCCCCGGGCGGGCTCACCCCGGCACGAACGAGGAAACGATGTGCGAACTTCTGAACCGCATCTGGTCCCGCCCCCGTGGCGAGTGGACCCGCGTCCTGCGCAGGGAACTCCCCGCGCTGGCCGCCGAGATAGTGGAGGAGCTTCTGCATGGAATTCCGGAATTTTCCGCACTTGTCGATGACAACGATGCCATCGACGACGAGCTGCTCCGGCAACGGGTGGAAGAGGCTCTTCTCACCGCTCTCGGCTACCAGGAGCAGCCCCGGGAACACGCACCGGACGAGGACGAGACAGCGGACGAAAGCGAGGCCGAGATCAACGACGAGTGCGAGATCACGCACGAAGGCAGGCGCGAAGGCCGGCACGAGGGAAGGCACGAAGGCAGGCGCGAGGGGGGTGGGCACGAGGGCAGGCACGAAGGCATCCGCGAGGGTGACCGAATGCGCCAGGAGCTCTTCAAGGCCCTCACCGACGACCGGGCCGCCTCGGAGAGCTCCCTCACCGAACTCGCCGAGTCGGCCGGGTGGCCCCTGCCGGCCGCCGTACGGGCCATCGTGCCCGCCACCCCCGGCGAGACCCTGCAGCTCGCCGCCGTACTGGACGACGCCCTCGCGGGCACCTTCGCGGGCCGGCCGTGTCTGCTGGTCCCGAGCCGTGACCCGGACGTCCGCGTCCCGCTGGAACACCTGCTCCGCGGCCGGTGCGCGGCCGTGGGCCACGAGGTCCCCCTCCGGGACGCGGCCTCCTCGCTGCGCTGGGCGCTGCGTCTCTTCGCCCTGACGCCCACCCGCCCGGGCCTGGAGGCCCGGACCGTGTTCGTCGACGACCACCTCTCGACCCTGCTGCTCCTTCAGGACGAGCCCCTCGCCCACGCGCTGGCCGCCCGGTGGCTGCGGCCGCTGGCGGACCTGACCCCGCGCCAGAGCGAGCGGCTGGAGGTGACCCTGCTCGCCTGGCTGGAAGGCGGTGGAGCCCCCGAGGCGGCCAAGGCCCTGAGTGTGCACCCGCAGACCGTGCGGTACCGCATGCGCCAGCTGGAGAAGCTCTTCGGGACCGGACTGCGTGACCCCCGCACCCGGTTCGAGCTGGAGATGGCCCTGCGCAGCCGCCGCCTGATGGCCCAGGTGCGACGTCAGCACTCGAGGGTCGGACGCAGGACCGCCCGCGTGATCACGGCGGACTTCACGCCCCTGGTCGTCGGACGGATGGCCCGCGTCAACGGCCTCTGAATCCGGCTCTGGACCGAGCTCTGAACCGAGCTCTGGATCCCCGTACACGTAAAGCGGTGTTGGCCCGAAGTCGGCTTCGGGCCAACACCTTTTCCCGGGACGGGCGCAGTGGGTGGGGGAGGGGGCGCCCGCCCCGGGAGCGGAGGGGGATCCGCACCGCGAGCCGTCAGCGGCAGGAGCGCCCGTCGTTGATGCAGCCCACGGCCTTGGCCATCAGGCCGTTCGACATCACGTTGATGAAGTCGTCGTGGTCGGTCACCGGCTTGTGCAGCTGCTCGGGGAAGCTGTCCACGGCGAAGCGCGCGCCCGGCGCCACCCCGTAGGTGATGCGCTGCACCAGCTGCGGGATGGCCTTGAAGCCCTTCTGGCAGCGGCCGTTGCGGTCCGGGAAGGCCACGTGCGTCCGGTGGTTGGCGCTGTCGGTGTTGCGGCCGTCCCAGCAGCTCTGGAAGGTGAAGGTGCGCACCACGTCGCTGCCCTTCGGGCAGACCGGGTACTTGTCTTTCAGCTGGCGGTTCTCGAATCCCGTGCAGCTCCACGAAGCGTTCGCGTTGGCCGTGCCGTTGGCGAAGGCCTTGGCGTCACCGGTGATGATGCGCAGGAAGCGGGGCATGGCCGTGACCTTCCCGGCCGGACTCCCCTTGAAGGTGATCGTGACCTGCTTCGGCCGCAGGATGGTGCCGACGTTGCCGTCCTTGCCGCCACCGGGCGCCTTCGCGTCCCGCTCCGCCTTGCCGTCGCGCAACCGCAGCACGGGCCAGTAGTAGCTGGACTGGTCGCCGTTGCCGCAGGTGGTGCCGGACGCGGCGAGGCTGTCGTTGGTGGAGAAGGCGTCGGTGGACTTGTTGCCCACGTAGTCGTGCATGTGGTGGGCGCCGTTGGAGACACCGGGTGCGACGATGACGTTGTCCGGGTTGAAGTGACCGTTCTCGTTGCGGCCGCACTCCGAGACGAAGGTTCCCTTGGAGGCGCCCGCCGAGGGCGCGGGAGTGCGTACGTTCGGCCGGACCTTGGTGATGGAGACGAAGTCGCTGCGCGCCGGACCGCCCTTCTCCGAGGTGTTCGAGGCGACGCCGCGCTGCTCGGCGGCGGCCTCGTCGGCGACGGGTGCCTTTTTCATCGCGCATCCGCTCAACGCCTTGAGTTCCTCCGGCCGTTGGGCCGAGCGGCCTATCGCGTCGGTCATCTCGGCGATGGTCTGGTCGCGCTGTTGCCGGAGTTCTCCGAGGAGGGCGTCCCCCTGTGCCTCGCCGGCGGCGAGCCGCCGGTAGGCGTCGGCCACCTGGTCGTCCAGCTTGGCCAGGCTCCCGTCGACCTCGGCCTTGGCCTGGTCGGGGACGGCGGTGAGCCGCTCCCCCACGTCGGGGCAGTCGATGGTGGCCGTGACCTGCCCCGCACGATCCCCCTCCTGGCCCGCGGACGCGTTGCCGGCGACGACGGCGACCCCGCCCCCGCCCAGCACGAGCGCGGAGATCACGGCCAGTAGCTTGTTCGACAACCGGGGGCGTTTGTGGCCCTTTTGACTCATGCGATCACTTCACTTCGTCGGTCGGACATTGTCGGAAAGCGCGTCGAAATCGACCAGCCCGCTGTCTTCGAGGACCGAGATGTGGTCCAGCACCGTGGCATTGGCGGACGTGGCGAGGGCGCGCACCATGGAGTTGCGGGTCTGTGCCCGCACCCCGGCCAGCAGGGCGAACACCTTTCCGTGCGCTCGGCGCAGCAGCTGGACGAACAGCCGTTCGTAGTCGTCCCCGCGGGCGCGGGTGAGCTGGCCCAGCCACTCCTGCTGCTGTTCGGAGGGCTGGTTGGGCAGGTCGATGCCGAGGGCCTGGCCGACCTGGATGACCTGCCGGTCCAGCTCGGTGTGGCCATCGACGAGGTGTTCCCCGGCCGTACGCACCGCGGGGCGCGTCCCGCGCTGCTGGGCCTGCCGTCCCGCGGGCAGCTCCCACAGCCCGGCGAGCCGCACCTTCCGGACGAAGTCGCGGTCCGCCGGGGTCAGCGGCCCGTAGGCGGTGCTCATCGTTCCGGCGCCGTCGTCCTCGCCCGCCGGACCCGCGACGGCGGCCGAGGCCCGGCCGTCGAATCTGTCCACGGGTATCAGCAGCGCGATCAGGGTGAGGGCAAGGGCGGTGATGACCACGCCGCTTCCGATCGTGTATCTCGTGGCCACCGAAAGGCTGTTGATGGTTCGTCGCCGCAATGACAGCACGGTGCCTCCTCGCTCCAGGGGCCGGGAGGGGGCGGCGCAGGAGGGCCGCACGTGCCGTGCGGTGCACACCCGCATTCCCGGGGTGTCACGGGACGCTAGTGCCCGCCGTGGCGCCACTGCGGGAGGACATCACCCTTGGACAAACAACCCGGCGAGCCCGCGAAAGGCTGCTATCTTGCCGCGCCCGGCCCGTCCGGCGCCGTGTCGACTCCGAGCGTGACGGACGTGTTCGGCGAGCAGCAGTGGATCGCGCCGGCCGGTGCGGGACCCGGCGGGGACTGGCGGCGCTGTGACGAATCCGGCCGCCTCAACGGCGGCCGGCTCACCGGTCACATGGATCAGCACCTGGTCCACTCGTTCGGCGGAACTTGGCTCGCACAGGTTTGCCCGGAGCTATACGGGATGTCCGTCGGCGTCCGTCTGGTCCTTCTGGGTGGAGAACTTGTTCAGGAACACGTCGTAGCGCCCGTCCGGGCGGCGGGTCATGGTCCCGCCGTCCTGCCAGGTGCCGTTCTCCGGCCACCACTGACTGCCGTACGGGTCGCCCTGGTTCTGGTGGATGTTGTGCATGCCCAGGCCTTCGGTGAACGGTTCACCGAAGACCAGGATCGGCCGTCCCACGACGAGGATGGGTTCGAGGGCGAGGGCGGCGTCGATGTTGGAACCCGTCTTCCAGGGCTGACGCGGCTTCACCCACCGTTCGAGGAGCTCCCGCAGCCCGCCCGGCAGCCACGGGGGCCACGGCGGGCGGCCCCGCAGCGCCGGATGCCGGATGTAGTCCAGCGCTCCGGACCCGGCCGCACGGTCGAGTTCGTGGTAGCCCCCCGGGAACGAGGCCACCGGGCCGAGCGCATCGGCGGGCAGGGTGAAGGACTTCCACTGCACACCGGTCGCCGAGTCGTGGCTGTCCACGTCGACGGCGCACTTGTAGCGCCCGTCGGGGGCATCGACCCTGAGGTTGATGTGGAACCAGGCACCCTCGTCGTCGGGCGTGTCGCGGAAGTGCTGGTGCAGGGTCCCGGCCAGAACGCCGTAGTGGTCGAATGGCATGGTCCTCAGTGAAGCACCGGGCCGGGAGGACGGCCATCAGGACTCGGCCATGCGGATGTTCCGGGGGCGACGCCGCACGAGCCAGCCGGGCGGGTGGTTCCGGCCCGCGGATGCGAGGGGGTCCCCGCGGATCGGATCAAGGGGTCCTACGGTCGATCTCGCGCGGTTCCCTTCGGGCCGTGCGCACTGTCTATGCAAGAGGTCGAACCATCATGAGTCTGAGCATCCGCAACCAGATCGCCGGAACCGTCACCGCGGTCACCGTCGGCGAGGCCATGGCGACGGTCAAGGTCCGTCTGGAGGCGGCCAGGACATCACCGCGGCCATCACCGCCGACGCCGTCAAGGACCTCGGCATCACCACGGGCTCCGCGGTCATGGCGCTCGTCAAGGCCACCGAGGTGGCCCTGGCCGGCGGCGCGGTCGACAACATCTCCATCCGCAACCAGATCACCGGCACGGTGGCCGAGGTCGCCACCGGCCCGGCCATGGCCGTGGTGAAGGTGGACGTGAACGGCGGCGGCCTGACCGCCGCCGTCACCGCCGACGCGGTCGAGGCGCTCGGGCTGGCCGCCGGCTCCCCCGTCGTGGCGCTGATCAAGTCGACCGAAGTATCTCTCGCCACCACCTGATCCGACGCGGGTGTCAATGCTCCCGAGCGGCCGGGAAGCGGCCGGGAAGCGGCCGGGAGTCCGCGTTTCGTAAGGTGTCGGTTCCCCCGCGCGGCGCCGGACGGGGGTGTGATGGACGGCATGACCGCGCGAACCCGACGGCGCCTTGTCGTTCCGTCCGTCAGACCGCCCTCCTTCTCCGGACGCCTGCACGACGCCCGCACCGCGACCGCCGTGGGCCGCTGGCTGGGCGCAGCCCTCGCGGTGTGCTTCGTCACCGGGCTGATCAGCCACTACCTCCAGCACCCGCCCGACTGGCTGGCGGGCTACCTGCCGAGCCGGCCGGTGTGGGGCTACCGGCTCACCCAGGGCCTGCACATCGCCGCCGGGCTCGCGGCGATCGTGCTGCTGCTCGCCAAGCTGTGGGCGGTCTATCCGCGGCTGTTCGTGTGGCCGCCCGTGCGGTCCGTGCGGCACGCCCTGGAGCGGCTCTCGGTGGCGGTACTGGTGGCGACGGCCGTCTTCCAGCTGTTCACCGGACTGCTGAACATCGTCGAGTGGTACCCGTGGCCGTTCCCCTTCGTGCAGACGCACTTCGCCGTCGCGTGGGTGGTGGCCGGCTCGGTCCTGCTGCACATCGCGGTGAAGGCACCGGAGATCCGCGCCCATTGGGGGCGGCGCTCGGCCGGGACCCTGGAACTGCCCGCCGAGGACGCCCCCGACCGGCGCTCGCTGCTCCTGGGCCTCGGCGCGGCGGTCGGGGCGGTGACGCTGACCACGGTCGGACAGTCCTTCACCCCGCTGGGGCGGCTCGACCTGCTGGCCCCCCGGCACCCCGACCGCGGGCCGCAGGGCCTGCCGGTGAACCGTACGGTCGGCGCGGCGGGCGTGACGGCGGCGGCCCTGCGCGACTGGCGGCTGGAGGTGCTGGGCCCGGCGCCCTACACGCTGACGCTCGATCAGCTGAGGGCGCTGCCGCAGGCACAGGCGCGGCTGCCGATCGCGTGCGTGGAGGGCTGGAGCATGGAGGCCCGCTGGAGCGGCGTACGCGTACGGGATCTCGTGGCGCGGGCCGGCGGGCGGCCCGGGGGAGGGCTGCGGGTGGTCTCCCTCGAAGTGCGGGGAGCGTACCGGGTGATGGAGATGGGCCGGGAGTACGCGGAGGATCCGCTGACCTTGCTGGCCCTGACCCTGAACGGGGAGGTCCTGTCACCCGATCACGGCTATCCGGCGCGGATCATCGCGCCCAACCGGCCCGGCGTGCTGCAGACGAAGTGGGTCACGCGGCTGGAGCTCGTGTGAAGGGCGAGGCCGGTGAGGCGCGTGGGGTGGGAGCCGTACGGTACGGGCTGGGCGCCCTCGGCCTGCTGCTGATGGGAATCGGGGGATGGCAGCTGTCGGCGCTTCCGGCACCGGCGGACGTGGCCGTCTGGCTCGTGGGCGCGCTCGTCCTGCACGACGCGCTGCTCGCGCCCCTGGTGCTGGCCGTCGGGCTCCTCGTCGCCGCCGTCCCGGCCAGGGGTGTGGTGCGCGGCGCCCTGATCGCAGGCGGCTCGCTGCTGCTGATCACCCTTCCGCTGCTGCTCCGGCCGGGCGCCCCGCCCAACCCGTCGGCGCTGCCGCTGCCTTACGGGCGGAACCTGCTGCTGGTGCTCGGGGCGGTGGCGGTGGCGGCCGCGGTGGTGGTCGCGGCGAGGGCGGCGGTGAGGGCGGTGGCGCGCCGACGCTAACGGCCCGGGGCGGCCGCCGCCGTCAACCGGCCGTGCAGGGCGGCGAACCGTCCGCCCGCGGCCTCGGCGGCCACCAGACGCGCGTCCTCGGCGGTGTCCACGTCCCGCAGCACCGGCAGCCGTCCGACCCGCAGCCCGGCGGCGACCAGCCGCGCGTGCTGGACGGCGCCCGTCTCGGGTACCGACATCGGCACCCCGCGCAGCAGCGCCGGATCCGGTACGGCCAGCCCCAGCGCCCAGAAACCGCCGTCGACGGCCGGCCCGAACCAGGCGTCGTACGCCGCCCAGTGCGGCTCGGCCAACAGGGCCGGGGTGACCTGAGGGGTGTCCATGCCGATCAGCAGCGTCGGCCCGGCGCACGCGCCGAAGGCGGCGGCCAGCCGCTCGTCCAGCCCGCCGCCGCGCTGCGGGAGCACCTCGAAGCCGGGCGGCAGCCACGGCCCGGGCCGGCCCTCCAGCACCAGCACCCGCCGTTCGGCGGGGGACGCCGCGACCGCCTCCAGCGTGTCGGCGAGCGCGGCCTCCGCCAGCCGGGCCGCCTCCGCCGGGGTGAAGGGGGGCGTGAGCCGCGTCTTCACCCGGCCGGGCACGGGCTCCTTCGCGATCACCAGCAGGGTGGTCACCGTCGGCCCCCGTCCACGCCTGCCCCGTCCACGCCTGCCCCGTCCACGCCTGCCCCGTCCACGCCCGCCCCGTCCACGCCCGCCCCGCCCACGCCCGCCCCGCCCACGCCCGCCCCGCCGGCGGCGGGCTCGGCGAGCACCCGGCTCATATCGCGCACGGCCTGCCAGGTGCCCCGCCAGGTGCCGGTGACCTTGGACCTGCCCGCCCGGGGAAGGTACGGCACGTCCACCTCCCGTACCCGCCACCCCGCGTCGGCGGCGCGCACCACCATCTGGAGCGGATAGCCGCTGCGCCGGTCGGTCAGGCCGAGCCCGAGCAGCGCCTCCCGGCGCGCGGCCCGCAGCGGGCCCAGGTCGTGCAGCCGCAGGCCGGTGCGCCGGCGGAGCATCCGGGACAGGGCCAGGTTCCCGGCGCGCGCGTGCACCGGCCAGGCGCCCCGGCCGCGGGGCCGGCGCCGCCCGAGCACCAGATCGGCCGCGCCGCTTTCGACCGTACGCACGAAGTCGGCCAGGAGTCCCGGATCGAGGGAGGCGTCGCAGTCGCAGAAGCAGACGAACTCGGCGTCGGAGGCCACCAGCCCCGCGTGGCAGGCCGCCCCGAACCCCCGGCGCGACTCGCGCACCACCGTGGCGCCGAGGGCGCGCGCGATCTCGGCGCTGCCGTCGGTGGATCCGTTGTCGACGACGAGGGCCCGCCAGCCGGCGGGGATCCTGGCGAGGACCCAGGGCAGCGCCTCGGCCTCGTTCAGGCAGGGAAGTACGACATCCACGTCTACGGTCACGGACCTCACCGTAGGGACGCAGGACCGGGAAAAGGGGCACCGACTCCTTACGGAACGGGGACGTCCCGCGCCTGCTGCACGCAGGCGGCCGGCGTACCGGCGGAGGCGCGCTGGTCCGCCCGTGCGAACTCGGCCATCCCGTCGGCGAAACCCACCCGCGGGAGCCATCCCAGCTCGGCCCGCAGCCGCGCCGAGTCGGCGGTGATGTGCCGGACGTTGCCGAGCCGGAACTCGCCCGTCACCACCGGCTCGGGGCCCCCGTGCGCCGAGGCGAGCGCCCCGGCCATCTCCCCGATGGTGTGCGGCTCACCGCTGCCCGTGTTGTACGCGACGAAGGACCCGGCCGGACGGCCGCCGACCGCCTCCAGCGCCAGTGCGTTGGCCGCCGCCACGTCCCGTACGTGGACGAAGTCCCGCCGCTGGGCCCCGTCCTCGAAGACCCGCGGCGCCTCGCCCCGGGCCAGCGCGGACCGGAAGAAGGAGGCCACTCCGGCGTACGGGGTGTCCCTCGGCATGCCCGGCCCGTACACGTTGTGGTAGCGCAGCGACACCGCCGACCCGCCGGTGGACCGTGCCCAGGCGGCGGCCAGGTGCTCCTGCGCCAGCTTGGTCGTCGCGTACACGTTGCGCGGATCCACCGGCGCGTCCTCGTCGACCAGTACCGGAGCCGGCTCCGCCCCGCACACGGGGCAGCGCGGCTCGAACCGCCCCGCCTCCAGATCCGCGACCTCGCGCGGCCCGGGCCGCACGAGCCCGTCGCGCGGGCATGCGTAGCGTCCCTCCCCGTAGACGACCATCGACCCCGCCAGCACCAGCCGGCCAACCCCCGCCTCCGCCATCCCGGCCAGCAGCACCGCCGTGCCCAGGTCGTTGCAGCCGACGTACTCCGGGGCGTCCGCGAAGTCCTTCCCCAGCCCCACCATCGCCGCCTGGTGACAGACGGCTTCCACCCCGCGCAGCACGGACCGCACGGCCCGCGCGTCCCGTACGTCGCCCCGCACCAGCCCGGCATCGGGCAGGACGGGCGGCCCGGGATGCGCGGCCGGGAGCAACGCGTCCAGGACCACGGGCTCGTGGCCGCGTTCGATCAGTGCCGTGACGATGTGCGCGCCGATGAATCCGGCGCCTCCGGTGACGAGAACTCGCATGCCGCAGACGCTACGGAACCCTGCCGGCTCCGCGGTCGGTCCGCGCCCGGACGTCAGACTTCCGTCATCGAATGGGTCAGGGTTCCTCGGCCTCGTTCGGGAAGGCGGGTTCAGGTGAAGGCGGCATGGCCCGCATGGGCCCGAGCAGCCGGGGCCTGGACTCCGGCGGGTACGCCTTGGTGGGCGGGTAGGCCTCGGCGTGCCTGAGGTATTCCTGGTAGGTCGCGGCCACGACTTGCGGCATCACCGCGCCGAAGTCCTCCAAGGTGATCACGCCTGCTGCGGCGGAGGAGCTTCCCAGGGTCCGGCTCATCAGATTCGGAATCGTGCGGGCCAGCCCGCGGGTCAGCTCGGCAATTGAGGCGCGGCTCTGCCGGTCGTGCCCGCTCCAGGCGATGACCAGGCTCGTCCCCGCAGGGTTCTCCACGTCCAGTGCGGCCAGTCCGTCACGCAAGGCCGGCACCTCCAGTGCCCACGGGTCCACGAGCAGGATCAACGGCCCGCGTGGAGGCTCACGGCCGTCGGCTCTGGAGAGCTCCTCGTCGAATGTGGACACGTTCACCTGGTTGTTCAGGTGGAACGCCAGCTCGGTGGCCACGTGCGCCAGTGGCCTGATGGAATCGGGGTAGTACGGATTCCAATCGTCGGGGCTGTCGCCGTAGTAGCGGGCGTCACGTCCCTCAGGAAGGTCGTGCCAGGTGGGCGCCACCACGGCGATGCGCAGATTGCTCAGATTCGAGAACGGCTGTCCGAAGGCGCTCGGGGCCGTCCGGTAGTCGACGCGGCGGCCGACGGGGATGTTCGCGGTGTCCGCCACGCGGATGATCCGCTTGGCCATTTCGTACACCGCCCGCTCGTACTGGTCGGCGTAACGCTGCAGTTTGATCAGAGTGTAGAGACCCTCGGCCGCGTAGTCCTCACCGAACGAGCTGTGGTCGAAGTCCAACCGGCGCACGGCGCCGGGCAGTCGCTCCGGCGCCGTGGGAACCCACAAGGCAGGGACGATCGCCTTCACCGTCGAGGCGCTCCGCGCCTGGTAGTAGGCGGTCCGCTGGGCGAAGGCGAACCACTCCTTGCCGCACGTCTCACTGGCGAAATAGCGCGGGGAATAGAGGGGTACGAACGTCCGGCAGGTCGCCAGCACCTCCCCCAGACGGTCCGACCAGCCCTCTCCGGAGCGGAGTTGCCGGTCCATGAACCCCACCGGATGTCCTCGTGGCAGCTCCGTCATGGCCATCACATGGGCCGACAGGTCGCGGAAGAGCTTCTGGACCCACATGTCCGGGTCCGCGCCGGTTTCGCTGAAGCGCGGCGTGTGCGCGTAGCTGAGGAAGAAGTACGGTCGCTCGTCACCGGTATCCGCCACCGGTTCGGCCACCGGCCCCAGCGTCCGCAGGGTCCCCGGGGACACCTCCGCGAACGGCGCGTCGCCGGACGGGATCCCCGCATCCCCATCGGCGTCGGGGACGAGCGCCGGGAAGCGCGACGCGGCGTCGGCGTGCTCCGCGATGAACCGGCTCACGACGTCCCGGGTGCGCAGCGCGTCGCGTGCGCCGAGGCGGGGAGCGAGCCGTTCGCGGACACCGTCCCGGAAGGTCAGGACCGGGCCGCCGGCCGCCGGACCGCCCTCGCCGACCGACACCAGTCCGCCGACGACCACCTCGGCCATGTCGGCCGGGCTCGCCTCCGGTACCAGTTCCTGCCGTACCAGATGCAGCATCCCCGTGTTCAGCCGCGGGTACGCGGAGCAGAGCACGGCCAGTCGGACGGCGGGCGCGGACGCCCGGTGCAGGAAGGCCTCCGTCAACTGCTCCGCGTCCGAGGGCGGGTTCGGCGTTGCGGGCGTGCGGCCCACCGTGCCCGGCTCCGGGACCAGCACCGCCTCGCAGCCCTCGGGGTCCCCGCGCATGAGCGTGCGGGCCCAGCGCGCGAAGGAGCGCGGTGTCAGTCCCACGACCGGCAGGGGCAGCCAGCCGGTCCGGCGGTCGCCCGGCAGGTCGAACACGTCCTCCATCAGCGGCGGCGCCAGGAAGTGCAAGCGGGCGTTGGGTATGCCGGGCGCGCCGGGAGTGGTGACCTTGACCGCCGGGAGATCGAGCCCCGTGTGCCGCCAGATCTTCGGTGGCAGCGGGTTCACGAGCACGGTGGGGGCGGCGCCGGCCCAGGCGTGGATCCGGTCCCAGAGCCCGTCCTCGCCGCCGATCCCCGATGCGCAGTCCGAGAGGACGAGCACCAGCCGGCGCTGCCGCGCCGTCCGGGACCCGGCGCCGCGAGGGCACGGCTCCGCCTCCCCGGCATCCACCTCCCGCACCCGCAGCGTGCGGAAGGCTCCCGTCGTGACGAGGACCTTCAGCAACTCCTCGACGGTATCGCCCCACACGGCCATGGTCGGCGACCGGTCGAGGACGACGGTCAGGTCGAACCAGCGCTCCGGGGCCGGGCGGAAGGCGGGCAGGAGTTCGCCGCTGCGGGCGTAGCCGGACACCGTCTCCGCGATGTCCAGCTGTTGTCTGCGCCCCGCCGCCCACGGCCGGCGCAGCGGACGCAGAGCGCGGGCGATCTCCCGGGCCCGGGGCAGCGCGGACCCCCGGGGTACGGACACCGCCCGGGCGGGCACCCCGTCGCCGCCGGGCGCCGGAGGGCCGTACACCGGGGCCGTCAAGCGATGCCAGGAGCTGAGCAGTTCACGCGGGTCGACAATCCCGGCGGAGTCGGCCGCGGCCGACTCCGTGCCCTCCTCGCCGGCCCCCTCCGCGCGCCCGCTCCGCTTCCGGGCGGCGAGCCAGAGCAGCTCGGCGACGGAGAGTCCGTCCAGGTCGCGGCCGAGTCCGTGGAGCGCCGACACCACCGCCGCCAGCGGGTCCTCGGGTTCCGTGCGGTCCAGGGGTTCCTCAGGCACCCGAGAGGTCCTTCATGAGGAGGGCGATGAGCCGCTCGCGCTCGGTGCCCTGCGAGCGGGTGGGCCCGTTCAACAGGTGCAGGGTGCCCAGGAGTTGGTCGACGGCCACGCTCTCGCCCGATGCGACCCGGCGGACGAACTCGTCGACGAGTTCCGCGGTCGGCCCCGATGCGCCCACCTCCAGCCCCAGATGGCCGCGGACCACGTCACGGATGAGCGCGGCCGTCGGCTTGGGCATGGTGTAGCGCACGCAGCGGCGCAGGAAGGGCGCGGGCAGCTCCTGTTCGCCGTTGCTCGTCATCACGATGAAGGGGAACTCGGTGCACTGCACGTGGCCGTCCTCCACCACGTGCCGGACCTCGCTCTCCCATGTCCGTACGCGGGCGGTGTGCTGCTCCTCGCGCATCAGCTCGGTGATGCGGAACTCCCCGCGTTCCAGGACGTCGAGGAGGTCTCCGGGCAGGTCGAGGTCGGCCTTGTCGATCTCGTCGATGAGCAGCGCGCGCGGCCGCTTCGACGGCAACAGCGCGGTTCCCAGCGGCCCGAGGGTCAGGAAGGCCGCCACATCGTCCACCCCCGCGTCCCCGCCCGCCTGCGCCTTCTCCTGCTGGAGCCGGTGGGCGTGGATGCGGCCCAGGGCGTCGTAGCGGTAGAGCGCGTCCGCGAGGCTGCTGCGCGAGGTGATGTGCCAGAGCAGTACGGGCCCCAGCGCGAGCTCCGTGGCGACCTGTTCGATCACCGTGGACTTCCCGGTGCCGGGGCCGCCGGTGATCAGCAGCGGCCGGCGCAGCGCGAGGGCCGCGTTCACCGCCTCGGTCAGCCCTGCCGGGGGCCGGAACACGCCGGCCGCCGAGCTCCTGGGAAAGGTGCGCCAGGGGGGCGGTTCGGGCAGGGCCGTGTCGCCCCTCGGCACGCCGTCGCCTCGGTAGTACGCGTCCCGGGTCATGGGGTCCCCTCATCTCGGTTGCGGGCCGGGGGAGTCGCGGTCCTGAAGAACCGGCAGAAGCGCAGCCAGTCCTCGTCGTCCCAGACGGCCCGGAGATCGGCCAGGTCCGCCCCGGCGACTCCGCGCCAGCGGTCCCGGTAGGCACGCGCGAGGGCGCCCGGCATGGCCCACCAGCTCCGGTCGAGGCAGCCGTGCCGCTCCCGCGGGAATCCGTCCGGAGCGTGCGGCCACAGCAGTACGGGCGTGTAGGCGAGCAGCATCTCCATGAGCCGGGCGTCGGCGCCCGGGTGCTGGGTGAGGCCGATGCCCCGCGTGTAGCGACCGTTGCGCAGATGCCCGCGCAGGAGGTGCGGATCGGCCAGGTCCTCGTACGCGAGCCAGTCGACGGGCGTGCCGGCCTGGTGCTGCGCGATCGACTGCCAGCGCTCGGCGACGACGGGCTCGATGCTGCGCAGCACGGCGTCCGGGGTGAGCCGGTTGCTCCAGTGCAGCCGCACCTCGTAGCGGATCCCCAGCAGCATGGCGACCCCGGCCTCCTCGGGCCGCCACGCCAGGAGCAGTCCGCTGGGTACGGCCAAGTCGAGTCGTTTCAGGGGCAGATCCAGCATCCGGGCGTGCTCCTCGGCCCACAGCACCGCGTCCTCGACCGCGTTCTCGGCGCCCTTGCGGTCCGCCGTCTCGCTGGGGAACTGCTCGTGGTGGATCATCGCCCCGTCCAGGAGCAGCCATCCGTCGAGCACTTCGGGCCAGTCCCCGGTGAGGGAGGAGTGCAGGCTGACGACGAGGCCGAGGCGCTGGCCCTCCGTACGCCGGGCGGCGTGCTCGATGGCGTCGTTGACCTCGACGGGGGCTTCGATCTGCTGGGCCCAGAAACGCAGTTCGGGGTCCTTGAGGTCCTTCCCGCAGGCCAGGCCGAGCAGCGCCACGAAGCGGGTGACGGTGCGCCTGCCGTCCGGGTCGGTGGCGGGATGGTTGAAGGTCAGCTCGTCGATGACGGCGACGTCGGTGAGGTGGGGGTTGTCGGCCGGCAGCCGGCCCTCGGCCGCCAGCATGGTGTGCAGCGCGTGCCGGATCCGGGCGGTGGTCAGTTCGCCGCCGAGCCAGCCCCGGACGAACGCGACCGTGCGCACCGCGACGAGCAGCCCGTCGACGCCGCGCAGCGCGCGCTCACGGGCCGGGGCGGGCGGGTGCGACAGGAGTTCCGCCCGGCACCGCAGGGCCGCCCGCAGGTCCGGGGCGGCGTCGGGCACGGGCATCCGCGGGTCCACGGCCGCGAGCGCCTCCGTCAGCTCCTCCGCCGCGAGCCGGCCGCCGAGCCCGCCGAGCAGGCCTTCGCGGACCCGGGCGTTGCGCGCGATCCACAGCGGCTCCCGCGCCGCGCCGTCTCCGTCGTAGTCGAATCCCGTGACGCTCTGGCCGATGACGACGGTGCGCAGGGCGTCGCGTACGTCGCTCACGCCCAGGGTGCCGCCCGCCCCGGGCCGTCCGGTGCGCAGGAGTTCGGTCAGGTGCCGGGAGAAGGCGAGATCGACCGCCGGCTGGCCCAGGGACGAGGCCATCAGCAGGCCCAGCCGGGTGCGGCCGCCCCGTGCGCCCCCGGCGAGGTCCTCGGCCGGGGGCGGCGCGCCGCCCGCGTGGCAGGTGTCGACGAGGCCGAGTACGCCGTCGATTCCGGGGTGGTCCACGGCGACGGCCAGCAGATCGCTCACGTTCACGGAGTCGTGCCGGAGGTCTTCCGTGGAGTCCTCGCACATGAGGTGCAGGGTGCTGGTCCGGCCGGGCGCGAAGCCGTGGCCGAGGAAGGCGAGGACCAGCGCGGCATGGTGGCGGGCCGCGTATCCGATGGCCTCGTCCACCGTTTCCCGGACGGCGCTGCTGGTCAGGCCGTCACCGGCGACCAGTGCGCTGCGCCCGTCCGGCAGGCCGGGTTCGCACGCGCCGAGCGAGGGGTCGGTCAGTACCTCGTACAGCCCGGTGGCCGCCTCCTCCAGTCGCTGCAGCCGCACCATCGACCCACACTGCGGGGCCACCACCAGGACGTGACGGCGGCCGGTCAGGCCGCCTCTCACCCGGAGCCACCGCCGCTGCCGGGTCCACCCGCCGTTCCGGCCAGCGCCTCCGCGACGGGGCCGGCGACGGCCGGCTGGGCGAGGTACTTCTCGGCGTCGTGGACCCAGGTGCCGTCCGAGTCCACGCGCCGGCTGGTCGGGGCGACCCCGCCGCCACTGGGGCGTAACTCCCTCTCCAGGTGGGGCCGGACGGCGATGATGTCGTCCCGGTCCCAGAAGTTCAGCCACGCGCCGACGCATCCGGGGACACTGGGGGGCTGGGGGAGGAGCCGGGGCCACACCACGGTCCGCGTGGCGATCGGCGAGCCGAGGGTCACGAACAGCGGGATGGGCGTGGTGACTTGGTGCAGGGTTTCCAGGGCCACGACGGAACCCAGGGAATGCGCCACCACGACGGCCGGTCCGTCCCCGATCGCCTCGGCGACCCGGGCACGGATCCGGCGGTCGAGGCTGATGCCCTGGTCGTCGGGCTCGGCGCGCGCCAAGTAGCGGGCCACTTGGCCGAGGTGGCTCACCATCATCTTGGGAGTGATCCAACGGGCCGCGGCGCCCCACGGTTTGAGGGACAGCAGTGTGGTCGCGACGTTGAGCGCGCGGCGTACGACCGCCAGGCTGCCCTGCTCCTGCGCTCTCGGCAGGGCCTGCGCCCGGGCGTGATCGAGGATCTTGCGGTCCCGCTCGTCGGAATGCTCCGCGGCCAGTCCGTCCACCCAGGCGACGAGCAGATCCGAGAGGATCTCCGCCTCCTCCTCCGCCTCCGCCCCGGCCTCACCGGCGCCGGCGGGGGCGTCCCCGCCCTGGGCCTGCCCGCGCCCGAAGAGGTCGGCGTAGTGGACGAACGTGTGCCCGCCCGAGCCGTCGGAGAGCAGGTCACGGGCGGCTGCGGAGTGCCCGGCCGCCCGCATCCCGGTGGCCAGGGCCCGGGTCCAGGCGGTGAGCTCCCGGGCCGGGTCGCGAAGGCCGCCGATCCCGTGGACGAATACCAGGCGCGACTGCATCAACCGCCTCCCCATGGCAAAAGCGCAGTGTCCACGCAGGCTAACAACCGCCGGAGGCGTGTGGGTCCTGATCGCTATACACGGCCGGGCCGGGCAGTGCCGTGGCCGCGACACCGGAGGTTCGAAGCGCGGCACGACACGCCGGCGCCGGGGTGGTGGCCTTCCACTGGGCGCGGCGGTGGCGGTCGCTTCAGCTGGCAGGTGCCATGTCGTACGTGACCCACATGGTCCGCGTGGCCACCTGGTCGTACTTCGACCTCGCCCGGTGGTTGTCGTCGGCGGTGATCCACCGCACCACGCTCCAGCCGCGCTCGGCGGCGAGCGCGCGCAGCGCGCCGAGCAGGGCGTCGGCGGCGCCCGAACCGCGGTGATCCGGCGCCACGAACAGGTCGTCGAGGAAGCAGCCGACCGTCGCGGAGAGCGGCCGCGCGAAGGGACGGTAGTGGGCCAGGCCGAGCAGCCGGCCGTCGGGGCCCTCGGCCACCAGAGCGCCGACCTCGTGGTCGGGGTCGGTCACCCACGACCACACCATGGCGGCCGCCTCCTCGGTCTGCTCCACCTTGTAGAAGTCGGCATAACCGCGGTAAAGGGCGCGCCACTGCGCGAAGTCCTCGGCCTGCGCGGCACGTACCTTGATGTCGGACATGTGGCTGAACTCCCGTGATCGAAAGCGTGCGGAGGGGGCAGAGAACCGATCATGCTGGAGCCGGCCGACGGAGGCAGGCGCCGGGGTGTCGAATCACGGGCCGCCGGAGCGCCGCCATGGACAGGTGCCCCGGGCGCCGGGGACTGCTAGTGCTGTGGCCGGAAAGGTTTGCCGGGTCGCGGCGTCCGGTGCCATGGGGCCTCCCCAGGCCCGCAGGGCCTAGGGGACGCATCGCAAGGCGGAGGGCCGCAGCTCGTACTGGACGTACCAGCGCGGTCCGACAACGCGGCGAGGTGCCGTGCCGGGGGCCGTGACCCGGTGAACCTTTCCGGTCACAGCACTAGCGGCCGCCGCCTTCGTCCGCCCGGCGGCTCACGCCCAGTCGTCCGGGCCGGGGTCGCCGCCTTCTGCCCAGGTCACCAGGCGTCGGACGTAGTGCGTCCAGCCCTCGGCGTGGGCGGTGCAGGCCCCGGGGGAGGGGAGCCCGCGGTGCGTCAGACGCAGCAGGGTTCCCTCGTCGACCGGTTCGAGGGTGATCTCCACGGTGCTGGAGCCGGGAGGCACGGCTGCGTCGCCCTCGGCCCAGCCCCAGGTGAAGACGATCCGCCAGGGCGGGTCGATCTCGAGGAACCGCCCCGCGGCGACGTCGTCGCCGCGGACGTTGGTCCGGTAGGCGCCGCCGGGCTCGAAGGCGAACTCGCCGTCCTTGCCCATCCACGCGAGCCACTTGTCGTCTTCGGTGAGGAAGGAGAACACCGTCCAGGGGCGCGCGGCGATGTGCCGCTCCAGCGTGACTGCGTCCGTGTTCATTGCGGCCCCTCCGGACTGGCGCTTCGTGCGGCCTTGGCGCAGCGTAACGCCCGTCCGCTTCGCCCGGTGTTCGCTTTATCGTTCCTTCCCGGCCATGCGCAAGACTTCGACGGGAAAATCCTTGATCGCGCACTAGACTGGCGGGTTGTTTGGCGCTGGAACGGAACAACCTGGGCAGACCCGGGCTCCGCCGGCGACCCGGACGCAACCGGGAACGAGACGCGAGGGCCGATGTCAGCCACACCTGAGCGCGGTGAACTCACTCTGCTCGACGACGGCGCAACGCGCGAGGAGTCCGTCAAGTTCGCCCGGTTCGCCGCCGGGCCCGCCGCCCCCGCGCGCACCCTCGTCGACATCTTCGAGGCCTCCGTACGGGCGTACCCCGACGAGCTCGCCCTGGACGACGGCTCCGAGCAGCTGACCTACCGGGCGCTGGCCGCCGAGGTCGAGCGCCGGCGGCGTGCCCTCGCGGCCGCCGGGGTGGGTCTCGGCGACCGGGTCGGCGTCCGCGTGCCGTCCGGGACCAACGAGCTGTACGCGGGCATCCTCGCCGTACTCGCCGCGGGCGCCGCCTACGTACCTGTCGATGCCGAGGACCCGGACGAGCGGGCCGAGCTGGTCTTCGGCGAGGCCCGGGTGCGGGCGGTGCTGGGCGCCGGACAGCGCATCGACGTCACCGGCCCCGACGAGGACCCCGACGAGGACCGCCCCGCCGGGGACCGCCCCGCCGGTGCCGGAGCGTCCGTCGCGCGGCCCGGACCCGAGCACGACGCCTGGATCATCTTCACCTCCGGCTCCACCGGCAAGCCCAAGGGCGTCGCCGTCAGCCACCGCAGCGCCGCCGCCTTCGTGGACGCCGAGGCCGCGCTGTTCCTCGCCGAGGAGCCGATCGGACCCGGCGACCGCGTCATGGCAGGACTGTCCGTCGCCTTCGACGCCTCCTGCGAGGAGATGTGGCTGGCCTGGCGCTACGGCGCCTGCCTCGTGCCCGTACCCCGCTCCCAGGTGCGCAGCGGCGCCGACCTCGGGCCCTGGCTGGTGGACCAGGAGATCACCGTGGTGTCCACCGTCCCCACCCTGGCCGCGCTCTGGGAGCCCGAGGCCCTGAACGAGGTCCGGCTGCTGATCTTCGGCGGCGAGGCCTGCCCGCCCGAGCTGACCCAGCGCCTGGTCACCGAGGGCCGCGAGGTCTGGAACACCTACGGGCCCACCGAGGCCACCGTCGTCGCCTGCGCCGCACTCCTGACCGGTGAGGAGCCGATCCGGATCGGTCTCCCGCTGGACGGCTGGGAACTGGCCGTGGTCGACGAGTCCGGCGAGCCCGTGCCGATGGGCGGCAGCGGCCAGCTCGTCATCGGCGGCGTCGGCCTCGCCCGCTACCTCGACCCCGAGAAGGACGCCGAGAAGTACGCCCCGCTGGAGTCCCTCGGCTGGCAGCGCGCCTACCGCAGCGGCGACCTCGTCCGCGCGGAACCGGAAGGGCTGGTCTTCCTCGGCCGCGCCGACGAGCAGATCAAACTCGGCGGCCGCCGCATCGAGCTGGGCGAGGTGGACGCCGCCCTGCAGGCACTGCCCGGCGTGGCCGGCGCGGCCGCCGCCGTCCGCACGGCCCGCAGCGGCAACCAGCTGCTCGTCGGCTACCTCGTCACCCAGGAGGGCTGGGACCACGCCGCGGCCGTGACCCGGCTGCGCGCCGAGCTGCCCGCGGCCCTCGTGCCGCTGCTCGCGCCCGTCGGCGAACTGCCGACCCGCACCTCCGGCAAGGTGGACCGGGACGCGCTGCCCTGGCCGCTGCCCGAACTGGAGACCACCGGCCCCACCGAGCAGCTGTACGGCACGGAGGCCTGGCTCGCCGAGCAGTGGAGCGAGACCCTCGGCGTGGCCGTCACCGGCGCCGCCGACGACTTCTTCGCGATCGGCGGCAACAGCCTCGCCGCCGCCCAGCTCACCACCCGGCTGCGCACCCGCTACCCGCGCGCGGCCGTACTCGACATCTACCAGCAGCCCACCCTGCGCAAGCTGGCCCGGCGGCTGGAGAAATCCGTACAGGACGACGGCGCCGCCCGGACCGTCGTACCGGTCCCGCTCCGCTCCCAGGTGGCGCAGTCGCTCCTGCTGCTCCCGCTGTTCACCCTGGTCGGCCTGCGCTGGACGGTGGCGCTGCTGGCCCTGGGCAACGTACTGAGCTGGTTCGGCACCTATCCGTGGGCGCCGACCGCGCCCTGGTGGCTCGTCGCCGCCGGTGCGGCGCTGCTCTTCAGCCCCCCGGGCCGGCTCGCGATCGCGGCCGGCGGCGCCCGCCTCCTGCTGCGCGGGGTGAAGCCGGGACGCTACCCGCGCGGCGGAAGCGTGCACCTGAGGCTCTGGACGGCCGAGCGGCTGGCCGAGTACGTCGGCGCGACCTCGCTCACCGGCTCCTGGCTGGAGCGCTACGGCCGGGCCCTCGGCGCCAAGATCGGCCCCGAGGTGGACCTGCACTCGCTGCCCCCGGTCACGGGCATGCTCAAGCTCGGCCGCGGCTGCGCCGTCGAGTCCGAGGTCGACCTCTCCGGGCACTGGCTGGACGGCGACCGCCTCGAAATCGGCCCGGTCAAGGTCGGCGCGGGCGCCGTGGTCGGCACCCGCAGCATCCTCTTCCCCGGCGCGCGCGTCGGCAAGCGGGCCGAAGTGGCCCCCGGCTCCGCCGTGGTCGGCCAGATCCCGACCGGCCAGCGCTGGGCCGGAGCGCCCGCCGGCAAGCTCGGCAAGGCCAAGCGCAACTGGCCCAAGGAACGCCCGCCGCGCTCGGTCCACTGGCGCGCCATGTACGGGGCGACCGGCTTCGGCCTCACCGCCCTGCCCGTGCTCGCCACCCTGCCCGCCCTGCTCGTGGTGAGCCGGTTCGTGCCCGCCGGCGCCGGGCTCGCCCCGGCCCTGCGCGGAGCGCTGCTCGCCGTGGTCCCCGGGGCGCTCGCCTACGGGTTCGCGTACGCGCTCCTGCTGCTGGTCTCCGTGCGCCTGCTCAGCCTGGGCCTGCGTACCGGAAGCCATCCGACGCACAGCCGGGTCGGCTGGCAGGCCTGGACCGTCACCCAGCTGATGGACCTGTCCCGGGGAACGCTCTTCCCGCTGTACGCCGGGCTCATCACCCCGGTGTGGCTGCGGCTGCTCGGCATGAAGATCGGCCGCGGCGCGGAGGTGTCCACCGTGCTCGCGCTGCCGAGTCTGACCACCGTGGGCGAAGGCGCGTTCCTCGCCGACGACACCCTGACCGCCCCCTACGAACTGGGCGGCGGCTGGGTGCGGATCGGGCACTCCGAGATCGGCCGCCGGGCCTTCCTCGGCAACTCCGGGATGACCGCGCCGGGCCGCACCGTGCCGGACGACGGGCTGGTCGGCGTCCTGTCCGCGACCCCGAAGAAGGCCAAGAAGGGCAGCTCGTACCTGGGCCTGCCCCCGGTCCGGCTGCCGCGGTCCGCCGCGGACGCCGACCAGAGCCGGACGTACGATCCGCCCGCGCACCTGCTGTGGGCGCGCGGCCTGGTGGAGCTGTGCCGACTCGTCCCCGTCTTCTGCTCGGCCGCGCTGGCCGTGCTGACCGTGGCGGCGCTCTGCGCGCTGATCACCACGAGCGGTCTGGGGATCGGGGGCGCCGCGCTGCTGTCCGGAGCGGTCCTGCTCGCCGCCGGCGCGGCCGCGTGCCTGGTCTCGGTGGTCGCGAAATGGCTGCTGGTGGGCCGCCACCGGGCGGGCGAGCACCCGCTGTGGAGCGGCTTCGTCTGGCGCAACGAGCTGGCCGACACCTTCGTCGAGGTGCTGGCCGTGCCGTGGCTGGCCGGATCGGTACCCGGTACGCCGTTGCTGGCCCTGTGGCTGCGCGGGCTCGGGGCACGGATCGGCCGGGGCGTCTGGTGCGAGAGCTACTGGCTGCCCGAGACGGACCTGGTGGTACTGGGCGACGCGGTCAGCGTGAACCGCGGCTGTGTGTTGCAGACTCACCTCTTCCACGACCGGATCTTGAGGACGGATACTGTGGTCCTCCGTGAGGGCGCCACCCTGGGCCCGGGCGGAATCGTCCTGCCCGGGAGCACGGTCGGGGCCCGCAGCACACTGGGCCCCGCCTCTCTCGTCATGGCCGGGGAATCCGTCCCCGCCGACAGCCGCTGGCTGGGCAATCCGATCGAGGCGTGGCGGTCCTGACGGCGCCGTCCGCGCGGCGGCCGGGACCGGCGCCGCCGTCAGCGGCAGCGTCAGTGGCAGCGGGCGCACACCAGCACGTCGTACGAGCACAGCGCAGGGAGCGGAAGCGGCAGTGAGCGGCCAGAACACAGCGGCATCGGCGGCATCGGACCCGTACTTCCCGGCCAACGGCGACGCCCGTTACCGCGTGCACCGGTACGAACTCGCTCTGGAATACCGTCCCGGCCCCAACCGGCTGGCCGGGACGGCCCGGCTCAGCGCGATCGCCGGGCGGGCGCCGCTCACCGAGTTCCACCTGAACCTGGCCGAGTTCAAAATAGGCCGGGTCCTGGTGAACGGCCGGGCGCCGCACTACACCCACCGCGGCGGCAGACTCCGGATCCGGCCCGCCAAGCCGCTGCCCGCCGGCTCCGCCTTCACCGTGGAGGTGCACTGGGCGGGCAACCCCAAGCCGGTGCGCAGCCCCTGGGGCGGCCTCGGCTGGGAGGAACTGACCGACGGCGCGCTGGTGGCCAGCCAGCCGATCGGCGCGCCCTCCTGGTACCCGTGCAACGACCGGCCCGCCGACAAGGCCTCGTACCAGATCTCGGTCAACACGCCGTCCGCCTACACGGTGGTCATCGGCGGCCGGCTGCTCACCCGTACGACCCGGGCCAGCTCGACCACCTGGGTGTACGAGCAGTCCGCGCCGACCTCCAGCTACCTGGTGGGCCTGTCCATCGGCATGTACCAGACCGTGCTGCTCGGTGACCCCGGGCTCGGCGGCGTCCCGCAGAGCGCCCACGTGCCGGCGCACCTGCTGCCGCAGTTCTCCCGCGACTTCGCCCGGCAGCCCGCCATGATGCGGCTGTTCGAGGAGCTGTTCGGGCCCTACCCCTTCGGCGAGTACGCCGTGGTCGTCGCCGACGAGGAACTGGACGTCCCGGTCGAGGCCCAGGGGCTCTCGCTGTTCGGCGCCAACCACGTGGACGGCGTACGCGGTTCTGAGCGGCTCATCGCCCACGAGCTCGCGCACCAGTGGTTCGGCAACAGCGTGACCATCGCCGACTGGCGGCACATCTGGCTGAACGAGGGCTTCGCGAAGTACGCCGAATGGCTCTGGTCCGAGCGCTCCGGCGGCCGCACCGCGCACGAGCTGGCGGCCGCCGCACACCGGCTGCTGGCCTCGCAGGCGCAGGACATGCGGCTGGCCGACCCGGGCCGCAAGCTGATGTTCGACGACCGCCTCTACCAGCGCGGAGGTCTCGCCGTGCACGCGGTCCGCTGCGCCCTCGGCGACGGCGCGTTCTTCCGGATGCTGCGCGACTGGGCCTCCGTGCACCGCCACGGCCTGGTGACCACCGCCGGCTTCACCGCCCACGTGGCCCGCTACGCCGCCGACCCGGTGGACGACCTGCTCGCGGCCTGGCTGTACGAGCCGTCGCTCCCGCCGCTGCCCTCGGCGCCCGCGCTGTCGTCCATGCCGGCGCGGCCCGGGTACCCGCCGACGAACGGCGGGCCGGCCGGCCGGGGGAAGGCCTCCGCCTAGAGCCAGTCTCTTGGAAGTGCGGTGCGCATGGTGCTGCATGCCGGATCGAAATCCTGTGGCAGCAGCGCTCGCCCCGCAGCGGCTGATCGAGCAGGTCGTGGGCCTCGACGAGGCGGCAGCGCTGCTGCCTGGCTTCGACCGGGCCTCCCCCGCCGGGATGACGATGATCGATCCGCTCCACGGCTGAATCCACGGCGGACGCGGCCGGGGCGGCGGGCGTGGCGTCGGGCGTGGCGTCGGGATTTGTACGGGTTGTCGGGTGATGATGGCGCAGTGCTACTTGATCACGTGTCCTATGCGGTGGCCCGCGACAGCTTCGTCTCGACCGTCCAGTGGATCGGATCGGCCCTCGGCGCCGGGTTCGTCGACGGGGGCGTGCACCCGCGATTCGGCACCCGCAATTTTATTCTCCCGCTGAGCGGCGGCACCTACGTCGAGGTCGTCACCACACTCGACCACCCCGCCGCCGACCGCGCACCCTTCGGCCGGGCGGTCGCGCGCCGCGCCGCCGAGGGCGGCGGCTGGCTCGGTTGGGTGGTCTCCGTCGACGACATCGCCCCGGTCGAGGCCCGCCTCGGCCGCACCTCGGCCGAGGGCCACCGTGTCCGCCCCGACGGGTTCGACCTGAGGTGGAAGCAGATCGGCCTGCTGGAACTGCTGGAGGACCCGCAACTGCCCTACTTCCTTCAGTGGTTGGTCCCCATCGAGGAGCGCCCGAGCGCCGACCCGCGCACCTCCACCACCATCCACGGGGTCTCCATCGCCGGCGACGCCGCCTCCATCGCCGAATTCCTCGGCGAACCGGCCGACCACCCCCTCGACCAGATCGACGTCACCTGGGTCGAGGATGAGGAACCGGGCCTTGTCTCGGTTGAGTTCGCCACCGCCCACGGCCCGGTCACGATCTGACCAGGGCCCGACTGCCCCGCGGGAGCTGCCGGCTGGGGTCTCCTGGCTAGCGCGTGTCTCTTTGATGGGTTGGTCAGTTGATCGGATGTGTCTGCCCGATTAGTGATCACTGATGCGATGTGGGGCCGGATCGAGCCGCTGATGCCGGCCGATCCGGACCGTGGACGGCGGTGGGCTGATCACCGGCGAACGCTCGAGGCCATCGCGTGGAAGTACCGCACCAACTCGCCCTGGCGGGACCTGCCCGACGAGCTCGGCCCGTTCCAGACCGCCCACAAACGGCTGATCAGATGGGCCGTCGACGGAACCTGGCAGAACATCCTGACCGCCGTGCCGGCGGCCGCGGACGCCGGTGACGACATCGGCTGGACGGTCTCGGTCGACTCCACCGTCGTCCGCGCCCACCAGCATTCCGCCGGAGCACGCAAAAAGGGGCCGAAGGCCGCAGCGAGCCCGCCGACCACGCCCTCGGACGCTCACGCGGCGGCCTGAGCACCAAGGTCCACCTGGCCGCCGACGACCGTGCACGGCCCCTGGCCCTGACCGTCACCGCGGGCCACGCACCCGCCTTCGAAGCGGTCATGGCCCGCATCCGCGTGCCACGAAGCGGGCCCGGCAGGCCCCGAACCCGGCCGTTGGCCGTGCTCGCGGACCAGGCCTACTCCTCCCGTGCCATCCAGTCCCACCTGCGACGACGCGGGATCCGCGCGGTCATCCCGCAGCCGTCCGACCAGATCGGCCACCGCCTGCGGCGAGGACGCCGAGGCGGCCGCCCGCCCGGCTTCGACGCCGAGATCTACAAGCAGCGGAACAGCGTCGAACGCTGCATCAACCACCTCAAGCAGTGGCGCGGCCTGGCCACACGATGCGACTGTGAGGATGTTGGGGTGCCGCTTCGGGCGGTGGCCTGACTCGCGATACGACTGGCCCTGGTGCCTTGAGTTTGATCTGTCGGCCATTGCTCGGGGCGGTATTCGCTGCCGCCGGGCAGGGGATGTGTCCCGATAGGGGCCTTCGCGACAGGCACCGTCACAGTCTTGACCGCCCCCGGGCCGGCGACGGCCACCGGTTCCCGAGGCGATCAGGAGACAGGCGACCTTGACCAGCATCACGCAGTCCACCACCCCATGTCACGTCCCGGAGGATGTCGAGGACGTCCTGCTCGGCGTGGACACTCACAAGGATGTCCACGCCGCAGCCGTCGTCACCGTGCTCGGCGCCGCCCTGGACGGTCGCAGCTTCCCCGCGACCGCCGATGGCTATCGGCAACTCCTCGACTGGGCAAGGTCATTCGGCGTGCTGCGGCGGGCCGGCGTCGAGTGCACCGGCTCCTACGGAGCCGCCCTGACCCGTCACCTGCGGGCCGAGGGTATCGAGGTGATCGAGGTCAACCAGCCTGACAAGGCCGCCCGACGCCGTCACGGCAAGACCGACGCCATCGACGCCGAGGCCGCCGCCCGCGCTGTGCTGACCGGACGCGCCACCGCCGCGGCGAAGACCGGCGACGGTCCAGTCGAGATGCTCCGGCTGTTCAAGCTGGCGAAGGGGTCCGCGATCAAGTCCAGGACCCAGGCGATCAACCAGCTCAAGAGCGTCCTGGTCTCAGCTGACTCCGCCCTCCGCGAGTCGCTGGCCGGGCTGAGCAACCCGCACCTGTTCAAGCGGTGCGCCGACCTCGACCCCCAGCACGCGAGGGAGCCGGCCGGGGCCGCCCGTCACACCTTGAGGCTGCTGGCCCGCCGCATCCGGCACCTGACCGAAGAGATCGACGATCTCAACAAGCGGATAGCCGAGGCCGTCGAAGTCAGCACGCCGGGCCTGCTGGAAGTCCGTGGCGTCGGCCCGGACAGCGCCGCTGCCCTGCTCATCTCGGCCGGCGACAACCCCGAGCGACTCGTCAGCGAGGCGTCCTTCGCAGCCTTATGCGGCACCAGCCCGGTCGAGGCTTCCTCCGGGAAGACACAGCGCCGCAGGCTGAACCGCGGCGGCGACCGCCAGGCGAACGCCGCCCTCTACCGGATCGTCCTCAGCCGTCTGCGCTGGGACGACCGCACCCGCGACTACCTGCAACGACGTCTGACCGAGGGCAAGACACGCCGCGAGATCATCCGCTGCCTCAAACGCTACGTCGCACGAGAGATCTACCGACTTCTCGTCCCAGCGAACACTCCGGCTGACCAGTCAGGACCCGCCTGCGTCGCTGCTTGACATCCATAGGGGCATCAAACTCGCCACCGCCTACCAGGCAGCACTCCACCTCGCCGCGATCCTCATCTGGGCACGACGCTGACCGAAGAGACAGAACCTAGCGGGCGCGATCAGCGCGATCAGGTCGATGAGCGCGATCAGGTCGATCGGCGGTCTGTCCGAAAGTTATGTTGCCTTTGTAGCGAGAGCCACGTAGGCGCGATACTCTCCGCTGGCGCGACGCTACCACCCGTTGCCGCTCCGGCCCGACCGCCGTCGATCGACGGTGTCCGCGGCGCCGCTTTCCCCTACCCTTCTCCGGCCCGGCCGCAGCGTGAGGCGTACACGCCCGCTCGCGTCCGCCGGATCGGTGTACCCGCCTCCCGTTCCCTCCCGTGCTCGCACGCCGGGAGGGCGATCGCGACAGTAGGCAGACAGACATGGCTCACTCGAACTCCGCGAAGCATTCGCTCCCGATGGCGTCCGTTGCTTCTCGGCACCACGTCCCCGCTCCACCCCCGCGCGGCGCCCTGCTGTCCGGGGCGGCGCTCTTGCTGACGGCTCTGTCCCTCGGTCTCCTGCTCAGCGGCGGGCAGCAGCCCTTCTTCCAGGCGCTCGACGACCGCTGGGCGCGGTCGATGGACGGGGGTGGGGGCGATGGAGCGGCCGCCGGCCTCGCCTTCCTGCTCGACCGGCTCGGCGGCCCGCTGGGGACGGTCATCCCGCTCGCGCTGGCCGGCGGCCTCTGCGTCTTCGGGCGCTGGCGCTCGGGGCTGTTCGCCTTCACGGCCGCCGTCCTGGCGAACGTGCTGGTGGTGCTTCCGCTGAAGTCGCTGGCCGACCGCCCGAGGCCGCCGCACCCGCTGGTGCTGGTCAACGACGGCTCGTACCCCTCCGGCCAGGTCTTCACCGCCGTGACGGTCGTCATCGTGGCCGGCGTCGTGCTGTTTCCGCCCCGCGCGAGGCGCTGGTGGTGGCTCTTCGGAGCCCTGTACGTCGCGGCCATGATGTGGAGCCGGACCTGGCTGCACGCGCAGTGGCTCAGTGACACCGTCGCCGGCGCGCTGCTGGGGGGCGGGGTGTGTCTGCTGCTGCACCGGGCCTTCGCCTCGCTGCTGGAGCGCGAGGCGGTCCTCGCCGCGGAGGACCGGCTATGGCTGTAGCTCTGTAGCTCTGTAGCTGTAGGACCAGGGGTCTGGCTAAAGCGTTGTTACACGTGTAATCATGCCGCAGGGACGCCGCGACTGGGGGGAGCGGCGTCCCCCTCAAGCTCCGAGGAGAAATCGATGGCACACACTCCGGCGGTCCGGCCGCGCACCCTCGCGGCCCCGGACGGCACTCCGTACCGCGATCTGAACGGCAACGGCGTCATGGAACCGTACGAGGATCCTCGCCTGCCCGTGGACGAGCGGGTCGCGGACCTCCTGTCGCGCATGACGCTGGAGGAGAAGGCCGGACTCCTCTTCCAGACCATGATCACGGTCAACCCCGACGGCTCCCTCGTGGAGCCGGAGCCGGGGGAGCCCGACGACGACCCCATGCGCGCTTCCACGTCCGCAATGGTGACCGGCAAACTGATGAGCCACTTCAATCTGTTCGGAGCGGCGGAGCCGCGCCGCATGGCCGAGTGGAACAACCGCCTCCAGGATCTGGCCGGCGCGACACGCCTCGGGATCCCGGTGACCGTGTCCACCGACCCCCGCAACGGATTCGTCGACAATCCGGCGGCGAGCGCGCACACGGCCGGGTTCTCGCTGTGGCCCGAACCGCCCGGCTTCGCCGCGGTCGACGACGAGGAACTCGTGCGCAGCCACGCCGACATCGTGCGTCAGGAGTACCTCGCGGTCGGCATCCGCCTCGCCCTCCACCCGACGGCCGATCTGGCCACCGAGCCCCGCTGGCCGCGCGTGCTCGGCACCTTCGGCTCCGACGCCGACGTGGCCGCCCGCCTCGTCGGCGCGTACATCCGGGGGCTCCAGGGCGAGACGCCCGGCACCCGCAGCGTCTCGGCGATGACGAAGCACTTCCCCGGCGCCGGACCCCAACTGAACGGCGAGGACGCCCACTTCCCGTACGGGCGCGAACAGGACTACCCGGGGGACAACTTCGACTACCACCTGATCCCGTTCGAGGCCGCCTTCGCCGCCGGCACCTCGCAGATCATGCCGTACTACGCGATGCCCATCGGCACGCCGTACGAGGAAGTCGGCTTCGGCTTCAACAAGGGCGTCATCACCGGCCTGTTGCGCGAGAAGTACGGCTTCGACGGCATCGTCTGCACCGACTGGGGCCTGGTCACCGACACGCAGATCTTCGGGGCGCCGTTCCCCGCGCGCGCCTGGGGCGTCGAGGACCTGGACCGGCTCACCCGGGTGGAACGCATCCTCGACGCCGGAGCCGACCAGCTCGGCGGCGAGGCGGCCCCCGAGCTCGTCGTGGAACTCGTCCGCGCCGGCCGGGTCACGGCCGAGCGGATCGACCGCTCGGTCGTGCGGCTGCTGAGGGAGAAGTTCGTGCTCGGCCTCTTCGACGATCCGTACGTGGACCCCGACCGGGCCGCCCTCATCTGCGGCAACCCGGAGTTCACGGCCGCCGGCCGCGCCGCCCAGAGCCGTTCGGTCACCGTCCTCAAGGACCGGCCGGCCGGCGCCGCGGGACCCCTGCTGCCGCTCGCTCCCGGGATCCGGATCTATGCCGAGGGCATCGACCGCGCCGTCGCCGCGCAGTACGCGACCGTCGTGGACACCCCGGAGGAGGCGGATGTCGCGGTGCTGCGCATCGCGGCCCCGTACGACAAGGGGCGGACGACCGGCTTTGAATCGTTCTTCCGTGCGGGCCGCCTCGACTTCACCGAGGAGGAGCTGCGGCCCGTGCTCCAGGTGGCTTCCGCCGTTCCGGCCGTCGTCGACGTCTTCCTGGACCGGGCGGCCGTCATACCCGAGATCGCGGACGCGGCGGCAGCGCTGGTGGCCGACTTCGGGGCCTCGGACGAGGCACTGCTGGACGTGCTCTTCGGCCGGGTGGCCCCCGAGGGGCGGCTGCCCTTCGAGCTCCCGCGCTCCATGGAGAGCGTCGTCGCCGGGCACGAGGACGTGCCCAACGACTCGGGCGACCCGCTCTTCCCCTACGGCCACGGCCTCCGGCTCGGCTGACGTCGACTGACGGCGGCCCCGCCCTCGGTGGATCATGTGCGGGCGGGGCCTGTTGCGCGTGGTCGCGTATTTCGTTGTCATCGATGGGTTGGCGTTGCCGATCGGGATGTCGAAGGGGGTGCGGATGACCGGGCGGGGAGAGGTCGACAGGGCGCGCAGTCGGGTGTTCGGTGAGGTGGCCGAGCTCTACGATGCCGCTCGCCCGGGATATTCGGACGCTCTGGTTGCGGAGGTGCTGGCGTACGCGGCCTTGGGTGACCGTGCGGCGGTGGAGGTCGGCGCGGGGACCGGCAAGGCCACGGTGCCGTTCGCAGCGGCGGGCACGCCGCTGGTGTGCATCGAGCCTGACCCGCGCATGGCGGAGGTACTGCGCCGCAACACCGTGAATTTTCCAGCGGTGCGGGTGCATGTCGGTGTCTTCGAGGACTGGCAGCCGGACGGCCGTGGCTTCGGGCTGGTCTTGGCTGCTACGTCCTGGCACTGGACGGATCCGGAGCGGCGTTGGGACCTTGCGCACGATGCCCTTGTGCCGGGGGGCGCGGTGGCGTTGTTCTGGAACCCGCAGGGGGTCCATGACGCGGATGTGCATGCCGCGCTGGCCGAGGTCGACGGCCGTCACGGGATGGCCGGTGCACCGCACAGCGAGCTGGCGTCCTCCTTTGGAGAGGTGCCCGGGAGGTGGGGTGGGCTGCCGTCCGGCTGGCCTGAGGACGAGTGCCGCCGCGACGGCCGTTTCACGGACCTGCGTGCCATCCGGTATCGGCAGGACCGGTACTACGACGCTGACCACTACATGGGATACCTGGCCTCGCTCTCGCGCTATCGCGTCCTGCCCTCCGACCGGCGCGAGCAGGTTCTCGCCGAGACTGCTCAGGTCCTGAACGCCCACGGTGGCGGCGTCTCCATGGTCCTGTTCAGCGACCTCTTCCTCGCCCGGGTGCGGTGAGCCGGTCCCTCTGCGACGCGTGGCAACCACGTCCACGCCGGCCCAGAGATCATTTACGGGACAGCCCTCAGGGCGCCTCGTGCAGCCGGGTCAGCAGCGCCATCAGCTGGTTCCGCTCGTCCGGGGCGAGCGGGGCCAGCAGCTCGGCGTTGGCCGCTTCGGTCAGGGCCGCGCAGCGGGCGAGGACGGCCGCGCCCTCCCGGGTGACGGTGACGGCGTTCTTGCGGCCGTCGGTGGGGTCGGGGGCGCGGAGGGCGAGGCCCATCCCCTGAAGGTGGTTGAGGATGCCGACCATGTCCTTGGGGTCGACGGCGAGCCGTCGGCCCAGCTCCGCCTGGGCCACGGGGCCGTACTCGGCGATCGCGGCGAGCGCCGCGTGGTGCATGAGCTTCAGTCCCTCCGCGGCGATCGCGTCGGCGACCAGGCCCCGGCCGCGCGCCGCGACGCGGCCGACGAGCCAGGTCGGCATGGACTGGATGTGCTGGAGGTCTGACGTCACACACTGAGCCTATCCGTAATTCATTGGACTTCCCAATGACTTTGGTTTTATCGTTGGGACTCCCAATGAAACGGATCGGGAGGTCCTGTGCTGCGCATTCGCCATGAGGTCAACGGTGGGCCCGAGGTGCTGTTCGCCGAGGAGGCCGACGTGCCCGCGGCGGGAGCCGGGGAGGTGCTGGTCCGGGTCGAGGCGGTCGGGGTGACGCTGCCCACCGTGCGCAAGGTCCGCGAGGGCGGCGAGCCGGTCCCGTTCGGCGGCGAGGTCGCCGGGGAGATCGTCGCCGCAGGCGCGGGAGTCACCGCCTTCGCCGTCGGGGACCGCGTCACCGGCCTGTGCTTCGCCGACGCCTATGCGGAGTTCGCGGTACTGAACGCCGCGATGACCTCCCGGATCCCGGACGGCGCGAGCGCCGTGGAGGCGGTCGCCCTGGTCCGCAGCGGGCTGGTGGCGCGCGGCGCCTACGAGGCCGCACGCGTGGAACCCGGCGATTCGGTCCTGGTCACGGCGGCGGCCAGCGCCGTGGGCACGCTCGCCCTCCAGTTCGCCAAGGCCGGCGGGGCGGCCCGCGTCGTCGCCGCCGTCAGCAGCGCCGGCAAGTCCGACTTCGTCCGCGGCCTGGGCGCCGACGAGGTCGTCCTGTACGAGGACGCCGACTGGGGCGCCCCGTACGACGTGATCCTCGACGGTGTGGGCGGCGACCTGCTCGGACCCGCCGTGCGGGCCCTGGCGACGGGCGGCCGCCTGGTGGCCTTCAGCTCCGGCGGTGGCACCGTGGAGGCGTACGAACTCCTGGTCCGCGGCGCTTCGATGATCGGCTTCCAGATGCGGGCCATCGCCTTCGGCAAGCCCGAACTGTACGACCGGTGGCTGCGGGAGCTCTGGCACATGCGCGACGCGGGGGTCCTGCGCACCGCCGTGCACGAGGAGATCCCACTGGCCGAAGCCGCCCGGGCCCACGCCCTCATCGAGCAGCGCCGCAACCTCGGCAAGGTCGTTCTCGTTCCCTGAATCGCACCCCCTTCGGGGTGTATGTCCGAAATGCTTGAGTTCCTTCGGGGGTGATGCCTAGGATGTTACACGTGTAACACCACCTGGTCGACGGCGGGCGTGCATTTTTATAGCGAGCTATTGACGGTCGCAAGTTTAGCGAGATACTTGCTCCACTCTCCCCGCTGCCCCGAGATTGAGGTGCCGCCCCATGGAGCTCTCCCCGTCTGCTCACGCCGATACCTTCTGTCGCGATCGGCTCCCCCCGATCGCCCTCTGGCCCGAACTCCACTTCGATCTACCGGAGTTGAGATACCCGGACCGGCTCAACTGTGCTCATCGACTGCTCGACGAGGCCGTCCGGCGCTGGGGGCCGGACAGGCCCTGCCTGCTGACGCCCGAGGGCGACCGGTGGACGTACGGTGACCTGCTGGAACGTGCCAGTCGGGTCGCCCAGGTGCTGACCGAGGACTTCGGCCTCGTCCCCGGCAACCGGGTGCTGCTGCGCGGCCCCAACAACCCCTGGCTGGTGGCTGCTTGGTTCGGGGTGCTGAAGGCCGGCGGCGTCGCCGTCACCACCATGCCGCTGCTGCGCGCCGGCGAGCTCGCGGAGTTGTGCGAGATCAGCCGGCCGACCGTGGCCGTGTGCGACCACCGGTACCTCGACGAACTCGCCGCCGTCGAACCCGTCGGCCCGCCGGTCCTGGCGTACGGCGGTCCCGGCGAGGAGGACCTGGTCGCGCGCTGCGCGGCCAAGGACGGGCGGTTCTCCAGCGTCGCCACCGCGGCCGACGACGTGGCCCTGATCGCCTTCACCTCGGGAACGACCGGACGGCCGAAGGCGACCCTGCACTTCCACCGGGACGTCCTGGCCAACGCCGACACGTTCTCACGCCACGTCCTGCGGCCCGACGAGGACGACGTCTTCACCGGAACCCCGCCCCTGGCCTTCACGTTCGGGCTCGGCGGACTGGTGGTCTTCCCCCTGTACGCGGGTGCGGCGACCCTGCTGATCGAACATGCCGCCCCGCAGCGGCTGGCCGATCTCGTGGCGGAGCACGGAGTCACCGTGCTCTTCACGGCGCCCACCGCCTATCGGGCGATCATGTCGGCCGGTGCGGTGGGCCGGCTGGCGGGCCTGCGCCGGTGCGTGTCCGCCGGGGAGGCGCTGCCCGCGGCGGTGTGGGAGGAGTTCCACGCCGCCACCGGACTCGGCATCATCGACGGCATAGGCGCCACCGAGATGCTCCACGTGTTCATCTCGGCCTCCGACGGCGACATCCGTCCGGGCTCGACGGGCCGGCCCGTCCCCGGCTACCGGGCCCGCGTGGTCGACGAGAAGGGCGAGCCCGTCCCGGACGGGCAGCCCGGCCTCCTCGCGGTCACCGGCCCCACGGGCTGCCGGTACATGGACGACCCGCGCCAGAGCGTGTACGTCAGGAACGGCTGGAACATCACCGGCGACACCTACGTCCGGGATGCCGACGGCTACTTCTGGTACGTGGCCCGCAGCGACGACATGATCGTCTCCTCCGGCTACAACATCGCCGGGCCCGAGGTGGAGAAGGCGCTCGCCACCCACCCCTACGTCGAGGAATGCGGCGTCGTCGGGGCCCCGGACGACCGCCGCGGAATGCTGGTCAAGGCGTACGTGGTCCTGCGCGGGGGAGTCGCACCCGACGAGGCGACGGTCAAGGAGCTCCAGGACCACGTGAAGCGGACCGTCGCTCCCTACAAGTACCCGCGCGCCGTCGAGTTCGTCACCGATCTCCCGCGCACCAGCAACGGAAAGCTCCAGCGCGCCGAGCTGCGCAGGCGCGCCCATTCCGCCGCCGACTAGTGCTGTGGCCGTCAGTCGAACGAAAGGCATGATCATGGACATTTCCAGCCCGCAGCCGGTGGCAACCGCGCCGACGGACAGCTGCGCCGCCGGATGCCCCGAAGCCCGCCGGCAGAACCTGCCCAGCGTCGTCGTCGAACGGCGTGTCGAATGGCCCGACACGGACGCCGCCGGCCACTACCACCACTCCACGGTGGTGCGCTGGGTCGAGGCGGCCGAGGCCGTCCTGCTGCGGCGGCTGGGGCTGGCCCACCTCTTCGGCAGTACGCCCCGCGTCCACTTCGAGGCCGACTACCGGGCCCGGCTGTGGTTCGGCGAGGCCGTCCGTACCGAACTGAGGGTCGTCAAGGTCGGCACCAGCTCGCTGCACTACGCCTTCACCGTCCTCGGCGAGGGGGAGGAGTCGGCCGCCACCGGACGGATGGTCATCGCGCACTCCGCCGCGCGCGCCACCGGAACCACGCCCTGGCCCGATGACGTGCGGGAGGTCCTGACGAAGGCGGGTCCGCAGGCCCCCGAGGTCTTCGCGTGACGCGAGGCGATGCGCCCCTCAGGATGTGTTGCATTCTTGACGGTCGCCAAAGATGCGACATATTCTGTGCCCTGGAACCACTAGGAGGAACACCGTGCGTGTAGCAGTCATCGGAGGAGGGCCCGGCGGGTTGTACTTCGCGGCACTGGCCCAGCAGCTCTCACCGGAGTGGGAGATCACCGTCTGGGAGCGCAACGCCCGTGACGACGCGTTCGGCTTCGGCGTCGTCTTCTCCGACGAGACGCTGGACGGCATCGCGCAGGCCGATCCCGTCGTGTTCGAGGCGATGTCCGCGGAGTTCGCCCGGTGGAGCGACATCGATGTCCGCTACGGCGGCGAGGTCCACGTCTCCGGGGGTCACGGCTTCGCCGCCCTGGACCGCAACCGGTTGCGGGAGATCCTCCAGGGGCGCTGCGCGGAGCTCGGCGTGGAGGTGCGCTACGGCACCGAGGCGCCGCCCGTCGGGGAACTCTCCGCCGACTACGACCTGGTGGTCGCCGCGGACGGAATCCGCTCCGCGGTCCGCGAGACGTACGCCGACACCTTCCGGCCGGACCTGGACGAGCGCAACTGCCGCTACATGTGGCTGTCCACGGACCGCGTCTTCGAGGCCTTCACCTTCATCGTCGAGAAGCGGGACTTCGGCAGTGTCCAGGTCCACGCCTACCCGTACGACGACCGGCGCAGCACCTTCATCGTGGAGATCGCGGAGGAGGACTGGCGACGGGCGGGCTTCGCGGCCCTCGCCGACCGGGAGTTCGCACGCGGTGAGAGCGACGAGGAGAGCGTGCGGCTGTGCGAGGAGATCCTGGCCGGCCACCTCGACGGCCACCGCCTGATCCCCAATGCCTCGAAGTGGATCCGCTTCACGACCGTCCGCAACGCCTCCTGGCGCCACGGCAATGTCGTCCTCCTCGGCGACGCGGCCCACACCGCCCACTTCTCCATCGGCTCCGGCACCAAGCTCGCCATGGAGGACTCCCTCGCCCTGGTCGCTTGCCTGCACGAACAGCCCGACGTGGCCTCGGCGCTCGCCGCGTACGAAGCCGAGCGCCGGCCGGTCGTCGAATCCACCCAGCGTGCCGCCCAGGCCAGCCTCGAATGGTTCGAGAACGTCGGCCGCTACACGGCGCAGGAGCCCCCGCAGTTCGCCTTCAACCTCCTCACCCGCAGCCGCCGCGTCACCTACGACAACCTGCGGGTACGCGACGAGGAGTTCACCGCCGCCGTCGACTCCTGGCACGCCGACGGCCAAGCGCTGACGGCCGCCCGGCCCGCCGGCGCCGCACCCGTCCCGCCGATGTTCCGCCCGTTCCGACTGGGCGGCCTGCACCTGCGCAACCGTGTCGTCGCGCCGCCCGTCGCGCTGTACTCCGCACGGGACGGCCTCCCCGGCGACTTCGAGCTCGTCCACCTGAGCACCCGGGCCCTGGGCGGCTGCGGTCTGGTCTTCGCCGGAATGACCGCGGTCAGCGCGGACGGCCGGGCCACCGCGGGCTGCCCCGGCCTGTACACGGATGAGCAGGAGGCGGCCTGGCGGCGCATCACCGACTTCGTGCACGGCCAGTCCGACACCTGCCTGGGCGTCCAGCTCACCCACGCCGGGCGCCGCGCCGCGACCGGCGTGCCCCGGCCGGACGGCCGGACCGTCCCGCTCGGAGCCGACGGGTGGCCGCTCATCGCCGCCTCCCCGCTGGCCTGGGGCGAGCACGCCGCCGTCCCGCGGGAGGCGACCCGCCAGGACATGGACGCCATCGTGCGCGACTTCGCCGCCGCGGCCGGACGGGCCCATCGTGCCGGCTTCGACGCGCTCGAACTCCAGTACGGCCACGGTCACTTGATGTCCGGCTTCCTCTCGCCGCTCACCAATGTGCGGACGGACGAATACGGCGGGGACCTCACCGGCCGGCTGCGCTTCCCCCTGGAAGTGCTGCGCGCGGTACGCGCCGTCTGGCCCGAGGGAAAGGCCCTGGTGGTCCGCATCTCCGCGGCGGACTGGGCCGACGGCGGCACCAGCGAGGCCGACGCGGTGGAGATCGCCCGCGCCCTGGGCGAGGCCGGCGCCGACGCCGTCGACGTGTCCACCGGGGAGGTCGTCGCCCACGAGCGGCCCCGGTACGGCCGCAGCTACCAGACGCCGTACGCCGACCTCATCCGCAACGCCACCGCGCTCCCCACCATCGCCGTCGGCGCGATATCCACGTACGACGACGTGAACTCGATCATCCTGGCCGGCCGGGCCGACCTGTGCGCCGTCGGCCGTGCGCAGCTGCACGACCCGCTGTGGACCCTGCACGCCGCGGCCGCCCAGGGCTACAGCGGCCCGGCCGCGCCGTGGCCCGTTTCCTGGCGGGCGGGCATGGGCCGCCCGCCGGGTGCGCGCACCGACCGCGTACCGCCCCGCCTCCAGTTGCTCCGCGAGGCCTCCGCGCCCGTGCACCAGCGCTGGGTTCCGCACGTCCTCGCCGCCGCTGCCGCGGCCGCCCGCTGATCCGGAGAACCGATGGACAATCTGCCACGCTTCACCGCGGCCGCCGTGCAGGCGGCCCCCGTGTACCTGGACGCAGCGGCGACCGTCGACAAGGCGGTCGGGCTCATCGCGGAGGCGGCGGCGCACGGCGCCGAACTGGTCGTCTTCCCCGAGGTGTTCGTGCCCGGGTACCCGTACTGGAACTGGACGATGAATCCGGTCCAGGGCTCGCCCTGGTTCGAGCGCCTCTACCGCTCGGCCATCGACGTTCCCGGCCCCTACGTGGACCAACTGCGGGCCGCGGCACGCCAGTACGGCGTGGTCCTCGTCATCGGGGTCAACGAGCGCGGCCCGCACAGCCTCGGCGTGCTCTACAACACGCTGCTCACCATCGGCCCGGACGGGGAACTCCTCGGAATCCACCGCAAGTTGGTGCCCACCTGGGCCGAGAAGCTCACCTGGACCGGCGGTGACGGCAGCTCGCTGAAGGTCCACCGGACCCCCGTCGGACCCCTCGGCGTCCTCGCCTGCGGGGAGAACACCAACACGCTGGCCCGCTTCACCCTCCTGGCCCAGGGCGAACTGGTCCACGCCTCCTGCTACATCGCCCTGCCGGTGGCGCCCGCCGACTACGACATGGCCGACGCCATCGCGGTGCGCACGGCCGCCCACAGCTTCGAGGGCAAGGTCTTCTCCGTCGTCGCCTGCTCGACGGTCAGCCCGGAGATCGTCGACGCCATCGCGGGCGACGACGAGGACGTACGCCGCATGCTCGCCCGTCCCCGCAGCGCCCTGTCGGGCATCTTCGGCCCCGACGGCCGGCCCGTGACCGAGCCGCTGATCGACGCCGAGGGCATCGTCTACGCCGAGATCGACCTGGCCAAGTGCATCCAGCCGAAGCAGATGCACGACATCGTCGGCCACTACAACCGGTTCGACGTCTTCCAGCTCCACGTCGACAACCGCCCCCGTACCCCGGTGACCTTCGCGACCGATCCCACCCCCACCGCGGGGCCCCGCTCCACGGGAAGCACCGGGAACGCCGGAAACGCCGGAAGCACCGGAAACGCCGGAAGCACTGCAAGCACCGAAACAAACGGCACCACGAAGGAGGACGCATGACCACCGAGTACGACGACAGCCGACTGGGCCGGGCACGGGTATCCGATTCCCCCGAACTCACCGCGTTCTACGGCGAACTCGCCCAGCTCGAAGCCGGCGCGCTGTGGACCGTGGCCAACGACATCGAGCCCTGGTACCCCCAGCCGAAGTCCATACCCGTGCTGTGGCGCTACAGCGAACTGCGGCCCCTGGTCCGCAAGGCCCTCGACCTGGTCAAGGCCGACGACGCCGGCCGGCGCGTGGTGATGCTCGTCAACCCGGGCCGCAAGGACGTCAGCGCCGCCGTCGGACTCCTCTACACCGGCCTGCAGATCATGGGCCCCGGCGAGGCCATGACCGCCCACCGCCACCAGGCCGCCGCGCTGCGCTTCGTCCACGAGGGCACGGGCGCCTGGACCATCGTCGACGGCCAGAAGCTGAAGGTCGGACCCGGAGACTTCGCCATCACCCCGAACGGCACCTGGCACGAGCATGGCAACGAGGCCGAGGACGCCCCCGTCATCTGGCAGGACGGACTCGACATCCCCCTGGTCAACGCCCTCGACGCCGGCTTCTACGAGGTCCACCCCGAGCTGTACCAGACCCCTGGCAAGGTCATCAACTCCTCGGTGCTGACCTACGGCGCGAACCTCCTGCCGTACGGCGTGGAGAAGTGGACCAGGCCCTACTCCCCGCTGCTCGCCTTCCCCTGGGAGCCCACCTACGAGGCCCTGCTGGGCCTGGCCAAGGCCACCGAGGGCTCCCCGTACGACGGTGTGATCGCGGAGTACAGCAACCCGGTGACCGGCGGCTCCGTCATGCCCACCATGGGCGCCCACATGCAGCTCCTGCGGCCCGGCCAGGCCACCTTGGCCCACCGCCACACGGGGTCGGTCATCTACACCGCGGCCAAGGGGCGGGGCGTCTCGGTGATCGCCGGGCAGCGCTTCGCATGGCAGAAGGGCGACATGTTCTGCGTCCCCTCCTGGGCCTGGCACGAGCACCACAACCTCGACCCGTCCGAGGACGCCTGCCTGTTCTCCTTCAACGACTTCCCCGTCATGCGCTCGCTCGGCTTCCACCGCGAAGAGGCGTACCCCGACAACGGCGGGCACCAGCCCACCGCTTAGGGCCATCCGACCCTGATCTGCCGGACACCCCCTGAACCGCTCCGCCGGGCCGGACGCCGCCGGCCCTGACACCGGCGCCGGCCCGGCGGAGCACCGCTCCCCTTCCCCTTTCCCCCTCCGTCCCTCCCTCACCCCGCACACGCAAGGAGCACCCCATGCGGCTGGTCACCTTCACCGCCGACTCCACTGACGGCTCGCCCGACCGCCTGGGAGCGCAGGCCGACGACCTCGTCGTCGACCTCGCGTCCCTGGCCTTCCTGGCCGACGTACAACTCCCCGCGGACCTGCTGTCGTTCATCCAGGCGGGCGCGAGTGCCCGGCAAGCCGCGCGCGGCCTGCTGGCCGGCGGCCCCGCGGCCTGGCCGGCCGATGCCGTGCACCGGATCGACGAGGTGTCGCTGCGGGCCCCGCTGCGCCCCGGCAAGATCATCGGGGTCGGGCTGAACTACGTCGAACACGTCGAGGAGTCCAGCCGCAGCCTGGACACCGACAAGGAACGGCCTTCGCGGCCGGTGCTCTTCAGCAAGCCCGCCACGGCGGTCACCGGCCCCGGTCAGCCGATCCTGCACAACGGCGACCTGACCGCGCAGCTGGACTGGGAGTGCGAACTGGCCGTGGTCATCGGCCGCACCGCCTTCCGCGTGAGCGAGGAGGAGGCGTACGACCACATCTTCGGCTTCAGCATCGTCAACGACATCAGCGCCCGCGACCAGCGGCGTTCCGGCCAGTGGTTCTTCTCCAAGGGCCAGGACTCCTACGCCCCCTTCGGCCCCGCCGTCGTCACCTTCGACGAGATTCCGGACCCGATGGACCTGGACCTCTCGCTGCGCGTCAACGGTGTCACCAAGCAGAAGTCCAACACCCGCCACATGCTCTTCCCCATCGCCCGCCTCATCGCCGACATCTCCTCCGGCGTTACGCTGGAACCGGGAGACGTGATCGCCACCGGATCGCCGGCGGGCGTGGGAGCCGGCATGGTCCCGCCCGAGTTCCTGCACCCCGGCGACACCGTCGAAGCCACCGTCGAAGGCATCGGAACCCTCGCCAACCCCGTCGTCGACGCCCGCTGAGGAGCGAACACCATGTCCTCCCGTACCGCCCGTACCATCCGCACCCACCGCCCCTACCGCATCGGCCAGATCGTGCCGAGCTCCAACGTGACGATGGAGACCGAGGTCCCGGCGATCCTGCGCGCCCGGGAAGCCGTCGCGCCGGAACGCTTCACCTTCCACTCCAGCCGGATGCGCATGACCCACGTGACCCCGGAGCAGCTCAAGGCCATGGACGCCGACTCCGACCGGTGCGCGGTCGAGCTCTCCGACGCGCACGTGGACGTACTCGGCTACGCCTGCCTGGTCGCCATCATGAGCATGGGGCTCGGCTACCACCGCACCTCCGAGGAGCGCCTGCACCTGCGCACCGCGGAAAACGGCGCCCCCGCGCCCGTGGTCACCAGTGCCGGCGCCCTGGTCCACGGTCTCGACACCCTCGGGGCGAAGAAGATCGCGCTGATCGCCCCGTACATGCGCCCGCTGACGAAGACCGTCGTCGACTACCTCACCCACGAGGGCATCGAGGTGCTCGACTACGAGGCTCTGGAGATCCCGAACAACCTGGACGTCGCCGCGCACGACCCCGCACGCCTTCCGGCGCTCGCCAAGGCTCTGAACCACAGCGACGCCGACGCCGTCGTGCTCTCCGCGTGCGTCCAGATGCCCTCCCTGGGCGCCATCGAGGAAGCCGAACAGCTCCTGGGCAAGCCCGTCGTCTCGGCGGCCGTGTGCACGGCCCACCAGATGCTGCGCGCCCTGGACCTCCCGGCGGTGGCGCCCGGAGCCGGTCATCTGCTGTCCGGCGCCTATGCGTGACGGAGCGCCGTGACCTGGACGGTGTCCCGTCCAGGTCACAGGCGGTTACGAGGCCGCCGGCTGGCGCAGGCGCCGCCAGTAACCGGCGAGGTCGTCGGTGGCGGTGGTGACCGAGTCGAGGGCCATCGTCGTACGGGACTTGCGGTCGTAGCGGTCCCACTGCGGCATGGGGTCGTGGTTGGGGCTGCCCGTGCGGACGAAGGAGATCCAGGACGCGTGCATGGTCGCGGCGAGTCCGTCACGGACCCGGGGGGCGAGTCCCGCCAGGAAGGGAGCGTGCGACCACTTGTCGAAGTTGTCGAAGACGAACGGCAGCTCCAGGCAGTGCGCGGCCCCGAGTTGACCGTCGTGGGCGGGGGTCGGGAGGTTGAACTGGTACGCCCAGACCGGGCGTCCGCTCGCCGCCCGCCGTTCGGCCAGTGCCACGCAGGGCATGCGGAACAGGTCGTCGCCGATCAGATCCATGAGGACGTCCACCGGGCGGGCGCCCGGGCGGGCTTCCTCGTACGCGGTGTAGGCCTCGCCCGCCCGGCTGCCGAAGGTGTCCTTCGCCCGGGCCAGCACCTGCTCCTTGGTCGCGGCGGCGTACGGCTCGCTGAGCGCGAAGGCGAAGTTGGCCTCCTCCCTGGTCCAGCCGATCATGACGTCGATGTCCGCCGCGGCGCCGCCGAGCAGGAGCTCGGCCGGGTTGCGGTCCAGCGTGACCTCGTCGAGCACCGGCAGGTACGGGGTCGACCAGTACCCCCACCGTCCGGTGCGCTGGAACATCTCGAAGGTCCCCGCCACGAGCCGGGGCCACGGCACGGCCCGTAGTGCCGCCACGTCCTTGACCCCGAGGATGTCCAGGTAGGTGGCGGAGCGCTGAAGCGACTCGGCCCGGGTGGGTATCTGGAGCCCGAGCGGCGGACTCTGCAGGATGGCGCGCCGGAACAGCGGGCGGCCCTTGGTCCGGGCGCCGGCCAGCGCCGCGACCGACAGCGCGCCGCCGGACTGGCCGGCGACGGTGATGTTGTCGGGGTCCCCGCCGAACGCGGCGATGTTCTCGCGTACCCAGCGCAGGGCGGCGAGTTGGTCGGTGAGCCAGAAGTTCCCGCCGGCGCCCTCCTCGCCGAAGTAGAGGTAACCCAGCGGCCCGAGGCGGTAGTTGATGGTCACGACAACGAGGTCGCCGTCGCGTGCGAAGGTCTCGCCGGAGTAGATGGGCAGCGAGCCGGATCCGGAGATGAAGCCGCCGCCGTGGATCCAGATCATCACCGGCCGCTTGGCGCCGTCTGCCTTCGGGGTCCAGACGTTGAGCGTGAGGCAGTCCTCGTCGAAGGGTGGCGAGCCGTGCGTGCCGAGGACCTGGTCGCCCCCTTCCCGGTAGGGCTGTGGAGCGCTCGGGCCGAACGCGGTCGCGTCGCGCGTTCCGGACCATCCGGGATGGGGCTGGGCCGGCCGCCAGCGCAGGGCGCCGATCGGCGGGGCCGCGTACGGCACGCCCTTGAAGACCGTGAGGCCTCCTTCGACGGCGCCGCGCAGTCTGCCGGCGGGCAGTTCCACGACGGGCGAGGGTTCGTCGGCGCGTGGGGCGGCGTGTGCGTCGAGCGTGCCCGACAGGCCGGAGAGCAGGGCCGCTCCTGCCAGAACCCCGCTGTTCCGGAGGACTTTTCGCCGCGATGGATCGTCGGTCATGGTGCTTCACTCCCTGGCTGATGGAGGGCCCGTGGCCCCAATAGTTGCATGGCGTGAAATTGACGATCGCTAGTGTTACGGCATGTTTTTGGCCGGGGTCAAGGGTGAGGCCGAGATGCGGGGAAGAATATTGCGGTGTCTTGACGGGCGTCTGAAAGCCGCGATAGACACGTGTCATCATCCCCAGGCATCGGTTGTGGCATCCAGCCCGCCGAGGCTGGTCGACGACGTACGGAGTTCCCATGACAGGTCGGTTTCGTCATATCCGTCTGACCGCCGCAGCGGCGGCGCTCTCGCTGGCCGCCACCGCATGTGGTGGCGCCAGCCTCGGGACCGGCGGCGACAACGAGCAGAGCGGGCCCGTGAAGATCGGGCTGCTGGTCCCCCAGTCGGGGATCTACAAGGCACTCGGCGACGACATGAAGCAGGGCTTCGAGCTCTACCTCGCCCAGCACGGCGGTCAACTCGGCGGGCGCAAGGTCGAGATCGTGATCGCCGATGAGGGGGAGACGGCCGACTCGGGCAAGGCGGCCGCGGAGAAACTGGTCAAGCAGGACCGGGTGCTGGCCGTGAGCGGTGTGGTCAGCTCGGCCACCATCAACGGGGTCAAGGACCTCTTCGAGACCAGCAGGACCCCGCTCGTCGGCTCGAACGCCTCACCGACCACGCTGACCGGGACCCAGTACATCTGGCGCACCTCGTACGTCAACGACGAGCCGGGCAAGGCGCTGGGCAAGCACGTGGCCGAACAGGCCGGCGGCGAGCCGGTCTTCCTGATCGCCGCGGGCTACCAGGCGGGCAAGGACGAGGTGGAGGGGTTCAAGTCCACCTTCCTCCCCGCCGGCGGCAAGCTCGCCGGGGAGGAGGTCTACACCCCGTTCCCGGGCACCAAGAACTTCCAGCCGTACCTCGCGCAGATCGAGAAGTCCGGGGCGAAGTCGGTCTTCTGCTTCTACGCGGGCGGCGCGGCCGTCGACTTCGTCAAGCAGTACCGGGACTTCGGGCTCGCCGGCCGGATTCCGCTCTACGCGCCCGGTTTCCTCACCGAGGGCGGCGTACTCAAGGGACAGGGAGACGCGGCGAACGGCATCCTCACCGCGCTCAACTACAGCGCCGACCTGGACAACGCCGCCAACAAGCAGTTCGCACCGGCGTACACGGCCGTGTTCGGTTCGGCCCCGACCACCTACGCGATGGCCTCCTGGGACGCCGCGCAGGTGCTCGACAAGGCGATCAAGGCGGCCGGTGACACCGTGACCCCCGAGGCGGTCAACGCGGCCATCGCCAAGGTCGGGGACATCGACAGCCCGCGCGGCACCTGGCGGTTCAACAGCGGCGGTACGCCCGTCCAGCCCTGGTACCTGCGGGAGGTCAAGCAGGGGGCGAACACCGTCCGTTCCGAGCTCGGCCGGCTGGGCGGCTGAGATGACCGGATGGTTGGACGGGAACTTCGTCAGCGTCATCGACGGGGTCGCCTTCGGTCTGCTGCTGTTCACGATCGCCGTCGGACTCTCCCTGGTCTTCGGCATGATGGACGTGCTCAACCTCGCGCACGGCACGCTCTACCTCGCCGGGGCCTACGTCGCCTACGCCCTGTCCGACGGCACGCTGTGGGGCCTGCTCCTCGCCCTGGCCGCCGGGGTCCTGGTGGGCAGCATGGGCGGGGCCGCGCTGACCTTCCTCACTCAGCCCCTGGCCCGGCGCGGGCACCTGGACCAGGCCGTGCTGACGCTCGGCATCACCTTCATCGTGGCCGACCTCCTCGCCGCGGCCTTCGGCGGCGAGGTGCTGCCCACCGACCCGCCGACGTCCCTGCGCGGCACGGTGGACCTCCTCGGCCACGCCTATCCGGTCTACCGGCTGGTGTTCATCGGCGTCGCGGCGGGCCTCGCGCTCCTCGTGTACCTGGTCTTCGAACGGAGCTCGCTCGGCGCCCTCGTACGGGCCACCGTCGCCGACCGGGACATGGTCCGCGCGCTCGGTGTCGACATCCGCAAGGTGCTCTACGGGGTCTTCGCGTCCGGCGCGGCCCTCGCGGCGGTCGGCGGAGTCCTCGGGGCTCCGATCCTCGGCCCCGGGCCGGGCGTCGACGAGACCGTGCTGGTCCTCTCGCTCGTCGTCGTGGTCGTGGGAGGCCTCGGATCGGTACGCGGCGCGCTCGCCGGAGCCCTCCTCATCGGCCAGGTGCAGACGCTCGGGGTGGCGCTGCTCCCGGAGTACGCCCCCTTCCTCCTCTTCGGCACCATGCTGGCCGTGCTCGTGGTCCGCCCGCACGGCCTGGTCCCCTCGGCGGTGCGCACATGAGCACGTCCCGCACGGCCGTCGCGGTCAGGCTCGCCCTCGCCGTCGGGCTGGCCCTCGCCCCCTTCTTCCTCGGCCCGTACGCCGTCGGCACCCTGTCGCGGATCCTGGTGTTCGCGCTTCTCGCCCTCAGCGTGAACCTGCTCACCGGCCTGACCGGACTGCCGACCCTCGGCCAGTCGGCCTACTTCGGCGTCGGTGCCTACGCGGCGGCGATCGTGGCGACGCGGCTCACCGACATCGGGTTGCTCCAACTCCTCATCGCCGCGGGCGTTTCGGCGCTGGTGGCCGTCCCGACGGGATGGCTGGCCGTGCGGGCCCGCGGCGTCGTGTTCCTGATGCTGACGCTGGCCATCGGCGAGATCGCCTACAGCGCCGCCGTCAACTGGAAGTCGCTGACGAACGGCACCGACGGGATATCCGGCATCCCGCCCGTCGTGCCGCTGCCCGGGATGCCCGCGCTGACGCTGGACGGACTGGTCTACTTCTACGTACTGGCCGTGTTCCTGCTCCTCTGCGCGGCCGTCTCCCGGCTGGGCTCCACCCCCTTCGCCCTTGCCCTGCGCGGCATCCGCGACAACGAGCACCGGATGCGGGCGATCGGGTATCCCACGCGCAGGTACGCCCTGACCGTCTACTGCGGCGCCGCGGCGCTGGCCGGGGCCGCCGGGTCCCTGTGGGTCTCGGTGCAGCGGTTCGTCTCGCCCGGCGACGCCGGATTCGAGATCGCCGCCCTGGCCCTGCTGGCCGTCGTCATCGGAGGTTCCGGCTCGATGTGGGGCGCCTGCGCCGGCGCCGCGCTCGTCTGGCTCACCCGTGACTACCTCGGAAACCTCGAAGCCGTCGCCGGACGCGGGCCGTTGCTGCTCGGACTGTTCTTCGTCGTCGCCGTCTACACACTGCCCCGCGGACTGGCCGGCGTACGGCTCCCGCTCAAGCCGACACGGAAGAGGACGGCGTGACGGACCTCGATCTCCTCGAACTCCGCCGGGTGTCACGGCACTTCGGCTCCTTCCGGGCCCTGGACGAGGTCTGCCTCACCGTGCGGCCGGGCGCCCGGCACGCGGTCATCGGCCCGAACGGGGCGGGCAAGTCCACCCTGTTCGGTCTCATCTCGGGAACCCTGCCGGTGACCGCCGGCGCCATCCTCGTCGACGGGCAGGACGTGACCCGGCTCCCGGTGGACCGCCGGGTCGGGCTCGGTGTCGCCGCCACGTTCCAGCACTCCAGCCTCTTCCTGCGCGAGACCGTACTGGAGAACGTCCTGCTCGCCGTGCTGCGCCGCCGGGCCGGGGGTGGAGCCGGCGGCCGGGCCGGTCTCGGCGGCTGGCGGAAGGTGAGCGCCCGGGCGGAGGCGATCGACCGGGCACGCGGACTGCTCGAACGGGTGGGCCTGCCCACCCGGCACGAAGTCGCGGCGGCCGCACTCTCCCACGGGGAGCGGCGGCAGCTGGAGGTCGCCGTCGCGCTGGCCACCGAACCACGGCTGCTGCTGCTGGACGAGCCGGCCGCCGGGATGTCCCCGGCGGAGACGGCGCGGCTCACGGAACTGATCGCGGCCCTGCCCCGCGAGGTGACCGTACTCCTCATCGAACACGACCTCGACATGGTCTTCGAGCTCGCCGACACGGTGACGGTCATGCACCTCGGCAGGCACCTGAAGACCGGCCCCCCGGACGCGGTCCGGGCATCCGCAGAGGTGCAGAGCGCCTACCTCGGCACCATGGAGGTCTCCTCATGAAGCCCTTCCTCAGCATGCGCGGCCTGCGCTCCGGCTACGCCGGGGGAGAGGTCCTGGGCGGTGTCGACCTCGATCTCGACGCGGGCGGGACCGTCGCCGTCCTCGGGCGCAACGGGGTCGGGAAGACCACCCTCGTCTCGACCGTCATGGGACTCGTCCGGCCCTACGAGGGCAGCATCACCCTCGACGGCCGGGAGATCGCCGGGGCCCGCGTCGACGTGATCGCCCGGGCGGGGGTCGGAGTCGTCCCGCAGGGGCGCCGGGTGTTCGCGCCGCTGACCGTGGACGAGCACCTGGCGATCGCCGCGCGGGGCCCGGCACGGGGCCCGTGGACCAGGGCCCGCATCCTGGACCTGCTGCCGCGGCTGGGCGAGCGGCTCGGGCATCGCGGTGACCAACTCTCCGGCGGAGAACAGCAGATGCTCGCGATCGCGCGGGCCCTGCTCGGCAATCCGCGCCTGCTGCTCCTCGACGAGCCGTCCGACGGTCTCGCTCCCGCGATCGTCGCCCAAGTGGGCGAGGTGATCCGGGAGGTGAGTGCGCAGGGCATGTCGGTGGTCCTCGTCGAGCAGAACCTGGGGCTCGCCCTCTCCGTCGCCCGGAACGTGGCGGTCATGCAGAAGGGCCGCATCGTCCACCGGGCGTCGTGCGCGGACTTCGCGTCCAGTCCCGCTGACCGACGGCGCCTCCTGGGCGTCGACTGAACCGCGGCTGCGGCCGCGGGCTTGCGGCGGCCGGCTGTTCATGCGGTGGTCGACTGCGCTCGGTGCCAAGGAACTCTGCGCGGTGTGCCAAAGCCCGACAGCGGTCGAGCACGGCACCGTTGTCGCCAACGCAATGCAGGTCGGCATTCCGAGAGGTGACACAGTGACAGAGCACGGAACCCTCAGGTCCACCTCGTTGGGGAAGGCCGTCATCGCCCTGATGATGACCCTCCTCGCGTTGGTGGCCACGACCAGTGCGGCCGGCGCCGCCACCGGGCCGGACTTCTCGGCCCAGGCCACAAGCCTCGGGCTGAGCACCGCCGAGGCCAAGAGCCTCCAGGACAGGGCCGATGCGTACCTGGCCGAGACGGGCGGGACCCAGGTGGCCGCCAACAAGATCGCCCTGAAGGGCGGAGGGGCGCTGCTCCTCGCCCTGCCCGGGGAGAAGCAGGCGCGCGACCTCGCCGCGCCGAGCGGCACGCAGGGCGCCTTGACCGTTCCGTGCCCGGACAACTACGTGTGCGCGTACAGCCTGCCGAACTTCACCGGCGACCAGTACCTGCTCTACTACTGCGACACGAAGGTCCGCATCACGTGGAACACGGTCGGCTCGTGGAAGAACATGCAGGGCCCCTCCTTCCACGCGAAGTTCTATGACAGGTACTGCAACCTCGGCTGGACCTCACCCGGCGGTTACAGCGAGGACCGCAACGCCCCCTGGGCCTGGGTCTGGTGGCTGAGCGCCTGCTAGTGCTGTGACCGGCACTAGACCCTGTCCTGGGCCCGTCGCCCCGGGGTGGCCACGGCCACCCCGGGGCGACGGAGCATCCGGCCCGCCAGGACGGCCGTGCCAGCGAGGGCGTAGGCAACCGCGCCGGTGTCCGGGCCGAGGGTAGGCCCGGCCAGGTACACGAAGGCGCCCGCGACGGCGACGCCGAGCCACTCCCATCGGCCGTCGAGGGCCACGAGGGCGATCAGCAGGAGCGCGTACCAGGAGTACCCGGGGGTCGTCAGGAGGAAGGCCGCGCCCGTCACCAAAAGCGCCGCGCTCCACGGGCGTTCGGGGTCTCCCCGGCGCCACACGTACGCGATCACGGCGAGCATCACCGCGGCCACGGCGGGCACCGCCCAGTCGTCCGGGAGCACCAGCCGCAGCAGCGCGTACCGGCCGCGGGCCCCGGGGTCCTCGTACCCCTCCTCCTGCGCGTAGCCGCCGAGGTAGCCGAGGACGGAGGACCGCGACCCCAGTACGTACGGCAGGTACAGCAGGCCGACCGTGGCCGCGGCGGGCAGCAGTACGGCGGCCGCGCGCCGCCACGTACGGGCCCCCGCCAGCGCCCCCGGCAGCAGGACGGCGGGCAGCAGTTTCGCGGCGATGGCGAGGCCGAACAGCACCCCGCCCGCGACCCGTCGGCGGCCGACCACCCCGAGGGCGGCGACGGACAGGAACACGGCGAGCGCGTCCACGTGGGCGTTGTTCACGGCTTCGACCGGCACGGCCGGGCACCAGGCCCAGTACGCCGCCCACCGGGGGTCGCCGCGCCGGCGCAGGATCAGCAGCAGCGCGCCGGTCACCCCGACGGACAGCGCCGCGCCCCCCGCCTGGAGCGCCTTGTGCCGTACGTCGGCGGGGGAGAGGGCGTGCACGAGGAGGAAGTAGCCCTCGGCCGCCGGTGGATAGACGGTGTGCACCTGCGGACGGTTGATCCGGGTGCACACCCCTGTCGTGACCGGCGCCAGGTCGTCACGTCCGGTGCAGGCCCGGCCCGCGGGGAACAGCCAGGCGTCGCGCAGTCCGGCGAGCGCCGGATCGGCGGGGGCGTGGTCGTAGGGCGAGATGCCGGCGGCCTGGACCCGGCCGTCCCAGGCGTACCGGAAGGAGTCGGTGCTCGTCCGGGGCGCGGCGGCCAGCCCGGTGAGCGCGACGGCGACCGAACCGGCGAGCACCAGCGGGACGACGGCCCGCCCGGGAGCCCTGGACAGACTCCCGGCCGCAGCGGCGAACAAGGCCCAGGAAGCCGCGTACCACCAGGTCGGCCCCACCGGGTCGGAGAAGAAGCCGTCCTTGCGGAACGTCAGGACGAGCACGGCGGTCAGCGCGGCCAGCAGGGCGACCGTGGTGAGGGTGGCGGGGCGGCGGATCATGCGGGCCAGCCTGGCAGGGCGGGCTGCGCCCGGGCGGGTGGCCGGGCGGGGCGTCCGCGTTTCGTAAGGTCACAGCACTAGGGGGTGTCCTGCCGAGCAGGCCGGATCAGCTCGACGAAAGGCCGTCCCGCCGCGTGCCACCGGCGGGCCGAGGTCCAGCCGGCCCGCTCGGCGTGCGCGCGCAGGGCCTCGGCGCCGACGCGGGCCCACGGGAAGGGGGAGCCCAGGCGTCCGCGGCCGTCGTCGACCCGTACCTCGCACCGCTCGTCGACATCGGCGACGGCGCACTCGGCGATGATCTTCCCGGTGGGGCTCGTGAGCTCGCCCATGCGGCGCAGCAGCGCGACCGGATCCCCGCCGATGCCGATGTTCCCGTCGATCAGCAGGGCCGTGCCCCAGCGGCCCTCCCCGGGCAGGGGGTCGAAGACCGAGCGGCACAGCGCGGGTCCGCCCGCCCGTTCCGTGCGGGCCACCGCTTCGGGGCTGAGGTCGATGCCGAGCACCCGGTGTCCACGGGCCGCGAGGGCGGCCACCAGCCGGCCCGGCCCGCAGCCGATGTCGAGGACGGCGCCGCGGCATCGCCGCAGTACGGACCAGTCGGCGTCGTCGGCGGCCTCGCACCAGCGCTCCACCTCCAGGGGCAGCAGCCGGCCGTCCCCGCGCCGCAGGAACAGCGGGCCCCGCCCGGACCTGAGCGCGTCGTTGTACGGGTCCGCCCGCCACGCGGTGGGCGCGCTCACGAACGCGTCCACCGCGTGGCGGGGACGCGGGCCCAGGCCCGGGGCAGGGCCCCGGCCTCGTTCACACGGGGGAGTACGGCATCTGGGGTCACGTGTTTCACCGTAGGAAGGCGAACACCGGGGAAGGGCCACCAGCTCCTTACGAAACGCGGACGTCGCCCGCTCCGGCGCCCCGGCCCCTCCGCCGGGGGCCGGGCTGATGCGACCCTGGGACCCATGAGCAACACCGAACCGCAGGCCCGGGTGCTGGTGGTCGAGGACGACCCGACGGTCGCGGAAGTCGTCTCCGGCTACCTCGCACGGGCCGGCCACGCCGTCGAGCACGCACCCGACGGCCCCGACGCCCTGCGCCGCGCCGCCGAGCGGTGGCCGGACCTGGTCCTGCTCGACCTGATGCTGCCCGGCATGGACGGCCTGGAGGTGTGCCGGCGGCTGCGGGCGACCGCCCCCGTACCCGTGATCATGCTGACCGCACGCGGCGACGAGGACGACCGGATCGCGGGCCTGGAGCTCGGCGCCGACGACTACGTCACCAAACCCTTCAGCCCCAGGGAACTCGTCCTGCGGGTCGAGTCCGTCCTGCGCCGCAGCCGGGGCAACCAGCCGCTCGCCGCCCCGGCGCGGTCACCGCTGGAGGCGGGCGACGTACGGCTCGACCCGGCGACCCGGCGGGCAGCCCGGCGGGGCCGCGAACTGGCCCTCACCCTCCGGGAGTTCGACCTCCTCGCCCACTTCCTCTCGCACCCGGGACGGGCGCACTCCCGGGAGGAGCTCATGCGCGAGGTGTGGGGCTGGGACTTCGGTGACCTGTCCACCGTCACCGTCCACGTGCGCCGGCTCCGGGCCAAGATCGAGGACGACCCCGCCCGGCCCCGGCTGATCCAGACGGTATGGGGCGTCGGATACCGCTTCGAACCCGGACCGCCGGAGCCGGAGGCCGCGTCATGAAGGACGTCCTGCTGATCGTGCTCTTCGCACTCGGCGGCGCCGGCTGCGCGGGACTCGCAGGGGCGCTCGCGCTGCGCCTGGTCCGTCACCGATCGGTCGCCGTGTCCCTCACCGTGGTCGCCGCGGTCACCGTCACCGCGATGCTGGCCGGAACCCTGGCCGTCGCCCGGGCGATGTTCCTGTCCCCGCACGACCTGCGGGTGGTCACCGTGGTCGTGGCCATGGCGGCCGTCGTCGCCCTCGCCACCGCACTGCTGCTCGGTCGCTGGGTCGTCGCGCGCAGCCGTGAACTCGCGCTCGCGGCACGCGACTTCGGCGACGGAGGCCGGTTCGCGGCGCCCCGGACGGCAGCCACCGCCGAACTCGCCGCGCTCTCCCGGGAACTGGCGGCGACCAGCGCCAAACTGGACGCCTCGCGCAAACGGGAGCGGGCCCTGGAGGCCTCGCGGCGCGAACTGGTCGCCTGGATCTCGCACGACCTGCGGACCCCGCTGGCGGGACTGCGGGCGATGGCCGAGGCCCTGGAGGACGGCGTGGCGGCCGACCCGGACCGCTATCACCGGCAGATCCGCACCGAGGTCGACCGGCTCAACTCCATGGTCACCGACCTCTTCGAACTCTCCCGCATCCACGCCGGAGCGCTCAGCCTCAACCCCAGCCGGATGTCCCTCTACGACCTGGTGGACGATGCGCTCGCGGGGGCCGATCCGCTCGCCCGGGAACACGGCGTGCTGCTGGTGGGAGAGCCGGTGGCCGCCGTACCGGTGGAGGTCGACGGCAAGGAGATGACCCGGGTCCTCTCCAACCTGCTGGTCAACGCCATCCGGCACACCCCTGCCGACGGCACCGTCGCCCTCGCCGCGGAGCACCGGGCCGATGCGGTCGTGCTGTCGGTGACCGACGGCTGCGGCGGCATTCCGGAAGAGGATCTGGCCCGCGTCTTCGACACGGGCTGGCGCGGCAGCGCCGCCCGTACCCCGCCGGCCGGGGCGGGGCTGGGCCTGGCGATCGTCCGCGGCATCGTCGAGGCCCACGCGGGGCGCACCGAGGTGCGCAACGTGCCGGGCGGCTGCCGCTTCGAGGTCACCCTCCCGGCGGCGGCCCCGGCCTGACCGGCTCGCCGCCGGTCGAGGCCCATCGGAGCACGCGGCCCGCCCGCGACCGGGCGGAAGGGGCGGGCAGCGGTGGCCGCCCGCCCCTCGCCGGTGCGGATCGCCCGTCAGATCGTCACGGTTTCGGGCCGCGTCCGCGCCGCGGGGGGCGCGAGGCGGCCGGTGCGGTGCAGGCCGTACAGGGCGGCGGCGCACAGCAGGCCGAGGGCGAGGAGCGCCAACCATGGCAGCGCGGACATTCCGGCGTCACGGGCCGCGTCGAGTGCCGCGCCGGTGAGCAGGTTGCCGAGGGTGATGCCGATCCCGCAGATGGTGTTGTACAGCCCGTAATGCGTGGCGACCAGACGGTCGTCGGCGAGCCGCACGATGGTGTCCATCTCGAACGGGTAGGCGATCATGGTGCCCAGGGCCAGCAGCAGTGCGGCCAGCGCCGGCGGCACGGCGGCCAGCAGCCACCGCCCGGTGCCACCGTCCGGTACGGGTACGGTCGTGGCCGCCAGCAGCGGCACGAAGGCCAGGCCCATCGTCAGCAGCCCCCAGGTGAGCGCGCGGCCCGGTTCCATGCGGGCCTTGCACCAGGTGGTGATCTTCGTCTGGAAGAGGATCGTGCTCAGTCCGGAGACGGCGAACAGCCCCGCCACCGCCGCCGCGGCGAACCGCCCTTCGCCGCCCAGGCGCCGGACTTCCAGGGGGAGCGCGAGGTAGACCTGGAAGGACATGACGTACGAGCCGATCATGGCCACCGAGAAGAGCAGGAAGGGCCGGTTGGCCAGCATGCCGCGCCACTGCGTGAGCACGCCCTCGGCCGGGCCGTCCTGCCGCTCCTTCGTGTCGTCGCCCCGCCGGGCGGGCAGGGCGCGGATCTGGACGAGGCTCAGCACGGCGAAGATGCCCGCCGCCACGAGGCACGTGACGCGGAAGTCGACCCCGGTGAGCACCATGCCGACCAGCGGACCGAGGAGGATGCCGGCCTGGTAGAAGACGTTGAACAGCGCGAAGGCCTCGACGCGCCGTTCGCCCGCGTCGTGGGCCAGGTAGGCGCGGGTGGCCGGGTTGAAGAGCGCCCCGGCCAGGCCGGTGGCGGCTGACGCGGCCAGCAGGGCGGGTGCGGAGTCGACGAGTCCGAGGGTGGCGAAGCCGACGACGCGCAGCGCCATCCCCGCGATGATCATCGGCTTGTAGCCGAGGCGGTCGGCTAGGGTGCCGCCGATCAGGAACATGCCCTGCTGGCTGAAGTTGCGCACGCCGAGGATCAGCCCGACCAGCCAGCCCGCCAGCCCGAGGGGGCCCGCCAGGTGGGCGGCGAGGTAGGGCATCAGCATGTAGAAGCCGAGGTTGATGGTGAACTGGTTCACCATCAGCAGCTGCACGCTGCGCTCGTACGTGCGGACCTGCGCGAGGGTGCCCTTCACGCGCTCCCGCCCTTCGCGCCGCCCTTCGCGCCGCCGGTCCCGCCCCCCTTCGCGCCGCCGCCGGTCCCGCCTGCGCCGGTCCCGTCGGCTTCCGGCGCCCGGCCGCCCAGCGTGAGCGGGTCGACCACGGTGGTGCACCGGGTCCAGTGGGTCACCTCCTTCTCGTTCAGGCGGCCGATGACCTCGGGTTCGGGCGCGGGCGGTGAGCCGAGGAGGCCGTGGGCCGCGCAGTAGTCGTCGTCGTAGACGGTGCCGAGGTAGCGCTGCGGGCCGTCGGGGAAGACCGCCGCGATCCGCGTGTCCTTCGGCAGGGTGCGGGCCGCCCAGCCCGCCACGAGCGCGACGGCGCCGACGCTCCAACCCCCGGTGGCGTAGTGGGAGGACGCCAGTTGGCGGCAGGTCCACACGGCCTCCGCCGGGGCCACCCAGTGCACTTCGTCGAAGTGCTCGTACGCGACGTTGCGCGGGTAGATGCTCGAACCGAGGCCGCGCATCAGCCGGGGCCGGGCGGGCTGTCCGAAGATCGTGGATCCGACGGTGTCCACGCCCACCAGCGTCAGCTCCGGGTAGAGCTGACGCAGCACGCGCGAGATGCCGGCGGAGTGGCCGCCGGTGCCCACGCTGCACACCAGGACGTCGATGTGCCCCAGCTCGGTGGCCAGTTCGAGGGCGAGCGGGGTGTAGGCGGAGGTGTTGTCGGGGTTGTTGTACTGGTCCGGGCACCACGAATCCGCGTGCTGTTCCATGAGTTGGACCACCCGGTCGCGGCGCGCCTGCTGCCAGCCGCCCGTCGGGTGCGGTTCGGAGACGACGTTGACCTGGGCCCCGTACGCGTTCAGCAGCCGGGTCATGGACATCTCCAGGCCCGGGTCGGTGACCAGGGTGACCGGATGGCCGTACACCATGCCGGCGAGCGCCAGGCCGAGCCCGAGGGTGCCGCTGGTGGACTCGATGATCCGGGCCCCCGGCTTCAGGTCACCGCGGGCACGGGCCCGCTCGACCATGTGCAGACCCGGCCGGTCCTTGATCCCGCCGGGGTTGAATCCTTCCAGCTTCGCCCAGAAGCCCCGTCCCGCAGGGGCGAGCGGCTCCGAGACGTGGAGCAGCGGGGTGTTGCCGACCAGCCCGGAGAGGGTGGATCGAGCGGGGGGAGTCACGTCGGTCGTTGAGGAATGCATGGGTTCGCTCTCGGTCGGTGATGCGCGTCGTGTAGTCGCTCGTGTCGCAGGCGCATGCCGCCGCTTCGGCGCAGGGCTGAGCGCCCCGGCGGTGCGTACGGCTGCGTGGCGAGCGGTCTAGGCCGTCTCTTTCGGATCTTGTCGGCCGAGCCCGCGGCGTCTGGTGCCGTGCATGGCAAGGCGGAGGGGCGTGCCGCGTACTGGACGTACTCGGGCGCCCCGACAACGCGGCCAGGTGCGGTGCCAGGCGTCGCGGGCCCGACAAGATCCGAAAGAGACGGCCTAGATGCGCCACCGACAGGTGCTGGTCAGTGTGGAGCGGCCGCTCTGGGGCGGATGCGGTCCGCAGGCCCGCCGGGGGGACGCCGACGGTTCGAGGGCCGGCGGTTGGCCGGCCGAGGACAGGAGCGCCGGCCCCGGCGCGGCCGCCGTGGGCTGAGACGTGTTCTGCGTCTGGGGAGTGAGGCCGGGAGAGACGCAGACGGAGTTGTGATCGTGCTGGGGGTGGTGGTCCTCGCCGGCCCCGACCGGCGCCGCCGTGCGCACCGCGTTCTCGACGGCGGACACCGTCGCCGAGGCGTGTCCGTGTCCGTATCCATGTCCGTGCCCGAGGCTGTGGCCGTCGTCGGCGGGATGGAAGGAGCAATGGACCGTCGCGAGCAGCAGCAGGCCCAGCAGGCCCGCGAGCACACGGCCGGGCCGGGCGACTGCTCGGTGGGCGCGGCGTAGGAGGGGGTGGCGTACGAGCAAGTGGCGTACGAGCAAGTGGCGTACGAGAGGGTGGCGGGGCACAGTTCCTCCGTGCGGCAGTCGCCTCCCCTGTGGGGCACGGGGAGTGGCTGGACAGGCGGCGGGCATCATCGGCGATCCGCCCTGCGGGACGGCGAGTCCGTGGTCACAGGGCCTTGGGCCGTCAGGGAAACTGGACGATTCCGAACATAGCGGCCGCAGGGCCGCATACGCGTGAGCGGAGTCGCCGGCCGGATGCGCGCGCCGCCGCTATACCTGGAGCACGCTCGAAGTTCCGGGGTGCCGCGGCAGGGAAGGGCCGCCGTACCCCGCTGTGCGATGGGGCGCGATGCCCGGACAGTCCGCGGAGGAGCGCCGCGCTTCGACCAGCGGGACGGGACAAGGCGTGTCCGGCGCGGCCGTCTGCCGCGGGGTCCCCACAGCGCACTCGTGCGCGGGGTGGGCCGGCTCCGGGTGGCCGGGGGCCACCAGCGCCTGCACGATGCTGGCGCCGCCGCCACCGATCGGCGCGGGGGCGGACGCGCGGTGGGCCGCATGGCCCGATGTGGGGTCCTCGATGGCCGCGCCGAGCGTACAGAGGAAGCCCAGGAGCAGGATGATCAGCCCAAGCAAGCCCGCGAGACCCGCACTTGAGCGGGCCCGTGCAGCGCATAAGTGCGGTCGGGCTGTCATCACGTGGTGATCTTAAGGGCTGCTCCGCGTGGCGGGGGAACGAGATCTGGACAGTTGCTCCCGGGATCGGGGAAGTGGCCGAAGCCCGCCGGGACGGGCGCGGGCCGATCAGCCGTGGCGATCGGCCCGCGCCCGGACGTCAGCCGGCCTGGACCGTGACCGTGCGGCCCGGAGCGACCACCGGGGTCACGTAGGTGTACGTCACCCCGTCCACCACCTTCGTCCGGGCCGGCTGGGCCACCCCGTCGACCTGGAGCGTGGCGTAGGTGCCGGGGAAGCGTGCCTCCCAGGTGTAGGGGGAACTGCCCGAGTCGTGCGTGAGCGAGGACTTCGTCGCCCCGTCGTGGCGCAGCGAGAAGGCCGAGTCACCGACCCGGAGGTCGTCGATCCGCAGCCAGTCCATGCCCGACGGCAGCCGGGACTGGGTGCTCAGGGCGTGCGCGGGCGCGTTGGGTGCGACGCCCATCAGGCCTTCGACGCTCTGGCCGAGCAGGGTGAAGGAGACCTCGGGGTAGTCGCCGTTGGTGCCCTGCTTGGTGTTGACGTGCTGGACGTCCTTCCGGTCGTAGACGTGCTTCATCCACTTCCAGGCGGTGTCGTTGCGGTTGTTGCGGAAGAAGGTGTCCGGCAGGTAGGTGAGGGCTTCGATGTTGGTGGGCCGGTCCGTCCCCGAGGCCTGCTGGTCGATGTAGTCGAGGTAGGCATCCCGGCGGGCGCCGGGATCGAGGATCTGCTTCATCGGCATGAACCAGCTGTTCTCCTTGCCCCAGCCGGTCAGAGCCCGCCCGTCCGTGGTGTATCCGCGCACCATGTTCGCGCCCGAACCGCTGCCGCTCCAGGTCGAGTTGAAGTACATCTTCAGGTCCCGGGCCTTGGCCTCGTACCGGTCGGCGAGCACGCAGTCACCCTTGCCGCGCGCCAGCGAGGCCATCGCCAGGTACGCCTGGTACTGGGAGCCGATCGCGTCGCCGGCCTCGGCGAGGGGCTCGCCGCTCTGCTCGTTGTAGCTGGCGGTGCCTTGGAAGATCCCCTGGCCGGTGCCCTCGGCCACCTTGACCGGCCCGTTGTCCTTGAGCCCGTCGTGCAGGGTGACGAACTCGTCGGTGGCGTGCCGGTAGAAGTCCCACAGGACCGGATCGTCGATGTAGGAGCGGTCCCCGCTCCAGCGGTACGCCTCCTCGGACTTCTGCACCAGCTCGAAGGTGGCGGGCACCTCGCGGACGAAGTTCGTGGGGCTCTTGTAGTCGATCGAGAGGTAGGTCCTCGTGTCGAAGTTGAGGGCCCACGCCGGGTAGTACTTGTGCTCGGCGGTGGCGGACGCGGCGAAGGAGCGGAGCATCGTCTTGTTCTCCGCGTGCAGGCCGAGGACCCCCGCGCCGGCCAGCTGGTGGGCCATGTCGCGCGAGTAGTAGCCGCTGCGGTTGGCGTAGCCGGCCCAGTAGGAGGCGGCGTAGGTGCCGGTGCCGCTGCCACCGGTGTGGTTCTCGTCGACGTTGAGCGGGCCCTGGGTGCCCGGCAGGTGGACCCAGCTGTTGGCCTTCCGCTTGGACCAGTCGAACATCTCGACGATCTTCGGGTCGGAGGAGCTGATCCGCGGGTTCGCGGGGGAGGCGGGGGAGAGCATCACGTCGTCGGCGTTGACCCAGGCGTCCCCCGACTCGAAGGCGATCTGCAGGGTGTCGCCGGGGGCGAGGCCGATCCGGCTGAGCGTGTAGCGCCGGTAGTTGGAGGCGCTCGGCAGGGTCTGCGCCGCGACGACCGTGCCGTTGACGCGGGCGACGAACCGGCCGTTCGGCCCGCCCGTCGCGATCCAGGCGGATATGTCGTACGTGCCGCGGCCCGTGGCCGTCACGTTCTGGGACACCTTCATCCCCGGCCCGCCGTCGAGGTAGGCGAGCCGCGCCCCGCCGTGCGGGTAGTTCGTGGCGACCCCGGAACCGGAGGTGAACTGCCAGCCCCCTCTGCCCTGTTCGAAACCGGGGTTGGCGAGGGCGAGCGCGGCGGGCGCGGCCTGCCTGGCGGTGGTGCCCGGGGGCGCCGCCGCGGCCGGGCCGCCGAGGGCGAGCGGGGTGAGCGGGAGGAGCAGGGCGAGGGCGGACAGGAGCGACACACGGGAACGCGTCATCGGGTTCTCCCGGGTTGTGGTGGGCGGCCGGCCTGCGCTGAGCCGGGCGCGCGGCACGCTAGCAACCCTCTTTGAGGATTTGCAATAACTCTTGTCAAAATCCATTGTCGGATCGGACTGAAAGATTTCATCGCAGTCTTGCAAGTCGACAGGTGGCGTGGTTACAGTCCTGGCCAGTCGGCTTCCGTAACGGTGCGAGCAGGGGTGGATCAGGCATGGAACTGGAACGTCGCAGAGTGCTGCAGATGGGCGGCGCGATCGCCGCAGGAGCCGGGCTCACCGGCCTGACCGCCTGCTCCGGCACGGGTGACACGGGCCAGGGCGGCTCCGCCGGGGAGAAGGACAAGGGCAGGATCGCGGTCTGGTCCTGGCAGGGGCCGGCCGCCGAAATGAAGGCGCTCGTCCCGGAGTTCAACAAGAAGTATCCGGAGATCGAGGTGACGGTCGAGGACATCGGCAACCCGGCGATCTGGGACAAGATCACCACCGGCATGGCGGCCGGCGGCCAGGGCCTCGCCGACGTCCTGCACATCGGCGTCGACTACCTGCCGGGCTACGTGGAGAAGTTCCCCGGGGGCCTCGCCGACCTCGGCCCGCTGGGTGCGGACGCCCATCGGGACGCCTTCGCCCCGGGCCTGTGGCAGACCGTGTCCCCCGACGGCAAGCGCGTCAACGCCCTCCCCTGGGAGGCCAACTCGGCCGGCTTCTACTACCGCGCCGACCTCTTCGAGAAGGCCGGGGTCGACGTCGGCGCCCTCCAGACCTGGGAGGAGACCATCGAGGCCGGCAAGGAGATCAAGCAGAAGACCGGCGCCCACCTGCTGGGCATCGACAAGCCCGCCTCGCAGGCCGACGCCGCCAACTTCTTCCAGATGCTCCTGCAGTTGCAGGGCGCCTTCTACTTCAACCACGCCGGGGACATCACGCTCGACTCTCCGGAGGCCGTGAAGGCCATGACCCTCATCAAGACGATGAACGACGCCGGCCTGGTCAGCGATCTCGCCGGCGGCTGGAACGCCCTGATGAGCTCCCTGAAGCAGGGGACGGCGGCCGTCCTGCCCATGCCCACCTGGTTCGGCGGCATCATCGAGGAGCAGGTCCCCCAGGAGGCGGGGAAGTGGAGCGTCCGGCTTCCCCCGGCCGTGCGCCGGGGCGGCGCCACCGCGGCCACGGTCAACTCCACCCACCTGGCCGTCGCGGGCAGCAGCAAGCACCAGGCCGCCGCCTGGTCGTTCATCGAGTTCGTCCTCACCCGCCCGGCCTCGCAGGTGCAGATCTACAAGGGCAAGGGCATCGCGCCCGCCCTGATGAAGGCCTACGACGACTCCGCCTTCCACGAGTCCTCGCCGTTCTTCGGCGGAGTGAAGAAGGGCGAGGTCTTCCTGGAGGCCCTGAAGGCGCCCTCGCCCGCCTTCAACTACACCGCCGACTACGCCCGCGCCCTCAAGCTGGTCACCGACGCCCAGTCCAAGGTGCTGCTGGCCGGCGCCGAGCCGGCGAAGGTCCTCAAGGAGGCCGCCGACCAGCTCGCCCAGCAGACCGGACGCAAGGTCTCCCGATGACCGTGACGCTCACCGGCCGCGCGGCCCCGGCCGCCCCCGCCCCGGGGGCGGCCGCGAGGTCCCGGCCGCGCCGGCGCGTCGCCCCGTACCTCTTCGTACTGCCCGCGCTGCTGCTCTTCGCCGCCTTCAAGATCTACCCCATCGGCCGGTCCTTCGTGATCAGCCTCCACAAGACCGTCGGCGGGACCGAGCGGTACGTCGGCGCCGACAACTACACGCGGCTGCTCGGCGATCCGCTGTTCTGGACCGCCCTGAAGAACACCGCGGTGATCCTCGCCGTCCAGGTGCCGGTCATGCTGGCCCTGGCCACCGGGATCGCCGTGGCCCTGAACTCCCGTCTGCTGCGCGGCCGCGCGGTCTTCCGGCTCGGCTTCTTCCTGCCGATGGTCACCGGCCTGGTCGCCTACGGGATCATCTTCTCCGTCCTGCTCAACAAGGACTACGGGCTGGTCAACTGGCTGATCGGGCTCGTCGGCCTGGACCCGGTGCCGTGGCTGACCGACGCCCTGTGGGCCAAGGTCTCCCTCGGCCTCGCACTGACCTGGCACTACACCGGATACAACGCGGTGATCCTGCTCGCCCGCCTGCAGTCCGTGCCCGCCGAGCTGTACGACGCTGCGGCCGTGGACGGCGCCGGCGCCTGGACGTCCTTCCGGCACGTCACCCTGCCGGGCCTGCGCCCCGCGCTCCTGCTCACCACGGTGCTCTCCACCATCGGCACCCTGCAGATCTTCGACGAGCCGTACGTGCTCACCGGCGGCGGCCCGGACAACGCCACCCTGACCATCGGCGTGTACCTCTACCAGAACGCCTTCAAATACTTCGACTTCGGATACGCCTCCGCCATCGCCTACGCCCTGACCGTCCTCATCGGGATCCTCGGCGTGATCCAGTTCCGCTTCCTGGGGGAGAAGTCGTGACCGCCCACCACCGAGGCAGGAGCATCCTGCTCACCTCCGGACTCGCCATCGGCCTCGCCGCCGTCCTGCTCCCCTTCTACTGGCTCGTCGTCGCGGCCACGCACAGCTCCCAGGAGATCTTCGACAGCCCACCGCCCCTGCTGCCCGGCAGCCACCTGGCGGCCAACCTGGAAACGCTCCAGGAAACGGCGCAGTTCGGGCGGGTGATCCTCAACTCCCTGCTCATCGCCGTGGTCTACACCCTCTGCGCCGGCGTCGTCTGCGCACTGGCCGGCTACGGCTTCGCCAAGTACCGCTTCCGGGGCCGCGAAGCCCTCTTCGGGCTGCTCATGCTCGGGCTCGTGGTCCCCGCCCAGGTCACCCTCGTACCGCTCTTCCAGCTGATGGCCGAGCTGCACTGGCTGAACACGTACCAGGCCGTGATCATGCCCAACATGGCGCTGCCCTTCGGCATCTTCCTGATGCGCCAGTCGATGGCCGCGCTCCCCGACGAACTCCTCGACGCGGGACGCATGGACGGCTGCGGCGAACTGCGGCTGTTCTGGAAGGTGGTGCTCCCGCCGATGAAGCCCGCCCTGGCCGCCCTCGCGATCTTCCTCTTCCTCTACCAGTGGAACGACTTCATCTGGCCGCTGATCGTCCTGCGCGACAGCGCCTCGTTCACCGTCCCCGTGGCCCTGGCCTCCCTCCAGGGCCTCGACGAGACCGACTACGGCGCGATCCTCGCCGGAACCGCCGCCGCGGCCATCCCGATGGCCCTCGTATTCCTCGCGCTGCAGCGCCAGTTCGTCTCCGGCCTGCTCGCCGGCGCCGTGAAGGAGTGACCGTGCACAGCATCACCACCACCTCGGCGGCGGGCACCGAGGCCGTGACCACCGCGGGGCTGGCGCCCGCCCGCGACGAACCCCTCATCGACGGGGTCTCGCTCGCCGTGCTCGCCCACGCCCCCGGCGTCCACCCCGCCTGGACCTTCGGTGAACTCCCCGGCGGAATACACCTGCTGGAAGTACGCGCCGACGGATCCCCCGTCGAGATCCGCTTCTCCGTGCCCCTCGGCGACGCCGCCGGATACTGGCACCCGCACGGCGCCTGGAAGCGCACCCTCCTCGCCGACTGGGAGGGCCTCTCCCGGGTCTCGCTGGTCGACGGACACGCCGCCGGATGCCTGTACGACCACACCGGCGCCACCCTGCTGACCTTCGCGGCGGCCGACCCGGTCCCCGAGGCGACCCTGCGCTTCGGCGTGTCCGAGGAGAACGACACCCACGTCGTCCACCTGCGCCTGCCCGCCTCGGGGCAGCCCCACCGGATCCTGCTCGTCCCCCGCTCGCCGTCCGTGGCACGCGCCATGCGGGCACTGCGCGCCTGGTTCGGTGCCGCGCTCGCCCCCGTGCCGGTGCCCGACGCGGCCCGCACCCCCGTCTACTCCACCTGGTACGCCTTCAACCAGGACGTCAGCGCCGCCGCCGTCGAGACCCAGGCCGAACTGGCCGTCGGCCTCGGGTGCGGGGCGCTGATCCTCGACGACGGCTGGCAGGAACTGGGCCACGGACGCGGCTACGCCGGCTGCGGGGACTGGCTGCCCGACCGGGCGAAGTTCCCGGACTTCGCCGGGCACGTGGCCCGGGTCCGGGCCGAGGGGCTGCGCTACCTGGCCTGGGTGGCGCCCCTGCTGCTCGGCCCCGGGGCCACCTGCCACGACCGGTGGGCGCCCTGCGCGGCCGCCCCCGCCACCGTGCCCGGCGCGCACGTGCTCGACCCGCGCCTCCCGGAGGTGCGCGAGCACGTCGTCGGGCTCTGCGTCCGGCTGGTCCGCGCGTACGGGCTCGACGGACTGAAGCTCGACTTCCTCGACCAGGCCATGGTGTACGCGGGCGACGGCGCGGGGGACGTCGGACACGCCATGGTGGCCCTGCTGACGGAACTGCGCGCGGCCCTGGAATCCGTACGCCCCGGCGTGCTGCTGGAGCTGCGCCAGCCCTACGCGGGACCCGGCATGGCCCCCTTCGGCAACATGCTGCGCTCCTTCGACTGCCCGGCGGACGCCACCGCGAACCGGGTCCGCACCCTCGACACGGCGCTGCTCGCCGTCGGCGGAGCCGTCCACTCCGACATGCTCCTGTGGTCACCCGACGCGCCCGTGGCGACGGTGGCCCGGCAGCTGATCGGGGCCCTGCACGCGGTGCCGCAGATCTCCGTACGGCTGGACCGCGTGCCCGGGGCGCACCGGGAGGCGGTCGGCTTCTGGCTGAGCCAGTGGCGGCTCCATCGTGATCTGCTGCTGGACGGGGAGGTCGAACCGGGCCGGCCCGACGAGCTGTACCCGCTGGTGCGGGCGAGCGCCGGGGACCAGTGCCTGCAGAGCGTGCACGGTGACCGGGTCGTCCCGCTGGACTTCTCCGCGTACCGGCGCTTCCACGTGGTCAACGGCTCGGACCGGGACCGGGTGATGGTCGAGGTGCTGGGGGGCGGGGGCCGGGTCCGAGGCGTGGTCCACGGGCCGGACGGCCGTATGATGGACGGTCCGCCGACGTTCCTGCCGGAGGGGCCGCACTCGCTGGCCGTACCGCGCGGAGGTCTGGCATCGCTCACGATCACGGAAGGACCGCGATGAAGGTCGGCATCACCGACGTCGCAGCCCTCGCTCAGGTCAGCGAGGCGACCGTCAGCCGGGTGATCAACCGACGCCAGGGCGTTTCGAAGAAGACCCGGGACGCGGTCGAGCGGGCCATGGCGGAGCTCGGCTACGAACGCCAGACCCAGGGCCAACTGGTCGCGGTGGTCACCGAATTCGTGTCCAACCCGTTCTTCGCCGACGTCGCCGAGCGCATCGAGTCGGCCCTGGCCCCGCACGGACTCAAGACGATCCTGTGCCCTGCCTTCCCGGGCGGAGTGCAGGAGCGGGACTTCATCTCCGCGCTCGTCGACAAGGGCGTCGCGGCCGTCGTCTTCCTGTCCGCCTCCAACACCGTCGAGGGCGCCGACACCGAGGCGTACGAACTGCTGCGCCAGCGCCGGGTCCCGTACGTCGGGATCAACGGCGAGTTCGCGGACGGGGTGTCCGTCCCGGTCTTCTCCACCGACGACGCGCTCGCGGCCGAACTGGCCGTCGACCACCTCCACCGGCTGGGCCACCGCAGGATCGGGATGGCCTCGGGACCGGCCGGCAACCAGCCCGCCGACCGCCGGGTGCGGGGCTTCCTGGAGGCCATGGCCAAGCGGGGCATCGAGGAACCGGAGCGCTGGGTGATCCGGCAGTCCTACACGGTGGAGGGCGGCCAGGCCGCCGTCGGCCCGCTCCTCGCCCTGGGCGCCACCGCGATCGTCGCGGCCAGTGACTACATGGCCCTCGGCGCGATCCGGGGCGTCCGCCGGCAGGGGCGCTCGGTGCCCGGGGACGTGTCGGTGGTGGGCTACGACGGTGCGGCCATCACCGAGTTCACGGATCCGCCCCTGACCACGGTGCGGCAGCCCGCCGACCGGCTGGCGCTGGAGGTGGGCCGCAGTGTGCTCGCGCTGGTCAGTAACCGGGACGTACCGGCCGGGGAGCTGCTGTTCGACCCCGAACTGGTCATCCGGGCGACCACCGGTCCGGCTCCCGGGGAACCCGGCTCCGGAGCCTGATCCCCGTCCCTGATCCTCGTGCCCGATCCCGGCGTCTGATGTCGGCGTCTGATGTCGGCGATGGAGCTCAGTGCTCCTCGCCGGCGACGAGGAGTTCGCCCACCGCGTCCGCGAGAGCGGCGCGGGCCGGGCCGGGCATGCCCGCGTCGGTCACGAACCAGTCGGCCTGGTCGAGCGTCGCGAATCCGCTGAGCCCGACCACCCCCCACTTGGTGTGGTCGGCCACGACGGCGATCCGCCGCGCCGAGGCGACCAGCGCCCGGTTGGTCTGGGCCTCCATGAGGTTCGGGGTGGTCAGGCCGGCCTTCTCCGACACGCCGTGCGCGCCCAGGACGAGCAGGTCCACGTGGAGGGAGCCGATCACCAGGTCGGCGAGCGGGCCGGCCAGCGCGGCCGAGGGGGTGGGGGAGCCGCCGGTGAGTAGCAGGGTGGGGGCCCCGGCCCCCGGATCGCGGCCGGCGGCGCGCACCAGGTCCGCCACCGGAAGGGAGTTGGTGACGATCGTGAGCCGCGGGACGCCGAGGAGCCGGCTGGCGACCGCGTGCGCGGTGGTGCCGCCCGAGATCGCGACCACGCTGCCCGGTTCCACCAGGGTGGCGGCCGTGTTCGCGATGGCGGCCTTGGCCTCCCCCTCCAGATCGGACTTGGCCTCGAACCCGGGCTCGTCCCCGCTGGCTCCGGCCGGGGCGACGGCCCCGCCGTAGACCTTCTCCACGACGCCGCGCCGGGCGAGGGCGTCCAGGTCCCGTCGGATGGTCATGTCCGAGACACCGAGCTGACCGACCAGGTCCGCCACCCGTACCGCGCCGTCGCGCCGGACCGCGTCCAGGATGAGTGCGCGTCGCTGGTGGGCCAGTTGGGCAGCCTGCTCGGCCAAGGGTCAACTCCCGGGTAGCGGCGAATCCGGTCAGAAGGCAACAACCTAACACGGCGTTGATGGTGGATCCTGAGGAAGTCATCCCGTGTGGGTGTTGATTGATGTTGAGATCTGTTTATTCTTGGTGGGTGAAGAAGACCCTCGCGAAACTCGCGGACGGCCGCGAACTGATCTACTTCGACACCGACGAGAGCGCCGTGCGCGAGGCGCGTGACCTCCGCCCGCTGGACCGGGTGCGCAGCCACCCGGAACTGCGGCGGGACGAGGCCACCGGTGACTGGATCACGATCGCCTCCCACCGGCAGGACCGCACCTACCACCCGCCGGCCGGCGAGTGCCCGCTCTGTCCCTCCCGGGACGGCCGGCTCAGTGAGATCCCCGCCGCCGACTACGAGGTGGCCGTCTTCGAGAACCGCTTCCCCTCCCTCGCGGGCACGGCCGGACGCTGCGAGGTCGTGTGCTTCACCCCGGAACACGAGGCCCGGTTCGCCGACCTCACCCCCGCCGCCGCCCGCCTCGTCCTGGACGCGTGGACCGACCGCACCGCGGAGCTCTCCGCACTCCCGGGCGTGGAGCAGGTGTACTGCTTCGAGAACCGGGGGGCCGAGATCGGGGTGACGCTCGCCCACCCGCACGGCCAGATCTACGCCTTCCCCTTCGCCACCCCGCGCACCGCCAAGATGACGGCCGCCGCGGCCGCCCACCGCGCCGCCACCGGCCGCAACCTCTTCGAGGACCTCCTGTCCGGCGCCCGCGCCGCCACCGAGCGGGTGGTGACGGCGGGGGAGCACTGGACCGCCTTCGTGCCCTACGCCGCCCGCTGGCCGTACGAGGTGCACCTCTACCCGCACCGCCGCGTCCCCGACCTGACCTGCCTCACCGAGGCCGAGCGGGCCGAGTTCCCGGGCATCTACCTGGACCTGCTGCGCCGCTTCGACCGGCTCTTCCCCGTACCGGGGGAGCCGGAGCGGACGGCTCCCGCGCCGTACATCTCGGCCTGGCACCAGGCGCCCTGCACCCAGGGCGCCGAACTGGCCCTGCACCTGGAGCTGTTCACCATCCGCCGCACCCCGGACAAGCTCAAGTTCCTCGCCGGCACGGAGTCCGGGACGGACGCCTTCATCAACGACGTGGCCCCCGAGGCGGCCGCGCGGCGGCTGCGGGAGGCCCGGTCGTGACGCGGACGGCGCAGTGGGACGAGGACAACCGGGCCGACCGCGTCGCGGACAGCTTCGACCGGCTCTTCGCAGGCTGCCCGGACGGGGTCTGGGCGGCGCCGGGCCGGGTCAACCTGATCGGTGAACACACCGACTACAACGACGGGTTCGCCCTCCCGATCGCCCTCCCGCAGACCACCCTGCTCGCCGCCCGCGCCCGTACGGACGGGCTGCTGCGGCTGCACAGCGCCCAGGGCGACGGCCGGACCACCGAACTGCCCGTGGCCGCCCTGGCCCCCGGCGCCGCGACGGGCTGGGCCCGCTACCCGGCCGGCGTGGTCTGGGCACTCGCCGAGGCGGGACACCCGGTCGGGGGCGCGGACCTCCACTTCGACAGCACGGTGCCCACCGGCGCGGGTCTCTCCTCCTCCGCCGCCCTGGAGTGCGTGGTCGCCGTCGCGTACGACGAGCTGTACGGGCTGCGCCTGCGCGGGCCCGAACTGGCCCGGATCGCCCAGCGCGCGGAGAACGCCTTCGCGGGAGTCCCCTGCGGGATCATGGACCAGATGGCCTCGGTCTGCTGCACCGCCGACGCCGCCCTCCACCTCGATGCGCGCACCCCGGAGCGCCACCGGCAGGTGCCCTTCGACCTGCGGGGCCAGGGCCTGCGGCTCCTGGTGATCGACACCAGGGTCACCCACGACCTCGGCGACGGGGCGTACGCCGGACTGCGCGCGGGCTGCGAACGCGCCGCCGCACTGCTCGGCCTGCCCGCCCTGCGCGACCTGCCCGCCGGGGAACTCCCGCAGGCCCTGGACGCCCTGCCGGCGGCACTCGCCCCCCTGGTCCGCCACGTGGTGACCGAGAACGCCCGGGTCGCCGAAGCCGTCTCCCGGCTGCGGGAGGGCGATGTCGCGGGGCTCGGCCCGATCCTCACCGCCGGCCACGCCTCGCTCCGCGACGACTACCGCGTCTCCTGCGCCGAGACCGACCTCGCCGTGACCGCCGCGCTGGAGGCCGGGGCGCTCGGCGCCCGGATGACGGGAGGCGGCTTCGGAGGCTCGGTGATCGCCCTGCTGGAGGCCGGGCAGGAGAGCGCGGTGGGCGGGGCCGTGACGGCCGCCTTCGCCGCCGCCGGCCACCGGCCCCCGCGCACGCTCGCCGTCACTCCCGCCGCGGGCGCCCGGCGGATCGTGCCGCCACCGGGAACGGCGAGCTGAATCCGCACCCGCGTGCCCCCAACCCCCGTACCCCCTACCCCCGTACCCCCCTACCCCCGTACCCCGTTCCTCCGGAGGACACAGTGAGACGATGTTTATGGCCGGCGCTGCTCGCCGGGGTGCTGCTCCTCGGAGCGTGGGGAGGTTCCCCTTCTCCGGCGTCCGCCGCGGACTCCCCGGGCGCTCTGGCCGACACGTGGACCGCGCCGCTGAGCACCCGTGGCCGGTACGTCGTCGACGCCGCCGGCAACCGCTTCAAGCTCAAGTCCGCCAACTGGCACGGTGCACAAGGGTCTTGGAACGGTTCCGGAGACATCAACGACCCGGCGACCCACCATGACGGCGAGAAGGCCGACCAGATGCCGCTCGGCCTGGACCGGGCACCGGTCGGGGTGATCCTCGCCGGTTTCCGCGAGCTGGGCATCAACAGCATCCGCCTGCCGTTCTCGAACGAGATGCTGCACGATCAGAGGCCGGTCTCCGACGCCTCGGTCGCCGCCAACCCGCAGTTGCGCGGCAAGACCCCGCTCCAGGTCTTCGACGCCGTCATCGCCGCCACCACGGCCGAGGGCTTCGCGGTGGTCCTCAACAACCACACCAACACGTCGCGGTTCTGCTGCGGACTCGACGGCAACGAGCGCTGGAACACCAGCCAGTCCACCGCGCAGTGGGAGAACGACTGGATCGGCCTCGCTCGCCGCTACAAGGACAACAAGCGCGTGGTCGGGGCCGACCTCTACAACGAGGTCCGCCGCACGGTCACCGACGACGCCAACTGGAACTGGGGCAACGACCACGACTGGTGGACCGCTTCCCAGCGGCTGGGCGACCGGCTCCTCACCGAGGCCAACCCCGACCTCCTGGTGATCGTCGAAGGCATCAACTGGCAGGGCGTCCCCCTGGACGGCTTCCCCCACGAGCGCCCCACGCTGGAGCCGGCGCGCACCCTGTCGCACACGCTGGTGGCCTCGAACAAGCTGGTGTACTCGGCGCACTTCTACGGGTACACGGGTCCGAACCACACCGGGGCGACCGGGCTCGGTGAGACCCATGATCCGCGCTATCAGGACCTGTCCCGCCAGGACCTGTTCGCCACCCTGGACCGACAGGCGCTCTTCGTCGCCGGCGAGAGCGGCCGCCACTTCACCGCGCCGGTGTGGATCAGCGAGTTCGGCATCGGCAGCGACGAGACGAACCCGAAGGCGCGTGCGTGGTTCGGCAACTTCGTGGACTACCTGATCGACCGTGACGCGGACTTCGCCTACTGGCCCCTCGTCGGATGGACCGGACACGGCACCTGGTCGATCCTCAACTACGACGCGCAGGGCCGCCGTTCCGGCATCCTGGACGGCGGAGACTGGCGTGCGTCCCACTGGTCCCGCCTGGCCGGCGCCGCCCAGAAGAGCGGCCCCGTGGCCGTCTCGGACACCTGGGACATGCTCAACCTCGATCACGCCGACGCCGTCCAGTCGCTCCGTGTGCGCGCACGCGGGGACTGGGACCCGGGATCCCGCAAGGGAACGTGCCCCGACGGCCAGCGCCTCATCGGCCTGGCGCACCGGGACGGACGTGGTCTGTGCGCCGACGCGGGCGCTCCCGGGCTCGCCGCTCCCGACGCGCGGGACACCGTGGTGCGTGACGAGCGGTACGTCCAGCAGGGCGACTGGGCCGGCGGCTACACCAAGTACCAGTGCGGGCCCGGCCAGTTCATGACCGGCTACAGCGTGTGGCGCCAGGAGGTGTCGGCGGTGCTGTGCAGCGATGCGGGCCGGACCCTGGGGACGAGCGGCCGCACCGTCTGGTTCGACCGCGGGGACGCCCGGCCGGCCGGAGCGCCGGGCGGGGAGTTCGCCCTAGGGAACTACAAGGGCCAGTGCGGTACGGACGAATACGCGGCCGGTGTGGCCTTCACCGGAGCCTGGGCCAAGGGGAAGACCCCGGACGCCCTGCTGTGCCGCAAGCTCTGACCTCGTAGCCGGACAGGGGGGCCGGGGGCCGCGCTGCGGCGCCCGGCTGCCCTTGGGCGGAAGGCGGCCTACGGAGCCGGGCTCACGTCGTCCGGCCAGCCGTATCCGGTGCGCGGCGGCTCGGGTACGGCGCCCACCGCGGCCAGGTCCCGGTCGGCCGCGCGCATCAGCTGACCGGCCAGATCGCGCATCGCCCTGCTGGCCGCCAGCTCGTCGCCGATCGCGGGGATCTCCACGTCCTGCGGATTGCAGTGCGCCGTGCCACGGCCGACCATCGTGGTCTTCCCGTTGTCGAGTACGGCCCGGGCTTTGGTCGTGCCGGACTCCTCGGTCAGGTAGACCCCCACCTTCCACTCTTCTGCGTGTGTCATGAGGTGCCTCCTCGCGCTCCGGTTTCCCGGTTCCACTAGCTTCCAGAATCCCTCGCTCCGCCGCCCGGAGCGAGGGCGGCGAGGGTGAGGCTGCCGTCCGGGTCGTAGGCGAGGCGCGAGCCGAAGCCGCGGTTGATCCGGTCCAGGAGATCCTGGACCCACCTGCAGTCCTGCGGCGACGCCCTGTGCAGCCGCATGCGCCGGGCCTGGAAGGGCGTGATGCGCAGGGCGCGGAGCCGGCCGGTGTCGGGCTCCAGCGAGGCGGAGTAGAGCAGCCGCAGGTCGTCGCGGTAGTTCTCGTAGCCCGTGATGCCCTCGTAGTCGTTGACCAGGTCGCCGCAGCCGTAGGCGATGAGCTTTCCCCGGTACAGCTCCAGCGGCCGCGGATGGTGGGAGGAATGCCCGTGGACGACGTCCGCGCCGCCGTCGACGAGTGCGTGGGCGAAGCGGACCTGGTCGCGGGGGAGGGCGTAGCCCCAGTTGGACCCCCAGTGGATCGAGGCGACGACGATGTCGCCCGGTCGCTTCACCTGCCGGATCCGGGCGACCATCGCGGCCGCCGCGCTGTCCGACGCCTCGGCCACGAAGTCGATCCCGCTCCGGTCCGCCGTGGCGGCCCAGCTCGGCGGGATTCCGCTGGACCGCATGCCGAAGGAGTGGACCACGATCCGGCGGCCGCCCCCGGCGGGGACGACCGCCGGACGGCGGGCCCCGTCCACATCGCGTCCGGCGCCCGCCGAGACGAACCCGGCGTCCGCCAGTACGTCGAGGGTCTCCGCGAGCCCGCGGCGGCCGAAGTCGAGGACGTGGTTGTTGGCCAGGACGCAGACGTCGGGACGGGCCGCGGTCAGGCAGGGCAGGTTGGCGGGATGCATGCGGTAGTGCACCGCCTTGCCGGGCGCGAAGTCGTCGCTCAGCGTGACGCTGGTCTCCAGATTGAGCACCACGGCGTCGGGCGCGTCCCGGTCGAGGACCCGCGGCACGTCGCCCCACGGCCAGGAGAAATCGACCGGGCGGGGAATCGGGCCGTTCGCCGCCTCCGCCAGCTCGACGTAGGAGCGGGCGTCCCGTACGTACGTCTCCGCCAGCTCCGGATCACCGGGGTGCGGAAGGATCTGGTCGACGCCCCGGCCGAGCATCACGTCGCCGGCGAGGCACAGCGTGATCGGATCACCCTGCATCTGTCCAGGCTAGAACCCCCGCCACCGGGATGTCACGCGAGCCGGGTCAGACCATGGCCAACTGGGGAATCAGGCGCAACGCGTTGTCGCGGTAGATCCCCGGCAGTTGCTCCGGGGTGAAGGCGGGGTCCGCGTCGAGTGCGGGGAGCGCCAGGTCCAGGACCGTGTCGGCCGGGGCGGCCGGCCAGTCGGTGCCGAAGAGGATGTGCTCGGCGGGCACATGGGCGAGGAGGGTCGCCGCGGGCGCCATGGGCCCCGCGGTGTCGTAGTAGAAGCGCCGCAGGTGGTCGCGGACGGCCGCGGGCTCGACGGGCGGGTCGCAGAACCGTCCGAGGGCCTCCATGCGCGTCGCGATGTACGGCAGGAATCCGCCGGCGTGCGGAAGGATCACCGAGATGTCCGGGAAGCGGTCCAGGGTCTTCTTGCTGATCATGTTCACGGCGGCCCGGGTGGTGTCCAGGAGGAAGTCGCACATGAAGTTCGGAATGCCCGGGACGGCCGCCGCGCCGGGCGGGCAGCCCGGAAGGTTGTGCGGATGGGTGTCCACCACGGCGGAACAGTCGTTCAACTCGTGAAACACGCGGTCGTAGGCGGGATCTCCGAGGTAGACGCCCCCGTAGTTGGCCGTCACGTTCACCCCGACCGCCCCGAACTGGCCCAGTCCGCGACGCACGGCCCAGGAGGACGCGTCGGGGTCGTCCAGGAAGAGCGGAACGTAGAACGAGAACCTGCCGGGATGCGAGTTCGCCACGTCGAGCATGGACAGGAGCGTGATGTTGATCGCCTCGCGCAGCTGCGCGGACGAGTGGTAGCGCGCCGGCAGCATGGGCTTGAGCACGGCCGTCGAGATCCCCGCGCGGTCCATGAAGCGGACGGAGGCCTCGGCGTCGAACCGAGCCCAGGGAGGCAGCTGTTCCGGCTTGATCAGCCCGTGGCGCTCGGCCCACTCGCGCCACTCCGGCGGGCAGAAGTGATGGTGCATGTCGATCTTCGACTGGACCGCGTGCGCGACGCGGAGCTGTTCGCCCTCGCCCGCCGCTTCGACCGGCCCGTCCGCCGGCCGTCCCGGGAGGTTCAGTTCAGAGGTGCTCGCAGAGTCATGCATACGGTCCGCCGTTCGTTCGTCCGTCGGGTCTGGGCTACTTTCCGGAGGTCACGGAGGTCACGGAGGTCACGGAGGCCGCCACCGCGGCCAAGGGCGCCGACGCGCGCTCCGCGGCGACCCGCGACGGATCCAGGACGATCCGAAGCTGCTGAAGACCCCGGAACGCCGGCATGGGGCCCTTGAGCCAGGCGCCCTTGCTCTCCTGGGCGTCGCACAGCGCCATATCGGGGAATCCCCGCAGGAGGGCGGAGAGCGCGATGTCGAGTTCGAGCCGCGCGAGCGGCGCCCCCAGGCAGTAGTGCGTTCCGAAACCGAAGCCGAGGTGCGACCCCTGAAGTCCCTCGCGCGTCACGTCCAGGACGTCGGGGCGGTCGAACTTCTCGGGATCCCGGTTCGCCGATGTGAGGGCGATCTGGACGAGGGATCCCTTGGGGATCACAGTTCCCCGGATCTCGACGTCCTCAGCCGCGTACCGGAAGGTCGACGACTCCACCGATCCCTCGAAACGCACGTTCTCCTCGACCGCCTGCGGGATCAGCAGCGGGTCCTTCCGCAGCTTCTCCATCAGGTCGGGACGGAGCAGCAGGTTGAGGACGGAGTTGCCGATCTGGAACGCGGTGGTCTTGTGACCGGCGAAGAAGATGACCCACAGGGACGACAGGAGCTCCGTGTCGTCCAGACCTTCGTCGGCCTGGATGAGGTCGCTCAGGAAGCAGTCCGACGGGTGGTCGCGCGTGTACGAGATGAGCCGCGCGAACCGGTTGCGCAGCCACTCCTCGGCCTCCTTCAGCTCCGGCTTCAGCCGGGGATCGAACCTCGACCGCGCCACGACCGAGAACTGCTCGGTGATCTCGGCCCGGTCGCCCTCGGGGATGCCGATCAGCTCGCACAGCACCGCGATGGGCAGCGGGAACGCGAACGACGACATCAGGTCGACCGGGTCGCTGCCTCTGCACCCGTCGAGGAGGCTCTCGGCGATCTCGGTGATCCTCGGCCGCAGCTTCTCCACCCGGCCCGGTGTGAAGGCGCTCCGCAGACTGCGCCGCAGCCGGGTGTGCCTCGGCGGGTCCGAGAAGAGCACGTTGTCGTCCAGCTCGTCGAAGACGCTCCCGTACACCGCGTGGTAGGTGTCGAGGGCTCCGCGCATGTCCTTGCTGAAGCGCGGGTCCGACAGGGCGTCCCGGGCGTCGTCGTAGCGCGTGATGAGATAGGTGTCGATCCCGTGCGGGGGCGTCAGCACGCACACCGGCGCCTGCTCGCGCAGTGCGGCGTAATGGGCATGAGGACACGCCCGGTACTCCGGTGCCCCTCGGGACACGGCCGCCACGATCTCGTCAAGGGTTCCGCCGCCCGCTGGTGCTGCCGTCTCGTGAGCCATGCTCCGTACCCTCCGTGACACTCGCGCTGTTCGCGACAGACCGGTTCCCTGCCTCGGCCGCCCGCGAAACGACCGGCGTCCCGTTGGAGTGGTGCTGCTCCCCGTGGATACGGGCCCGTCGCTCCCGCCGGCCCGGAGGGGCGCGTCGATCGGCGGTCAGCCGATCAGCGGTCAGCCGTCCGGTCCGGCGGTGTGGCGAGCCCGGAATTCCGGGGGCATGCTGCTCGTCCAGCCAGCTCGCCCCAAGGAGTCCGCGCATGCTCCGAAGCTTCGCCCTGGCGCTCACGACAGCCGCCTCGCTCGCCCTGCCGCCCCTCGCCGCTCCCGGCGCCTTTTCCGGCGCCGCCGACACGGACCCCGGCAGAGCCGCCGCCGACCGTGCCGTCACCTACCGGGCGACCGGTGGCTTCCACCTGCACTCCAACGCGGTGAGCGCGGGCTACGTGCCGGACAAGTACTGCGTCGCCAACCGCGCGGGACCGGGCGCGCTCGGCTATCCGCACTTCAATCACGCCTACGACAACTCCGTCGACCCGGCCACACCCGCCGCGCTGTTCTACGAGGACGACCGGCACGGCGGCAAACGCCTCGTCGGGGTCCAGTGGGTCGTTTACGACCGGGACCAGAACCCGGCGACGGACGACGACCGCCCCACGATGTTCGGCATCCCCTTCAAGGGCCCGCAGCGCGGCAACTTCCCCGGCCAGCCGGTCCACTACGCCCTGCACCTGTGGCTGTGGAAGAACAACCCCCTGGGGGCGTTCGAGACCTACAACCCGAGGGTGACCTGCCTTCCCGGTACCACCCGTCCCGCGCCGCGCGTGTAGTTGGAGGCGCAGAGCCGGGGCCCCGGTGTCCCGGACGTCCTGGAGGTCGGGAGCACGCCGCGGACCGCCGTGGCGTGGATTCCCCCGGCCGAGCTGTGGCCGGCCATCCAGGGCATCCGCGAGGAGCACGATCCGCAGATCCGGCGGTGGCCACCCCATGTGAACCTGCTCTTCGGCTTCGTCCCGGAGTCCGATTTCGAAGCCGCCGCTCCGCTGCTCGCGGCCGCGGCGGCCGAGCGGGCGCCGTTCGGCGTCAGGCTCAGCGGGGTGCGCAGTTTCCGGCACCGCGCCTACGCGACCGTGTGGCTCGATCCCGCCTCGGCCGACACGGCCCCCTGGGCCGGGCTGCAGCGCGCGCTGGTGGAGCGCTTCCCCCTCTGCCGAGGCCGCTCCGCCCGCTTCACGCCGCACCTTTCCCTCGGGCGGACCAGGGACCCGCACCGACTGGCCGCGGAGTGCGCCGTACGGCTGGGCAGCATGCGGGCGCAGGTCGACCACCTCGTCGTGCTGTCGCGTCGCGGCGAGGAGCCGATGCGCCCCCGCGCCACGATCGCCCTCGGGACGGGCGAGGTGCGCTGGCAGCCCGACTCCGATGCCCCGGGCGCCACGACCGGACCGCCGGGCACACCGCCCTCGCACCGGCAGCAGGCCGCGTGGGCCGTACTGACCGTGCGTGCGGCGCCGGGCGAAGACCTCGGAGCGCGCCTGGACCGGGTACGCGAGCGGCTTCCCGCGCTGCTCACCCTCTTGGAGGAGGCGGGCACGCCCGACGCGTGCGCATGGCCCCGCCCCTTCGACACCGAACCGGGCCGGGCGCGCCTGGCGATCGGCCTCGGGCGTACGCCGCCGGACGCGGCCCGGATCGCCGACATCGCCGCCGACTGGGTCGCCCCGCTGCCCGGTGCGGAGATCGAGTGGGTGGAGGGCGGCGCCGTTCCCACGCTCCGCTGACCCGCGGGACGGAGGCCGGGCAGCCACCGGTCACCGCAGCTGGCGGCGGACCAGCTCGTGGAACAGGCCGGTCGTGTCGGCGAGCAGTTCGGCGGGCGGGCCCTGTTGGACGATCCGCCCGTCCGCCATGGCGATCACACGGTCGGCGTCCATGATCGTGGACAGGCGGTGGGCGATCACGATGCGGGTCGCGCGCAGCGCGCGCGTGGACTCGATGACCACGCGCTGGGCTTCGTTGTCCAGCGCGCTGGTGGCCTCGTCGAAGAACAGGATGCGGGGGCGGCGGATGAGGGCCTGGGCGATCATCAGCCGCTGGCGCTGGCCGCCCGAGATGGTGCCCCCGCCGTCGGACAGCATGGTGTGCATGCCCATGGGCATGGCCTTGATGTCCTCGGCGAGGCCGGCCATCGCGGCGGCTTCCCAGGCCTCCTCCGGCGAGTACGCCTCGGCGCCGCGGATGCAGTCGAGGATCGAACCGGTGAAGGGCTGGGCGTTCTGCAGGACGACGCCGCACTGGCGGCGCACGGCCGACTGGTCGAGCGCCGCCAGGTCCTGGCCGTCGTACAGCACGTTGCCCGCGGACGGCTTGTCGAAGCCGATGAGCAGTCGCAGCAGGGTCGACTTGCCGCAGCCGCTGGCCCCGACGATCGCGACGAACTCCCCCTGCCGCACCCGGAAGTCGACGCCGTCGAGCACCAGCGGGCCACCCTCGGTGTAGCGGTAGGACAGCTGCCGGGCCTCGACGGATCCGCTCAGCACACCCGGTGGGACAGCGGCGCCGGACACCTCGGGCGCCGCATGCAGGATCGGTTCGACCTCCTCGAACACGGGCAGGACGGCGGCCGCCGACAAGAGCGCGCCGGTCACCTGGGTGACCGAGGACAGCAGCAGCGTCACGGCGGTGCTGAAGGTGAGGAACTCACCCGCGGACATGCTGCCGCGGGCCGGTCCGGCCAGCAGCATGAACATCACCAGGGTGCACAGCGGCAGCCAGACCGCGTTGAGCACCGTGATGACGTTCTGGATCCGGCCCGCGCGCTGCTGGAGCTCGCGCGTACGGGCGAACTCCCGCGCCCAGGCCGCGTAGGCGAAGCTCTCGGCCGCGGCGACGCGCAGCTTGGGCAGCCCGCGCAGGGTCTGGAAGGCCTGGTTGTCGAGACGGTTGTTGATCTTGACCAGCCGGCGCTGGTAGCGCAGCTGCCACAGCCCCAGCCCCAGGAAGGCCGCCGCGATGACCAGCAGCATCGCGACCGCCGCCAGCGCCAGCGGCACGCTGTAGAAGAGCAGCAGCGCGAGGTTCATCGTGCCGACCGTGCCCGCCTGCACGCAGACCGCACCGATACCGGACAGCATGCGGCGGATGGAACTGATTCCCATGGCCGCACCGGCCAGTTCGCCCGTCGAGCGGCCCGCGAAGAACGTCGTCGGCAGCCTCAGCAGCCGATCCCACACCGCGGGCTGAAGCGTGGCCTCGATACGGCCCTCCATGCGCAGGATGGAGGTGTTCTGCACCAGCATGAAGGCGGCCGAGACCACGCTGGTCGCGATGAGCGCGACCGCGGTCTGCACGATCAGCCCGGTCTCGGCCTCCGGCACGTACTGTCCGAGCACTTTGCCGGTGGCCACCGGCACCAGAGCGCCCAGGACCACCGCGACCAGCCCGCCCAGGACGAGGCCGCGCACCTCCTGGCGGGTGCCCCGCACGCTGAAGCGCAGCAGCGCCAGGAGGCCCGGCTTCCCCAAGGGCAACGGCCGGTAGAACATGACGGCACGCGGCTCGAAGGCGGCCGCACCGGACTCCCCGGACGTGGTGATCCGCTCGCGCCTGCCGGTGTCGGGGTCGACCGCCACGTAGCCGCCGCGCCTCCAGAGCAGCGCGACCGGCGCCCCGTCCTTCGCGCGCCTGCCCACCAGCGGACCGCTGTTCTCCCGCCACCAGCGCCCGCCGAGTCCGACGACGCGGGTGCGGATGCCCGAGGCGAGCGCGATGCGTTCGACCGGGTCCGTCCGCTCGGAGCCGCCGCCCGCCTCGGCCGGTGCGGACAGCGTGATGTGCGCCTCGGCGGCGACCAGACGGCACACGGCCAGGGCCGCGTCGACGCTCGCGCCACGGCGGCCCGCTCTGCCGGAGCGGCCGGAGCGGCCGATGGAGGCCAGCAGCGTACGGTCCGCCTCGGTACGGGCGGCCCGGCCGGCCTCGATGCCGGCGGCCGTACGGTCCTCGTGGGCGCGCTCGCGCTGCTCGATCCAGCGGTCCAGGGCGTACAGCAGCCGGTACTGCTGCTCGACCATGCCCTGCCACAGCGCAGGGTCGACGAGCAGGCTGCCGGCCGCCTCCGCCTCGTAGGTGGCGCCGTACCGCACGCTGCCCGGCGTGATCCGCATCCACACGATGTCGTCGTCGGCCCCGCCGTGGGCGGCGCCGGCCGGGCCGTCGAGCGGGGCCTCGTACAGCACCCGCAGGCCGCGGCCGATGCCGCGCGCGAAGGCGGCCTCCAGGGGGCTCAGATACCCGTCGGTGGCGCCGTACCCGCCCTGGTCGGCGTGCCACTGCCCTTCGTGCCACTGCCCCTCGTACCACTGGCCTTCGTGCCACTGTCCCTCGTGCCACTGGTACGGCGGCTCCCGCAGCTCGATGCGGCGCAGCAGGCACTCCCGCGAGGGCCGGGCGACCACGGTGTGCTCGGGACCCTCGGCGGGGCCCAGCAGCAGGGCGCCCGCCTCCAGCCGGCCCAGGAAATGCCAGTGCCCCAGCTGCGCGGCGTCGACGGCGAACAGGTCCAACTCGCCCTGCACGACGAGCCACAGTACGGACGGACCCTCCAGGTTCAGGCTCCGCAGGCCCGTGCAGTCCACCGGCGAGCCCAGTGCGCCCAGGGCCGCGACGACCGGGTCCGCGACGACCGGGTCCGCGGACGTCACCCCGGAGCCGACTCCCGTGCCCGCTCCCGGGCTTGCCGCAGTGCTCACCTCAGTGCTCCTTGACCAGTTCGGCGTACGGGCCCCGCGCGGCCACCAGGTACTCGTGCCGCCCGCGTTCCACGACCGTGCCCCGGTCGAGCACGAGGATCTCGTCGCTGTCGCGCACGGTGCTGAGCCGGTGGGCGATGACCACGCAGGCGCAGCCGCGGCGCCGCAGGTTGTCGATGACGACCCGTTCGGTCACCGCGTCCAGGGCGCTGGTCACTTCGTCGAGCACCATGACGCTGGGGCGCCGTACCAGCGCCCGCGCGATCTCCAGGCGCTGGCGCTGGCCGCCGGAGAAGTTCCTTCCGTCCTGCTCGACGCGACTGTGGATGCCGCCGGGGCGCCGGGAGACCACGTCGAGGACGGCGGCGTCCTCCAGCGCGGCGACGACGGCCTCGTCCGGGACGGAGGGGTCCCACAGCGCCACGTTGTCGCGGACGGTGCCCTCGAAGAGGAAGACGTCCTGGTCGACGAAGGAGACGGAGGCGGCCAGTGCTGCGCGCGGGATGTCCTCCAGCCGCATTCCGTCGATGCGGATGGCCCCCTCCCAGGGGGTGTACAGGCCGGCTATCAGCCGGGAGACGGTGGACTTGCCACTGCCCGAGCCGCCGACCAGCGCGACCTGCTGCCCGGGGCCGACCGACAGCGAGAAGTCCTTGAGCAGCGGGGCGTCCAGCGGGCTGTAGCCGAAGGTGACCCGGTCCAGCTCCACGTGGCCCGTGAGGCGGCGGGTGCCGGCGGCGGGCTCGCGCCGGGTGTGGACGGGGTCGGCCGGGAAGTTCTCGACGTCCTTGAGCCGGGCGACGTCGGCCGCGAAGTCCTGGATCCGTCCGGCCACGCCGTTCAGCCGGGTGATCGGCGCGGTGAAGCTGGTCACCAGGGCCTGGAAGGCGACGAGCAGACCGACGGAGAGGTGCCCCTCGACCGCCCGCAGGCCGCCGATCATCAGGATCAGCGCGCTGTTGAGCGCGGCCAGGGTGGGCGCGACGATCGCAAGCCACGCGCTGGGCACGCCGAGCCGCTGCTGCACGTCGAGCGTGACCGCGTGCTGTCCGGCCCAGCGGCGGAAGAAGCCGTTCTCGCCGCCGGTGGCCTTCATCGTCTCGATGAGCTGGAGGCCGCTGTACGAGGTGTTCGTCAGCCGGGCGCTCTCGGCGCGCAGCTTCCGGGTGCCGGTGGCCCGCACGTGGACCGCGATCCGCATGGCCACCACGTTGAGCAGCGCGATCAGCACTCCGACGACGGTGAGCTGCGGATCGTAGGTCCACAGGAGCACGGCGTAGAGCACGACCACGACGGCGTCCACGCCCGCCGCGGACAGGTCGCGGGCGAGGGTTTCGGCGACCGAGTCGTTGGACCGCAGCCGCTGGACCAGATCGGCCGGGTTGCGCTGGGCGTAGAAGCTGACGGGGAGTCTGAGCAGGTGCCGCAGGAAGCGGGCGCTGCCCAGCGTGGAGGAGATGACGCGCCCGCGCAGCAGATTGGCCTGCTGCACCGCGGTGAGCGTCGCCGTGAGCGCCAGGGCGGTCGCCATCGCCGCGAAGAGCACGCCGAGGAGGGACGACTGTCCTGCGATGAGGAACATGTCGATGTACGTACGGCTCAGCGCGGGCACGGTCACGCCGACGGCCACCAGCAGGAGGCTGGAGATCACGGCGGCGGCCATGGTGCCCGAAGTGCCGCGCAGGCGGGCCGGTACGGAGCCGAGGACGCCCGGCTTGCGGCCGCTGCGGCGGAAGCCCGCGCCCGGCTCGAAGGTGAGCACGATGCCGGTGAAACCGGAGTCGAACTCCTCCATGGGGACGAACCGGCGCCCCTTGCCCGGGTCGTTGACGTACACGCCCCTGCGGCCGAAGCGGCGGCCCATGCCGTCGTAGACGACGTAGTGGTTGAACTCCCAGAACAGGATGGCCGGGGCGCTCACCTCGGCGAGCGCGGCCAGGTCCATCTGCATGCCCTTGGCCTGGAGCCCGTAACCGCGGGCCGCCTTGAGGAGGTTGCTCGCCCGGGAGCCGTCGCGGGAGACGCCGCAGGCGATGCGCAGCTCTTCCAGGGGGACGAAGCGGGCGTAGTGGCCGAGCACCATGGCCAGGGCCGCGGCGCCGCACTCCACCGCCTCCATCTGGAGCACGGTGGGGGTGCGTACGGTACGGGGCCTCCTGCCCTTGGGCGCGGGGGCGCGGCGTCGGCTTCCGGCGGGCGGGAGCCTGCGCGACGGTGGCTTGGGCCGGGCCCGGGGGCGGTCCTGGGCACGGGCGGTTTCCTGGGGCACGGTCATGGGAGCAGCCAGTCGACGGGGCGTTGTGCGGAGAGGCGGACGGCGCCGGTGACCGGCGTACGGGAGTCGATGGCGTACGGGGGCCCGTCCGCGGAGGACCAGGAGTAGCCGGACCGGGTGGCCGCGGAGCGCTCCAACGTCACGAGCACCGCGACCGGGTTGCCCGGCCGGGAGAACTGCGCGGCGAGTCCGTCGTCGCCGAGGAAGCTGCCGATCTGCGCCTGCGTCTGGGGCGCACGGCCCACCGCCTGGACGCGGCCGCGCAGCACACCGAACCGGTTCCGGGGGGCGGACTCGACGCTGAGGTCGACCTGGGCGCCGACCCGGATCGTCGACGCGCTGCCGCCCGGCACGTACAGCACGGCCACCAGCGGGTCGTCCGGGTTCGTCGCGCGTTCCACGGTCGCCACGTTCGCGCCGGTCGTGATGACCGAACCCATCCTGGCGAAGAGCGTGGTCACCCGGCCGCCGGCCACCGCGCGCACAGGCCGGTCGCCCTGGTCCGTGCGGACGGTGAGGAGGGGTGCGCCGGGGGACACCGGCCGGCCCTCCTCGACGAGGACGCCGGTCACCTGCCCGGCAACCGGACTCTGCAGCAGGTAACTGCCTTCGGCACGGGTGAGGATGCCGGGCGCACTCAGCTTGGCGGACACGGTGCCCGTGAGGCCCCAGAAACTCGCGGCGGCCATGACGGCGACCGTGACGGCCAGAACGAGACGCCCCTGCGGGCGTGCGAAGCGTACGGGCACATCGAGTTCTTCGGGGGATTGCAGCTTGGAAAGAGCCTTTTTGCGGAACTCCACGGACTATTCCTTCAACTGCAATCGTTTCGCTTGCATGCGTTTCGTTCGGGCGCGGTGCCCACGAACCCCTGAGCCGGGAAAGCCCAGGGGTTCATGGGGAAATGCCGCTTAGAGACCGGCGATACCGGTGACCGCGCCGGTGTTGACCGAAACGCCGGTGATGCCCGAGGCCAGGCCGGGGACCGAGCCGACGAGGCCCTGCGCCGCCTGGACGGTGTGCAGGGAGCCGACGATGCCCAGGACGCCGGCGACGTCGCTGGTCGCGGCGCCGGCGAGGCCGCCGGAGATGCTCACGAGGCCGCCGGAGACGGCGTCCAGCTCGGTGTCGGCGATCTCGCGGGTCTCAAGGTTGTCACGCATGATGCGCACCCTTCATTCGTTGGGGGGATGTGGGGGGAATCCAGTTCCTGCGGCGGTCCAACGGCCCTGAGCTCGAGGGTCGTTCTCTCGACTGCCGCAGCGGGCAAGATGAAAGCACGCGAACGGGTCACCCGGCCAATTCGATTGACGCTCCCTCACGGGTGGACGTGTACCCGGGGCAACGGGTGTGCAGCTACTTTCACCAAATGGTGACAACCTCTCCGCGAGATCGAGTAACAGATACGGACGCCCCGTCATGCGCGGGGAGCATAACGGGACAGAACTCCAACAGCCGGACGGGGCGGGCCCTGCGGACCGGTGAACCGTGAAGGAGGGCGGGCCGGGTCACGCGCACGATGTGGAGATTTTCGACAGGTGCGACGGGGCGGCCCGCAGTCCTCGTGCGGCGCGGTCAGGATGTGATCGGGTGACGGGCCAGGAACCGGGCCATGGCCTCGGCGACCGGCCGGGGCCGTTCGATCTGGAGCAGGTGGCCGACGCCGTCGATGACGCATTCCTCCACGTCGGGCACGTTCGAGCGCAGGAAGGAGGCGACGTCGACCCACAGCGGTCGGGTGTCGCTTCCCAGCACCGACAGCACCGGCTGGCGGATCGCCGCGGCTTCGTCGGGGCCGAAATTCCACTCGCCCAGGGCGGGGAGCTCGACGCCGAAGAGCGTGTCGGCGTCCTTGACCGTCTGCGCGACGGTGCCCGGCAGGCGCTCGTCGAGCAGTGCTCGGCAACGCTCCGCGTCCATGCCGCAGACGGCGGACAGGAACAGCCCGAGGGCGCGCTCGGCGTCCCCTTCGCCGTAGGCCTCGAACGCCGGCGTCACCTGCGCGAGGAACGCCCCGCCCGCCGGCACCGACAGCAGGGAGAGCTCCAGCAGGGAGACGGTGACGACGCGGTCGGGCTGATCCTGGGCCATCTGGGCGGCGACCGCCGCGCCGGTCGAGTGCCCGGCCACGTGGACGCGGTCGATGCCGAGCCGGTCGAGCAGCGCGACGGCGTCGGCGACGTGGTCGGCGACGGAGACCGGCCCGAAGGTGTGGGTGCTGCCGCTCCAGCCCCGCTTGTGATAGCGGATGAGCCGGTAACGCTCGGTGAGCGCCGGTTCGGCGAGGAGCGGGACGAACCCGTCGGAGAGGACGGGGTTGATGAGCAGAACCGGCTCCCCGGTGCCGCGGATCTCGTGCTCCAGCCGGATGTCGTTGACCGTGACGGTGTCCATGACGTCCTCCATTGCGGTTGTGGCTCACCATGGAGGCGTAAGCGGGACGGTTACCGCCGTAACCGGCTCGACCCGGGATCGAAGGACATGCCCGTGACCCCTGCCGCCGGCGACGGATCCGCGCTGGAGCGGGCGCGGGACGCCGCTGCCCGCGGGGCGTGGGCGGACGCCCACGCCGCCTATCTCGCGGCCCAGGAGGCAGGCGGCCTCGGCCCGGCGGAGCTCGCCGACCTCGCCGCCGTCGCGTACGCCGCGGGGCACCTCGACGTCGCGATCGAGACCTGGGAGCGGCTCCACGACGAGCTGTCCCGGCTCGGCGAGGACAACGGCGCGGCCGCGGCCGCCGTACGGGTCGCCATGCACCTGCTCTTCGACACCGCGCTCATGGCGCCCGTACGGGGGTGGCTGCGTCGCGCGGAACGCCTCCTCGACCCCGCGACGACGACCCCGGCGCACGCGTGGTTCGCGGCGGTGCGCACCTTCGAGCGACTCCTCAGCGGCGACCTCGACGCGGCCCGGGACTGGGCCGGGCGGGCGATCGAGGCCGGCTCCCACACCGACCCGGCGGCAGCGGCGATCGGGCGCGTGGCCCAGGCCCGGCTGGTGATCCTCGACGGCGACGTCGAACGGGGCCTGGAGCTCCTCGACGAAGCCGGCACGGCGGCGATGGCCGGCGACCTCGACCCGCTGTCGACCGGAGTCGTCTACTGCGAGCTGGTGTGCGCCCTTCAGGGCCTGGCCCAGTACGACCTGGCCGAGCAGTGGACCGAGGCGATGGAGCGGTGGGCGCGCACCAACGCGATCGGCAGCCTCCACGGCCGGTGCCGGGTGCACCGGGCCGAGATCCTGCGCCTGCGGGGCCAGTGCGAGCACGCCGAGCAGCAGGTGCTGCTCGCGTGCGACGAGCTGCGCCCCTACGTGCGGCGCGAGCTGGGCTGGCCGCTGACGGAGCTGGGCCGGATCCGGCTGCGCCGGGGCGACCTGACCGGCGCCGAAGAGGCGCTGCTCGCCGCCCACCGCCTCGGGTGGGACCCCGAGCCCGGGCTCTCGCTCGTACGGCTTGCCGACGGCGACGCCGACACGGCGGCCGCCGCGATCCGCGAGGCCCTGGCCCGGCCGCTGCCGGTGCCGTCGAAGGAGCTGCCGCCCACCTCCGGGCTGCGGCGGGCGCCGCTGCTGGACGCGCAGGTCAGGATCGCCCTTGCCCGCGACGACGTGGAGACGGCGCGGGTCGCGGCCCGGGAGCTCGAAGAGGTCGCCGTCCGCTTCGGGAGCAGCGCGCTCGCGGCGTCGGCCCTGCGTGCCAGGGGTGAGGTCCTGCTGGCGGAGGGTGACGCGGCCGGTGCGTCCGCGCTCTTCGCCGACGGCGTCCGTACCTGGATCGAGGTCGGCGCCCCCTACGAGACGGCCGAGTGCCGGCTCCGGCTCGCGGACGCCCAGCGCGCCCTGGGCAACCTCCAGGCCGAGACCTTCGAGCGGGAGGCGGCGCGCACCGAGATCGAACGGATCCCCCAGGTTCCCGCGGCCGCCGCGTCACGGCCCGTCACGGCCGACCCGGACACGTTCGTCCGGGAAGGCGACTACTGGAAGGTCGTCTTCGACGGCCGGCGCGTCACCACCCGCGACAGCAAGGGCATGCACCACCTCGCCCGGCTCCTCGCCGCGCCGGGCCGGGAGTTCCACGTCCTCGACCTCGTCGCCGCCAACAGCGACGACCCCGATGCGGTCGCCGGGCTCTCCCGCGCCGGCGACGCCGGTCCCCTCCTGGACGACCGCGCCAAGCGGATGTACCGCCGGCGGCTCACCGAGATCGAGGACGACATCGAGGAGGCCCGCGCCGACAACGACATCGCCCGGCTGGAACAGACCGAGCTGGAACGCGCGTTCCTCATCGACGAACTCGCCCGGGCCGTCGGGCTCGGCGGGCGCGACCGGCACGCCGGCGTCGCCTCGGAACGGGCACGGGCCGCTGTCACCCAGGCCGTACGCAAGGCCATCGGCCGCCTCCGCGACGCCTCTCCGGCGCTCGGTGACCACCTCGACCGCACGGTCCGCACGGGGACCTACTGCGCGTACGCCCCGGACCCGCGCGTCCCTTCCGGGTGGTCCACCTGAGCGCGAGCGCGGCACCGGTGTCACAGGTCGCCGCTACCCGGCCCGGCCCGGCGTCGGCCCAGGACCGTCCACGCGCGGGCGGTGAGGGGGATCGACCCGTCGGCGGCAGCCGGGAGCGACGTGCGCAGCAGCTCCCGCAGCCGGGCCCGCCGTTCCGGGGGCAGGGCGGTGGCGTAGCCGGGCGCGGGTCCTTGGCCGCCCAGGAACGGTGTCCAGTAGTCGTCGAAGTCGCGAAAGCGCGTCGGCACGTCGATCGCCGTCACGTGTACGGAGGTCAGGCCCGCCCCGGCGAACAGCGCGCGCAGCGGGCCGGGCCGGCACAGCGGGAAGCGCGTCCCCTCGTCCAGATCGCGGGCCCGGTCGTCGAGCGCGGCGGCGGCATCCCAGAAGCGGCGGATGAGCTGCATGCCCCCGGCGTAGTCCCATACGTAGGCGCCCACGACCGAGCCCGGCCGCGCGGCGCGCACCATCTCGGACACCGCTCGCGCGGGATCGGGTACGAAGTTCAGCGTCAGCCCGCTGACGACGGCGCCGGCCACGGCATCCGGGACCGGCAGGGCCATGGCGTCGCCGACGACGAAATGCGCGCGGGGACCGGACACGAGGCGGCGGGCGTGGTGGACGAACCCCTCCGAGGAGTCCACGCCGACCACCTCACCGGCCCCGCCCGCATCCAGCGCCGCCTGCGAGACCGCACCCGTGCCGCAGCCGATGTCCAGCCAGCGCTCACCCGGGACCGCGCCGAGCCGGCCCGCGAACTCGGCCGCCACCGCCCGGCTCCACCGCCCGATGTACGGTTCGTACGCCGCGCCGACGGCCCACGCGTCGCGACTGCCGTTCTGCGGCATCACAGCACCACTTCCTCTACGTCGTACCGACTCCGGTGAAATAGTTCGAGTCCTTGGGGCGCGTCGCCGCGTCATGGCTGGTGGGACGGGGGGCCGGCTCCAGATGGGGTATGAACTTGGAGCAGTGGATGTAGGCCTCTTCGATGCTCACATGGACCCACATCTCAGGACTGCGCCCCGGCGCGACGTCGGTGGGCAGTGCGGGATGGAGGGAACGCAGGTCCGTGTCGGTGTGGAGCCGGGCCGCGCCGTTGACGTGAAGGCCCACGTGGTGGTGGGTGAAGTCCACGAACAGCATGCCGAGGTGGGGGTTCTCCGTCATGTTGCCGGCGCTGGCGAGCACACCGTTCCCGCGGAATTCGGGGTACGCGAGGGTACGGTCGTCGATCACGTGGACGAACCCCGGCGGCCCCGCCCGGAAACTGGCATCGCATTCTCCGTGGGAGTCGGCGGTGGCCAGGAAGACCATGGCCTGGCGGCCTATGAAGTCCCGCATCTCGGGTGTGAGGCAGGGGCGCACCTGCCGGTCGTAGAACCGGGCGGCGCGCTCGGCGGTGCCCAGTTGCTGCTGCAGCCGGTGTTCACCTGCTGATCCGAAGGGCGGCCGGGGCGAGGTCACGGGTGTTCTCCTGGCGGGACGAGTGAGCGCTTGACTCAGGGACAGGACAGGGCGGGTGTCTCGAACGGGTCGTGATGGATGCGTTCCGGCAAGGTGCCGCCGAGCGTGAGCGTCTCGCTGGCGGAGACGACCATCGGGGCCGGACCGCTGAGATAGACGTCGTGCTGGTACCACGGTCCGTACTCTGCCAGCACCTGCGGCAAAGACCCCCGGATTCCCGGGATGTACTCGTGGGAGACCGCGCCCCTGATGGTCAGCCAGTGGTACCGCTGGGCCATCCGGAGCATGTCGTCCACCCCGTACAGCTCGGCGCCGGTGCGGGCACCGAGGAACAGGTCCACCTGATGGTGCCCGCCGCGACGTGCCACCTCTTCGACCAGCGCGCGGATCGGGGCGAGGCCGGTGCCGCCGGCCACACAGAGCAGGTCCCTGTGGACGGCGGCGTCCAGCACCATGTCTCCCAGCGGGGCGCCCAGTTGGACCACGTCGCCCACCGCGGCCCGGTGCACCAGGGCGTTGCTGACCGAGCCGCCGGCCACGGCCCGCACGTGAAAGGTGAGGGTGCCGTCCTCGCGGGGCGCGTTGGCGGGGGAGTAGTAGCGCCAGTGCTTCGGGCACCACGGGGTCTCGACGCTCACGTACTGTCCGGCGGCGTACCCGTAGGGCAGGTGGGGACGTACGGTGATCTCGGCGATGCCGTGTCCGCGCGAGACGCGGTGCACCACCGTGGCGGGCCATACGGCGGGCCGCACCGCCTCGTCCTCTTCGGCCGCACTGATCATGACCTGGGCGACCACGCCGTACGCCTTGGTCCACGCGGCGGCGATGTCCGCGGTCCACGCGGGGCCCGCGTAGCGGGCGAGCGAGGCCAGGAGGCACTCTCCCACGGCCGGGAAGTGCGCACTGAGCGTGCCGAACTTGCGGTGATCGCGCCCGAGGTGTCCACAGAAGCGAACCAGGCTCTCGGGGTCGTCGACCAGGTCCACGATGCGCAGCAGCGCGCGCAGCAGGCGCCCGCGCTGGGCGTCCATCCCCGGCGGAAACATCGGACGGACCTGGGGGTAGCGGGCGAACAGGATCGCGTAGAAGTAGACCGTCATTTCCGCGGCAAGCGGCTCGACCACCGCGACGGAGGCGCGAATGAGGTCGATCTCGCCGGGCGACAAGGGCGCCTCGGCGACCTCCGGCCGTGGCTCGACGGCATGGACGGCCGGGGTGGGTGCCGGGTCCTGCGCAGACGGGAGCGCGGATGTGGCGTTCGAGCGATTGATCCGGAATCTCAAGGGACCAGCGCTCCTCCATCCGCTATTCGAGATGGCTTCCCTCCGGCGAATCGTCGTCTCGGGACAGCGGTGGTCGGGGCGTCGAATGTGGCGGCCATGAGTCCTCATCGGGGTCGGGAGCACCTAAGCGGATCAAGCGCTTCCGGACGGTACATGACCATGCGGGTACTCAGAAGTAGCAAAGGAAAGGGGTCGCCCGGGCGACCCGCTTGATGAACGCCTCGGAGTACGACTTCGGGTGTGCAGGACCTCACGGGCTCCGCCGGGTACCTGACGCGGGAGAAGGACCCCAACGTCTCAAGCCCGCCTGACAGCCCATGAGTGACCCCGCCATCGGCGCTCTCGCCGATGGCGGGGGTGGGGGAGGGAGTGGGGGAGGGGGAGCGTGGTCAGAACAGGGTGTTGTCGTTCTTGGACGTGGCCGGAACGGCTTGGAGTACGTCCCAGTGCTCGACGACCTTGCCGTTGTCGTCGAAGCGGAAGATGTCGATGCCGGCGTACTCCTCGTCGGGCCACACCTGGCGGCAGTGCAGGATCACGTGGTCGTCGTCGGCGAACGCGCGCTTGAACTCCACCCGCTTGCCGGGGTACTCGGCGGCCATTCGCTCGAAGTATTCGATGAATGCCTGCTTGCCGTCGCCGACGTGCGGGTTGTGCTGGATGTAGGTGTCGCCCGCGTACAGCTCGATGGCCTCTGCCGGGCGGCACTGGTTGAACATCAGGTCGTAGAACGCCAGGGCCGCCGCCTTGTTGCGTTCAAGATTGCTGTCGGTCATCACCACACCCTAGGGGGTTCTAGTGGATCGGGGTCTTCGCGAGGACTGCGCGGAGAACCGGCCAGGAGAGGTCCGAGTACGTCGTGAAGTCCCGCTTGGCGTGCCAACCGGTCGAGGTAGCCGTGGGTACGGAGCGTGCTTGGGTCATGACCGAATGCTCCCGGTGTCCCGGGCGGTCCCGTGGAAGACCTCGAACGAGTGAGACCCGGCGCCCAGCGCAATGCCCGGGGCATCCGCATAATGGGATGGGTAGGACGGCGGGTGGAAGGGGCGTCTCGTGCCATCGGCTCGGCCGGGGGGCGAGAAGGCTCACGGCCCGTTCTGGTCCGAGCCGGGGACGCTGCTGGAGCATGTGCCCGTGGCGGTCTTCGGCCTCGATGACGGCGACCGCGTCTGTTACTGGGGGCCCGGCGCGCGGGACCTCTTCGGATACGACTCCACCGCCGTCCTGTCGAAGCCCGGCGCCGTTCTCTTCGCCGACGAGCCCCAGGACGGTTCCGGTCCGAGCGCCCGGCTGACGGAGCGAGGCCGGACCCAGGGATATTGGAGGGGCCGGCTGACGGCACGGCATCGCGACGGCACCGTCTTCGAATGCGGCTTCCGGGTCTTTTCCGTGACCGGAGCCGGAGGACCTTCGGTGGTGATGGTCCTCGCGAGCCGTAGTGACGAGCTCGACCGGGTCAAGACCAACCTCGCGTTCCTCGACGCGCTCTTCGAGACCTGCCCCATCGGCCTGGTCATGCTCGACCAGGACCTCCGGTACGTCCACCTCAACCAGGCGCTCGCCGACATGGACGGCCTTCCGATCGAGGCGCACCTCGGGCGGCACATGGAGGAAGTCATGATCATGTCCGACGGCGGCGAGTACCAGCGCATGCTCCGAGCCGTCGCCCTGGGGGGAGCGCCGGTCGTGGGGACGCTGGTGGGCATGCGCCCGCGGGGGCATCCGGACCGTGATCAAGTGCGGTCGGTGAGCTTCTTCCCCCTGAGCCAGGCGGTCGGCTCGCGGGCCGGAGTGGGCGGGCTGATGGTGGACGTGACGGACCGCGAACAGGCCATCCTGGAAGCCACCGCCAGCCGTCGACGGCTGGCGCTGCTCGACGGGGCCTCCACCCGCATCGGGACCACCCTGGACGTGAACCTCACGGCCCAGGAACTGGTCGACGCGTCGATGCCCGACTTCTGCGACGGCGCCGTGGTCGAAGTCGTGGAGTGGATGGACGAGGCAGCGGTTTTTGACCCGGAGCGGCCGCTGATCACCCGCAGGATCGCCTCCGGGACGATCCTGCCCCCTCCGGCCATCGAGCTCGTGAGCGGGGTGGAGACGGTGCGGTATCCGCCGGGCTCCGTCATCCACGACATGCTGCGCACCGGTCGGGCCCTCTCCGCCGAGGTGAACGAGGAGTTCCTGGCCCGGACCGTCCTCATCGAGTCGCGTGCACGGCTCCTGGCCGAGAGCGGGGTGGCCTGTGTCCTCGTCGCCCCGCTCATCGCCAGGGACACCGTCCAGGGAATCGCCATGTTCGGCCGGTCCGCCGGCCGGCCGGCCTTCACCCGGGAAGATGTCAGCCTGGCCGGTGAGCTGGCCTCACGCGCTGCGATCTGTCTGGACAACGCCCGTCTCTACAGCCGTGTCCAGGACATCGCCCTCACCCTGCAACGAGCCTTGCTGCCCAGCGCGTTGGCGACCAGCCCGTACGTGGACGTGGCCCATCGCTACCTGCCCGGCAGCCGGATCACCGAGGTCGGCGGCGACTGGTACGACGTGATCAACCTGCCCGACGGCCGGGTCGTACTCGTGGTGGGCGACGTGATGGGGCACGGGGTGTCGGCCGCCGCCGCCATGGGCCGCCTCCGCATCACCGCCAAGGCCCTGGCCAGGCACGACAGCGAGCCCGACGAGCTGCTCGCCGAGCTCGACGCGTGCGCCCAGGAGGCCGGCATCGAGCTGGCGACGTGCCTGTACATCGTCTACGCCCCGGACAGCGGCCGCGCCCGCATCGCCAGCGCCGGCCATCCCCCGCCCCTGGTACTCCGGCCGGACGGCACGGTGGAGAGCATCGACGACGTCCTGGGGGTCCCTCTCGGCGTCGGCGGCTGCCCCTTCCTCACGACCGAGATCGAACTGCCCGAGAACGCGATTCTCGCGCTGTACACCGACGGCCTCATCGAGGCACGCGGCCGGGACATCGAGGCCGGCCTGGAAGCACTGCGCGCCGAACTGGGCAGAGCCGCAGGGACGTTGGAAGAAATGGCGGACCGCATCCTCGCGAGCCTGCTGCCCGACCCGCCGACCGACGACACGGTTCTCATCCTGGCCCGGGTCCGTCGTACCCCGTGAGGAGGCGTCGCGACAGGCCCGGACGGACCTCACGACGAGGAGGCGTGGGCCATCGACGGGGCCGCGGACGGCACGGCGGGCTTCGGCAGCAGGACGTTGAGCAGGGGCGCCGCGATGGCCGTGGTGATCAGGGCCATCAGAACCATCGAGGAGAACAGCTGCACGGTCAGCAGTCCCATGCTCAACCCGACGTTCAGGATGACCAGTTCGGTCAGACCGCGGGTGTTCATCAGCACGCCGAGCGCGGTGGAGTCCCGCCACCCCATTCCGGTCAGGCGGGCGGACAGCGCGACGCCGCCGAGCTTGCCGAGGCAGGCGACGACGATGATCGCCCCGGCCTGCAGGAAGCCGGTCATGGACAACGAGGTCAGGTCCACCGAGAGGCCGGTGACGACGAAGAAGACCGGCATCAGGACCTTGCCCACCGTCTCGATGGGGACACCCGCGGCCCGGTGCAGCAGGCCGTCGGCCCGCCGCGGCATCACCAGACCGAACATGAAGGCACCGAAGATGGCGTGGATGCCGATGTGCGAGGTGACGACCGCCGAGGCGAACGCGCCGCCCGCGACGAGCACCGCCAGGTACGGACCGTGCTCGGGACGCAGCCGGTTGTTCAGCGCGGCGAGCGCCGGCCGGACCAGCCACAGCATCACCACGAGATAGACCACGGACCAGGCCATCACGCCCAGGAACCCGGACGCGCCGGTGGCGTTCGTCATGGCGACGACCACGGCGAGCATGCACCAGGCGAGCACGTCGTCCACGGCGGCGAGGCCCAGGGCGAGCACACCGGTGCGGGTGTTCTGGAGGTTGTGTTCGGCGATGATGCGGGCGAGCACGGGGAAGGCCGTGATCGACATGGCGACGCCGAGGTAGAGCGCGAACTCGGCGAACGGCACGGTGTGGCCCTTCACCACGTCGTGTGATTCGTAGATCATCCAGGCGAGCCCGACGCCCAGGACCATCGGCAGGGCGATCGAGCTGATCCAGATCGCCCCGGTGGAGCCCATGTGGCCCTTGAAGGAGCGGCTGTCGAACTCCCAGCCGATGGTGAACATGAAGAGGAGCAGGCCGACTTGGGCGACCAGGCCCAGGTGCGGGCGGATCTCGGCCGGGAAGAGCTGGGAGGGCAGGTCGCCGGGTAACAGGCCGAGCAGGCTGGGCCCGAGGCAGATCCCGGCGGTGATCTCGCCGACCACCGCAGGCTGCCCGATGCGGCGGAACAGCACGGTGAGGGCGGTCCCGACGACGAAGACCAGGGCAATACCGCCGATGGCGGTGACGGTGATCCATTCGGCGTGGGGCACGGTGTTCTCCTCTTCGGTGAGTCCGCGGCTCACGGTAGCCAGCCCGAGCCGCCGGCGCGGCGGCTCTTTCGGACCTCTGTCCTGGCGCGGCAAAGTGGTCGTTCGCACCTTCCACGCATCCGACAGCACCACTGGACCCATGGAGTTCCGCTGTGGCCACGACCTCTGAGACATCAGGGACGACGCCCGCCGACCCGCCCGCCGACCCGCCTGCCGTCCGGATCGAACGCGATGGCCCCGTCCGTACGGTGATCCTGAGCCGTCCCGGGGTCCGCAATGCGGTCGACGGCCCGACGGCAGCCCAACTCGCGGACGCCTTCCGTACGTTCGAGGAGGATGAGGACGCGTCCGTCGCCGTGCTGTGGGGCGAGGGCGGTACGTTCTGCGCGGGCGCGGACCTCAAGGCCGTCGGCACCGACCGTGGCAACCGGGTGCTGGCCGAGGGCGACGGGCCGATGGGCCCCACGCGGATGCGCCTGACCAAACCGGTGATCGCCGCGGTCAGCGGCCACGCGGTGGCGGGCGGACTCGAACTGGCCCTGTGGTGCGATCTGAGGGTGGCCGAGGAGGACGCGACGTTCGGCGTGTTCTGCCGCCGCTGGGGCGTGCCGCTGATCGACGGCGGTACGGTGCGGCTGCCGCGCCTGATCGGCGAGAGCCGCGCGATGGACCTGATCCTCACCGGCCGCCCCGTGACCGCCGCCGAGGCGTACGAGATCGGCCTCGTCAACCGACTCGTGCCGCCCGGGGAAGCCCGCCGGGCGGCGGAGCGACTCGCCCACGAGATCGCGGGGTTCCCGCAGTTGTGCCTGCGGCACGACCGGCTCTCCGTACGAGAACAGCACGGTCTGGGCGAGCGGGAAGCCCTGGCCGCCGAGTACCGGCACGGCCTCGTTCCGCTCACCGCGGGGGAGACCCAGGCCGGAGCCGACCGGTTTGCGGGCGGCGCCGGCCGCCACGGCTCCTTCACCAGTTGAGACGCACGGCCCCGCCCCGTCAGGACGGGGCTCAGCTCCGGGCCGGGGCCAGTACCACGAAGTCCGCGTTCGACGGGTCGAGGCAGACGGCCAGCCGGCCGACGCCCTCGGCGTCCTGCGGCCCCATCTGCACGCTGCCACCGTTCTCGGTGACCTTGGCGACCGCGGCATCGCAGTCGGCGACGGCGAAGACCGGGTGCCAGTACGGCCGCCCGTTCGCCAGGGCGAGGTTCTCCTCGGGCATCTCCATGAGGCCGCCGTGCATGCGCTCCTCGGGAAGGCCGGCGGGGGTGATGAGGGCGTAGGTGCCCCCGCCGCCCGGCAGCTCCATGTCGCTGAACCGCCAGCCGAAGACACCGCCGTAGAAGTCCTTGGCGGCCGCCGCGTCGCTCGTGTACAGCTCCGTCCAGGACAGCGAGCCCGGCTCGTCCACGAGCTCGGCACCCTTGTTCGTCCCCGGCTGCCACACGGCGAACTGGCCCCCCAGCGGGTCGCTGTACTGCGCCATCCGGCCCCACTCGTCGAGGTCCCTCGTCGCCACCCGCACCGTGCCGCCGGCGCGCTCGACGGCCTGGGTCGTGGCGTCCGCATCGGCGACGCAGAAGTAGATCATCCAGGCCGAGCGTGCTCCCTCCTCGGTGAGCTTGCCGAGCCCGGCGACGACCTTGCCGTCCTTCCGGAACATGCCGCCTTCCATGTCCTGACTCTCACCCATGGACTCGTACTCCCATCCGAGTACGGCGCCGTAGAAGGCCGCGGCGGCACGGACGTCGGGGGCACCGAGGTCGAGCCAGCAGGGGGAGCCGGGGACGAAGTCAGTGGTGATCATGGTCGTTCCCTTTCACGCATCCTGTATGGCCTCAGCTATGGCCTCAGCTATGGCCTCGGCTACGGCCTCAGCGTGGCACCGGACGCCGACAAGCGCCCCTCGACCGTCGAATCCCTCGCCACGCTCGAAAAGGTGCGGGGCCCGAGCTGAGAGGCGCAGGCTGGTGGAATGGCAGCCGCCCGCTGATCGCGCGCTCGACCAACCCTGCAGCAGGCATCCTCACCGCGCTACGCGCCGAAGCCGCGCGCTTCTTCACCCTGGACGAGGACGTCAAGCGCCCTCATGGCAGCGACGACTTCACTCGTACGTCAGGCGGCCGGCTGCAGTCGGACGCAGCATCGTCCGGGGCTGGGTGCCAGGCATGCCTCGAGTCCTGCCTCGTCCAGCCCGCCGAGGACGCCGCGAAGCAGGTGGAGGTTCATGCCGCACACCGTCTGGGTGTGCTCACGGGCCAGTACGTGGAAGGGGCAATTGGCCAGAACGATGGCCTCGCCCTCGCGGCGTGGCTCGAAGCCGTACCGCTCCAGCAGGTCGAAGACGCCCGTCCCGTTCTGCTCGCCCAGTTGCGTGCCGAGTTCCTCGGCCTTGCGGTGCAGCACGGCCCGCACCGGCTCGCCGGTGGCGTCGGATTCTTCCACCGCTTGGGCGAGGAGCCGTCCGGCCAGCTCGTAGCGGCGGTCCGGCAGGCTGACGGCGATCTGCTTCGCCGAGCGGCGGTAGAGCTTGGCCGGCCTGCCCGCGCCCGGTCCGGAGCGCCCGCTGCGGCGCTCGTAGACGACGTCGAGGAGTGATTCGTCGGCCAGCCGGTCCAGGTGGAACGCGGCGGTCTGCCGTGCCAGCCCGAGGGCGGCGGCCGCCTCGTCCCTGCTGACCGGGCCCGGCTGAAGCACCACGTGGTCGTACAGCCTCCTGCGGGTCGGCTCGCCGAGAGCGGCGATGGCGGAGACGTCGGCGTCGCGCACTTCCTTCGGGGTATCCACGCACACCATTGTAAAACCCACAGTCATTGACTAAAGAGCGAATCCGCGCTTCTATTATTAATGAACCTTGTCGATAGAAGGAGGGGTCATGAGAACCTCCGCAAGCACCACCTCCGCCGCCCCACGGCGGGTGTTGTTTTCCGACCCCGGCTACCAGGCGTTCGTGATCCTGCGTACCGGATTCACGGTGGCGCCGATCCTGTTCGGGCTGGACAAGTTCGCCAACCTGCTCGTGGACTGGCCCACCTACCTCGCGCCGTGGATCGACAACGTCGTTCCCGGTAGCGCCCAGGCGGCCATGTACGCGGTGGGTGTGATCGAGATCGTGGCCGGTGTCGCCGTGGCGCTGGCTCCCCGCTTCGGGGGCTGGCTGGTGGCCGGCTGGCTGGCGGGCGTCATCGTCAACCTGCTGACCATCCCGGGCCACTACGACATCGCGCTCCGTGACTTCGGACTGCTCCTCGGGGCCGTCGCGCTTGCACGGCTCGCCCAGCGTTACCACGGCAAGTAGCAGCCGCCGCGAGGAGAGCCGGGGCGGGTGGCGCCTCAGGGTGCCCAGCCGACGAGGGTCACGGCGGTCAGGGCGAGGGCAGAGGCGCCGAAGACGATGGCGTGCCTGGGCCTCCTCGGGGGTGGGGCCGTGGAGGAGGGCGGTGGCGCCGCGCTCGGCGACTACAGGCGGTCGATCCGGTCTCCCCGGCAGCGGTTGCGGGCGTCGAAGACGTACGTCGCATGGCGTTCCACCAGGCCGTAGTCGAGGCAGTCGTGGTCGGTCAGGACAACGACTGCGTCCGTAGTCGCGATCTCCGCCTCGGTCAGCTCGACGCACAGCACCCCGGGCGGCAGCAACTGGGCATCGGCGTACGGCTCCACGGCCCGGACGCGCGCGCCGCGCGCCATCAGCAGCTCGGCGACGGCGGCGGCGGGGGACTCCCGTACATCCCCGGTGTTCTTCTTGTACGCGAGCCCGAGCACCAGCACCCGTGCGCCGGCCAGCGGTCGGCCGAGCCCGGCGAGACCGCCTTCGATGCGCCCCACCACGTACTCGGGCATGTGTTCGTTGATCTCGTGGGCGAGCGAGACGAAGCGCACGTCGTGCTGGAGCTTCTGCCGTACCTGCCAGGAGAGGTACGACGGGTCGACCGGCAGGCAGTGACCGCCCACCCCGGGGCCGGGCGTGAAGGGCATGAAGCCGAACGGCTTGGTGGCGGCCGCGTCCACCGCTTCCCAGATGTCGACGCCGAGGGGGCCGGCGCACATCGCGAGTTCGTTGACGAGCGCGATGTTCACCTGCCGGAAGGTGTTCTCCAGCAGCTTGGTCAGCTCGGCGGTGCGCGGGGAGGAGACCGGCACGGTCCGGGTCACGATCCGGTCGTAGAACTCCGTGACGGCTTCGAGGGAGGCGTCGTCGATGCCGGAGACGACCTTGGGAGTGTTCTCCAGCTGCCAACGGGCGTTGCCCGGGTCGATGCGTTCCGGGCTGTACCCGAGCCGGAATCCGTCGCCGGCCCGCAGCCCGCTGCCCGCCTCCAGGATCGGCAGGAGGATCTCCTCGGTGGTGCCGGGGTACGTCGTCGACTCCAGCACCACGACCGCACCCGGACGCAGGAACGGGGCGACCGACCGCCCCGCGCTTTTGACGCACCGTAGGTCCGGGGCGCCGTCGCGCAGGGGAGTGGGCACGGTGATCACGCAGACGTCGAAGGTGCCCGCGTCGGCGTAGTCGGTGCTGACCTTCAGCCGCCCGGAATCGAGCAGCGGCAGTAGTCGTTCGTCCGGGATGTCCTCGATATACGAGTCGGCGGCCTCCAGCCGCTTGACGCGCTGCTCGTCGGTGTCCAGGCCGGTGACCCGGAAGCCCGCCTCCGCAGCACGCACCGCCAGCGGCAGCCCCACATATCCCAGTCCAACTACCAGAACGTTCCGTCGTGCCGAGGTCTCTGTTGATCCCATCTGATGTTTCTCCGATCTGCGTGCGATGTGAGCCGTGTTGTTCGTTACAGATTGTGACAAAAAGGGCTATTTTGTCAGCGGCATATAACAGATGCCGTTCCGCATCACTCGGATACCGCAACCGAACAGGCGGCGTATGAACCCCTCGACGTACTTGATCACTGGCGGTGCCGGCTTCATCGGCTCACATCTCACCGACGCCCTGCTCGCGCAGGGCCATGCGGTCGTCGTGCTCGACAACCTCGCCACCGGAAGCGAGAAGAACCTGGACGAAGCCCGACGGAATCCACACTTCCGATTCGTCCATGGCTCCGTACTCGACCAGCTGCTCGTGGACGAATGGGTCCGCCGGTGCGACACGGTGATCCATCTGGCCGCCGCCGTCGGCGTCCGGCTGATCGTGGAACGGCCTCTCCAGTCCTTCACCACCAACCTCCGCGGTACCGAGACCGTCATCGAGGCGGCCCACCGGTACCGCCGCAAAGTGCTCGTCGCCTCCACCTCGGAGATCTACGGCAAGAACTCCTCGGGACCACTCGCCGAGGGCTCCGACCGGATCCTCGGCAGCACGAGCGTGGCGCGCTGGTCCTACTCCACCGCCAAGGCCGTCGACGAGATCCTCGCCTTCGCCTACCACCGCGAACTGGGCCTGCCCACCATCGTGGTACGGCTGTTCAACACGGTCGGACCACGGCAGAGCCCCGCGTACGGGATGGTCATGCCCCGGCTGGTGCGCCAGGCCGTCGAGGGGGAACCGCTCACCGTGCACGGCGACGGCACGCAGCGGCGCTGTTTCGCGCACGTCGCGGACGTCGTCGACGCGCTGCTGCGGCTGCTTGCCCACCCGGACGCGGTCGGCAAGGTCTTCAACATCGGTACGAACGAAGAGACCACCATCGCCGGGCTGGCCGCCCGCGTCATCGCACGCAGCGCCAGCAACTCGGACATCCGGCTGGTCCCCTACCACCAGGCGTACGGCGAGGGTTTCGAGGACATGGAGCGCCGGCTGCCCGACACCGCACGCATCCGCACCCTCACCGGCTGGCGGCCGCAGCGCACTCTCGACGACATCCTCGACGCGACCATCGCCGAGGCGCGCGCCGAGCGCGTGCCGGTGCCGGCCTGACCTGGTCTGAGAGGACCTTCACCGTGCCCTACGCGCTCGCGGCCGCAGCGGCGGCCCTGCTGCTCACCGCCGTACTGACCGAACTCCTACGTGCCCTCGCGCTGCGGTGGCGGCACGCCTGTGCCGGTCTCCTGGACCGGCCCGGCGCGCACAAGGCGCACACCCGCCCCACCCCCCATCTGGGCGGGGTCGCGGTGGCCGCGGGAACCCTCGCCGCGGCCACCTCGGGACTGTGGACCGGGCAGGCGCCGCTGGGCCCCGAGGTCGGCACGCTGCTCGCGGCCGCAGCCGCCGTCGCCGTGCTCGGACTGCTCGACGACCTGCGGCCGCTGGGGCCCGGGGCGCGACTCATCGTGGAGACGGGTGCCGCGTGTGCCGTCGCGTACGGCAGCGGACTGGGGCTGCTGACCGGGGCCCTCGCCGTGCTGTGGATCGTCTTCGTCACCAACGCCTTCAACCTGCTGGACAATTCCGACGGAGCAATGGCGACGGTCGCTGCCGTCACCGCACTGGGGCTCGCCATCTGCGCGATCACCGAGGGCCGTACCGGTCTCGCCCTGCTGCTCTGGGTACTGGCCGCCGCCCTCACCGGCTTCCTGCTGCACAACTGGCATCCCGCCCGGATCTTCCTCGGTGACTGCGGCTCGCTGTTCACCGGTTTCGTGCTGTCCTCCGCCGCTGTACTGCTGCACACCGGCGACACCCCGGCCCGCACCATGGGCGCGGTGCTCGCCTTCACCCTTGTCGTCACCGCCGACACCGCGCTCGTCCTCGTCTCCCGGCGCCGGGCCGGCCGCCGGCTGCTGCTCGGCGGCACCGACCACATCGCGCACCGGCTCCAGCGGCTCGGGCTGACGGTGCGGGGAACGGCCGTCGTACTGGGCGTCACCGCGTTCGTCGGGACGGTCATCGGGCTGCTGATCCACCACGCCTGGCTGCCGCCCTCCGTCGTACTGCCGGTGGCGGTCGCCGCGCTTCTGGCCCTCGGCGGACTGCTCAGGGTGCCGGTGTACGGGGCCGGCCGGGTTGCCCGGCCTCGCCGACCGACCGGCCCGCGCCGGGGCCGGGGCCGCCGGACCGTTGGCAGACCCCGTGCTGCCAGGGCGAACGATCCGGCGAGCAAGTGACGGGCAGGGTCGTGCGCCTGCCGGCCACAACGCGCACGGACGTGTCCACCGGCCTGACCACCGTCCTGTGCGCCGGGGTTCCTGTGGCCGCTGCGACTCCGGCCGCCGCGGCCGCCGCGGTCGTCCGGCTCGCAATCGAGGGCGTGGCGGCCGACGTCCACCTCTGCAACGCGTACACCCTCGCCCTCGCCGACCGGGACCCACGACTCGGCCAGGCGCTGCGGACCGCGACGCTCAACCTCCCCGACGGGCAAGGGGTGGTGTGGGCCAACCGGATCGTCCACCGGAGCCGCTCCTTGCCGCGGATGCGGGTGTACGGCCCCGACCTCTTCCTGGACGTCTTCCGAACCGGCCAGGACGTGGGCCTGCGCCACTACCTCCTCGGCTCCACCCCCGCAGTACTGGAACAGCTGGGCGCCGAGCTGCTCGCCCGCTTCCCGCGCGCCCTGATCGTCGCCGCCGAGTCGCCGCCGTTCCGCGAACCGACCGACGGGGAACGGCAGTCGCAGCTCGACCGGATCCGCGCGAGCGGCGCCCAGATCGTCTGGCTCGGCCTCGGCACCCCCAAACAGGACTACGAGGCAGCCCGGCTCGCCGCCGCGCACCCCGCGGTGTTCGCCGCCGTCGGCGCCGCCTTCGACTTCGTCTCCGGCAACAAGCCGCAGGCCCCGCTGTGGATGCAGCGGCACGGCCTGGAATGGCTCTTCCGCCTCTGCAGCGAACCGCGCCGGCTGTGGCGCCGGGTGCTGTGGGGGCATCCCCGTTTCCTCTGGGCAGCATACAAAGGAGCACGACAGTGACCCTCCTTCACCGTGCGCGCAGCACCATGCAGCGCCTCGGCATCGATATCGCCCGCTATCCGGCAAGCTGGAGCGGTCAGCAACTCGTGCAGTTGCTCCGAAAGTTCGATGTCGGCCTCGTCATCGACGCGGGTGCACACGCCGGCGGCTACGGCACGATGCTCCGCCACTGCGGCTACCGCGGCCGAATCGTCTCCTTCGAGCCGCTCACCGGCCCACGCACGGAGCTCAACCGCAGGGCGGCGTCGGACACGGCCTGGACGGTCCTGCCGTACGCGCTCGGCGACCACTCCGGCACCGTTGTCATCAACGTCGCGGGCAATGCGGGTGCGAGCAGCTCCGTCCTTCCCATGCTCGAACGCCACCGCGCGGCCGCCCCGCACGCCGCCTACCTGAGTCGACAGACCGCCGAGATCCGTCGCCTCGACGAGCTGTGGGAGCAGATCGTGGCCCCGGGCGAGCGGGCGTTCCTCAAGATGGACGTGCAGGGGTACGAGGCGCATGTGCTGCGCGGCGCCGGTCGGTACGCGAGCGAGTGCGTCGGCATCCAGACCGAGACGTCCTTCGTGCCCCTGTACCGGGACGGACTGCTCTTCGATGACGCCCTCGCCCTCACCCAGGGCGAGTTGGGCCTCACTCTGATGTCCGTCGTGCCCGGGTTCACCGACCTGCGCACCGGCCAGATGCTCCAGTGCGACCTGGTGCTCTTCCGCGCGGACACCGCCCCCAAGGACGGGCGCATGCCGGCCCAGGCGGCGCGGGCGGCCCGGTGAGAAGAGCCGTCGTCGTCCAGCAGTACGTGCCGGGCTACCGCCTCGCGTTCTACGAACGCCTGACCCGCGAGCTCGCCGGCCGAGACATCGAGCTGACCATCGCCCACGGCCGACCCTGGGGCAAGGACATCCGGCGCGCCGACGCCTGCGCCCTCGCCGGAACGGTCCTACTGCCGCAGCGCACCTTCCGCCTCGCCGGCCGCCATCTCGTCTGGCGGGGCCTGGGCCCCCTCGCCCGCGACTGCGACGCCCTGGTCCTCGGTCAGTCCCTGCACAGCCTGGAGAACTACCGCGCACTGCTGAGCCGTGGCGGCCCACCCGTCGGGCTGTGGGGCCACGGCGGGACCTACACGCGCAGCCACCCGGCCCCGCTGCGCGCAGCCAAGCGCGCTCTGACCCAGCGGGCCCGCTGGTTCTTCGCCTATACGGAGAAGGGTGCCCGGCACGTCATCGGCGAGGGCTTCCCCGAACAGCGGGTCACGACGATCCGCAACACCGTGGACACCAGGGCCCTGGTAGCAGCCCGTTCCCGTATCCCCGGCACCGAACTCTCGGCCCTGCGGAAGTCGTACGGGCTGCGCCCCGGCCGTACCGCGCTGTACGTCGGCGGCCTCGACGCCGCCAAACGCATCCCGTTCCTGCTGGCGGCGGCCGACCGGGTTGCGCAACTGCTGCCCGGCTTCAGACTGCTCGTCGCGGGCGACGGGGCGCAGCGACACCTGGTGGAGGAAGTCCAGCGTGCGGGCGGTCCGGTCGTGTACGTGGGGACGGCCACCGCTGAGGAGAAGGCCCGGCTCGGCGCCGTCGCCGACGTCCTGCTGGTGCCCGGCGCGGTGGGGCTCGCCGCGGTCGACTCGTTCGCGCTGGACACGCCCCTGGTCACCACCGCCCACGCCGCGCACGGGCCCGAGTTCGAGTATCTGCAGCACGGCCGCAATGCCCTCGTCGTGGAGGGTGGCCTGGACGCGTACAGCGCGGCCGTCACGGAGCTGCTCACCCGGCCCGCACTTTACGACAGACTGCTTTCCGCCTGCCGGACGGACGCCGAGCTGTACACGGTCGAGTCAATGGCACGGCGATTCGCCGACGGGGTGGAGGGCCTGATCCATGCCGGTACCTGAGAGCTGGTGGCGCAGTCGCAAGGTCCTGAGACGGCTCGGTATCGGCGCCGTCCTGCTGTTCGCGGTGACGGCAGGTGCCGGCTGGCTGCTCTACCAGCGGCTCGACGGCAACATCCGCACCGACGAGGCCGCCGCCCGGGCCCTCGCCGCGGACCACGGCAAGCGGCCCCGCCCCGCGCCGGGCAAGGCCCAGAACATCCTGGTGCTCGGCTCGGACAAGGAGGCGAACTGGGGCAGCGAACGCTCCGACACCGCCATGCTGATCCACCTCTCCGCGGACCGAAGCCGGGCTTCCGTGGTCAGCGTGCCACGGGACCTGGTGGTGGACATCCCCAGCTGCCTGCAGCCGGACGGCTCCCGCAGCACGGCCCAGCACGCCCCGTTCAACTGGGCCTTCCAGTTCGGCAGGGCCGCCTGTGCGGTCCGTACCTTCGAGGACCTCTCCGGCATCCCGGTCGACCACCATCTCGTCGTCGACTTCTCCGGCTTCAGAAAGGTCGTCGACGCTGTCGGGGGCGTGGAGGTGAACGTGTCCGAGAAGGTCCGTGAGCCTGAGTACAACATCACGCTCCAGCCCGGCAGGCAGCTGCTGCGCGGACAACAGGCACTCGTGTTCGTACGCACGAGGGTGGGCGTCGGCGACGGCAGCGACCTCCAACGGGTGGAGCGGCAAAAGCAGTTCATTCGGGAGTTGTTGAAGAAGGCGCAGGGCGACGGAGTGCTGACCAACCCCACCAAGCTGTATCCGCTGCTGGACGCGGTGACGTCCTCGCTTGTGGCGGACCCCGGCCTCGACTCGCTGGACGAGCTCTACCGGCTGGTGAACAGCGCGCGGGCGATCCCCGCGAGCGGCACGCAGATCCTGACCGTTCCGAGCGTGGAGCACCCCGATCAGCGGGGCCGGTACACGATGGTCGAGGATCAAGCCGATGCCTTGTTCCGGGCGATCCGCGACGACCGGCCGCTGCCGAGGGTCTACAACGCGTACGAGAAGGACCCGTCCGGCCGGTCCTTTCTTGACGGCTCCGACTCCTAGGAGTCCAAGGCGGCGAGCCCGGCCCACGGGTCGGTGGGCGGGGCGGGCAGCGGGATGTACGGCGAGAGCATGTGGAGCAGGGCTTGGCGCTCGGTCAGCCGGGCACGGGCCCACTCGCTCATCCGCCGTCCCTGCTCGAGAAGTTCCTCGGGGTCGCGGCGAAGCAGCTCGCGGACCCGCCCGGCCGCGGCGCGCGGGGTGTCCATCAGGTGCAGGCCGCGGTCGGGACCCGGTAGCCAGCCGAGTCCCGGCTGGCGGGAGGTGACATGGACCCGGCCCGCGCACATCGCGATCGGCAGCCGGTCGGAGAAGTAGCCCGTGTGCTTGCGATAGCGGTCCCAGCCGGCGCTGATCAACGCTGCCTCCATGACGGTCAGCTGTTCGGGGAAGGGGACGGGGCCGCGTGCGCAGGGGCCTCGCCATCCCGTGCCGTACACCGCGAGCCGCGCTCCCGCGACCTTGTGCAACTCCTTGACGAACAAAGCCCGTTCGCGATCATCGGGGATCAGTTCGATTCCCAGGTACGTGAGTCGCTTGCCGACCAGGGTCACTCCGCCCGGGGCCGGCTCCGGGCCGCACGGTGCGGCGAGCAGATGCAGCGGCGCGACGTGCGGCACGTACCGCACCGGCCGGCCGCAGGCTCGACGCAGCATCGCGGCCTGCCCACCCGCGGCGACGCTGAAGACTTCTTCCGCGGCCCGCATCCAGGCCAGGTTCCGCTCGCGCAACGGCTTGGTGAGCCCTCCCCACGCGTCGCCCTCCCACACCACGACGGGCGGCTCCCCGGCGGTCCGCAACCACTTCCGGACATGCCGGTTCGTCCACGGGTACGACTGGGGGGACTGGACGAAGACCAGGTCCGGACGGGACGAAGGCAGTTGGTCCCCGGCGGCGGGGACGGCGCACGCGTACCGCAGCCGGCCCGCATCGGCGAGGTCCTCGAAGGCACGAGCGAAGCGGGTGTGCGGGCCGAAGGGCTGAGGTTCATTGCTGATCTGCAGTACGAGGGGCGTGGTGGTCATGGGCGGCTGCCTTCCGTGGTGAACCAGCACGTGTATGCGGCGGCCACGTCCCGCAGCTCGAAGCGGCGCGCCGTCCGCTGGTGCCCCGCCGTCGCGAGCCGGGCTCGCAACTGCGGGTCGCGGGCCAGCCGGCTCATGGCGTCGGCCAGCGTCCGGGGCGAGTCGATGTCCACGGCGAGGCCGCCGTCCCCGGCGACCCAGGGCACGGCTCCACTGCGTTCGCCCACGATGACGGGGAGCCCCATGCCCATCGCCTCGGCTGTGATCATCGAGAACGACTCGATACGGGACGGGTGGACCAGGACGTGGGCCTCGGCGGCGATCCGGCGCAGCAAGGTGTCGTGCGCCAGCGGGCCGGCGAATTCGACCCCGGCGGTGAGCCCGTGTGCGGCGGCCCACTGCCGGGCCGGTCCCCGCGCGTCGTGTCCGTCGCCACACAGCAACAGCCGGGCGTGCGGGAGTTCGACCCGTAGCAGCGCGAAGGCGCGCAGCAGCGTGGCCGTGTTCTTGAGCGGCCCCCAGCCCTGGACGGCGGTGGCGAACACCGGGGCGGCGTCGGGCGGCGCCGTGGCGCTGGGCAGATGCTCCATCCGCACCCCGTTGGGGATGACCTCGATGGGCCGTCGTACACCCAGCACCCGGCGCAGATGCCGTGCGGTGTAGGGGCTGTTGGCGCTGAGCGCGGTGGCGCGGTGGACGGCCGGAAGAGCCATGGAGTGGCGCAGCCAGCGGTAGGCGCTGCGCATCTCCCAGGCGTAGCGCAATGGGGTGTCGTGGGCGGTGACGAAGGACGGCAGGCCGCTGGCGATCGCGGCCAGCGCGAACTCGTACGTCCAGTGGGCGCTGACCAGGTCGGCGGGGTGAGCCCGCATCGCGGCGGCGAGCCCTCGGCGTTCGGCGCGGAACAAGTCCTTCAGCCGGTGTCTGGCCCGCGCGCGCTGCGGTACGACGACGAGGTCGATGCCTTTGCCGCTGTACACCTGCCGCCCGGGGACGGCGCCACTCAGGGCGTACACCGTCACTCGGTGCCCCTGCTCCAGCCAGGTCCTGGCGAGCCAGCCGGTGCACGGTCCGCTGTAGACGGCGGGCAGCCGCGCGGGCAGCAGGTGCTGGAGGGGGGTCAGATCGACGGGGCCTGCGAGGCCGATGTGCATGGGTGGCTCCTCGGATGGGATCTGACGAGACCGTGGCGGCGGGCCGTGGCATAGACGGGCAGACGGGTGCGGAGCACGACGCAGGCGAGGGCCACCGGGAGCATGGCGCCGAGGCCCAGCAGCAGCCCGTAGTGGGGGGGATGGGAACGCAGGCCGAGCGCGGCCGAGAGACCGAGTGCGGTGCCGACCGCCGCGTGCACGGCGTGCGCGAAGAGCAGCGGACGTACACCGAGGACCTTGGCGGTATGCCAGTGGGCGAGCTGGACGAGATGACCGGCCAGCGGGGCGACCACGGTGGCGCAGGTGGCGAGGAACAGGCTGTGGTGCGCCCGGGCGAAGCAGAGCATCAGCGCGGTCGCGCCGATGGCGGCGAGCTGGGCGCGCAGCAGGGCCCTGGTGTCCATGCGGACGGTGTCGACGGAGCTCGCGGTGGAGCAGAGCATCCACAGTGCGGCCCCGGCCGCGAGCACCGGCACCAGCCGCGCGGCCGTTTCCCAGGCCGGCCCCAGCAGCAGGAGCAGGGCGGCCGGCCCGAGACCGGCGAGCGCGCCCAGGCCCATCAGTCCCACGGCGGATGCCGAGCACAGCACGTCATGCACCGCCTGCGGAGGAATCCTCCCGGCCGCGCGGGCGTCGGCCAGCGCCGGGGTGACGGCCCGGTGGAGGCCCTGCGCGAGGACGGTCAGCGGGATACCGGTCAGGAGTGCGGCCCGCGAGTAGTGACCGGCCGCGGCGGCACCGAGGGTGGCACCCGCCAGCCACAGCGGGGCGTTGTTGGTGGCGGACTGTACAAGGCCGTACCCGGTGAAGAAGCCGGAGGAGCGGAGAAGTTCGCGGGCCGGAACGGGACGGCCGACGGGCAGCCGTGCCGGCGCACCGGGCACCGACGGCGCACCGGGCACCGACGGCGCACCGGGCACCGACGGCGCACCGGGCACCGATGGTGCGCCGGGCTCCGTCGGCGCCTGCGCCGCGAACGCCGGGCGGGGACGCCGGCGCCACGGCCGTGCGGCGGCCGGGGAGCGGCGCCGTTCGGGTAGCAGGGCGCCGGCGGCCAGGACCAGGGTGCAGGCCGCGGACAGCGGGAACGCGGTGGCCAGGGCGTAGGGGTTCCAGCCCGCCAGCAGGAGCGTCAGCGCCAGGGCCGATCCCGCGATCTGGCCGGCCAGTTCGGCGCGTACCGCCGTGCGAGGCCGCTCCAGCCTGCGCAGTGCGGCGACCGCCGCCAGCGCAGCCGGCTGGACAAGGAACTGCGCCGCCAGCACGCGCATCATCCCGGCCGTCTGCGGGTCTTCACAGACCGCCGTGAGCAGCGGGGCGGCGAGCAGCGCGGCGCAGAAACAGACGAGGCCGAAGGCGGCGGCGAGTGTGAAGACGGTACGCAACAGGCACCTGGTGAGCTGCTCGGCGCGCAGCACACAGGTGGCCAGGCCGGAGTTGGCGACGTAACCGAACAGGACGGTGACACTGCACGCGGTGGCGTACGCGCCGAAGTGGTCGGGGGACACCAGGCGCGCGGCGATCGCCGTGTAGCCGAGCTGGAACAGCATTCCGAGCGCGGAGCCGCCGTAGTTCCAGCCGAGGCTGCGCGTGACTGCGCTCATGTGCCGGCGGCGTCCATCGCGGAGATCTCCTGCCAGGGGTCGGCGCGCGGTGCGGGCACGGTAGCCAGGTGGCGGGTGAGCATGTGCCGCAGCGCGTTGGTCTCGGTGAGCCGGGTACGGACCCACGTGTGCCCGGCGAGACCGGCGGCATGCAGCTGTGCGGGGTCGGCGCGCAGCAGTTCGGTGACCCGGTCGACCGCTTCGGCGGGGGAGTCCACCAAGTGCAGGCCGCACTCCGGGCCCGGCAGCCAGCCGGCGTTCAGGGGCCTGGTCGTGACGTGCGGGCGTCCCGCGAACAGACTGATCGGCAGCCGGTTGGAGAAATAGCCGTCGCGGCCGGGGAAATGGTCCCAGTTGGCGCTGATCCGGGCGGTGCGCAGAGCGTCCACCTGATCGTCGAACGGGACGGGTCCGAGTGCGCCCCGGCCGCGCCAGCCGTGGCCGTGCACGGCGAACCGGCAACCGGGCAGCCGCTGGAGGGAGCGTACGAACCGCCGACGCTCCCGAGCGCCGTCGATCCGTTCGAACACCCCGAAGCGCACGAAGCAGCTGCCGATGTGCATCACGTCGTGTGCCGTGGCGTCGACGCCCGGGACGGGCCCGTCGTCCCAGAGGCGATGGGGCACGGTCTGCGGGATGTATTGAACGGGCCGCCGGGTGTACCTGCCCAGGAGACGGGCCTGGATGCCGAGGCCCGGGGTGAAGACGGTGTCCGCGTAGCGCAACCAGGGCTTCATGGAGGGAAGGACGGGTTTGCGCCCGCCCCACGGGTCGCCCTCCCACATCACGACGGTCGGTGAGCCGAGGCGCCGCAGGAGGTTGGCCACATCCGCGTCGGTCCAGGGGAAGTTACCAGGTGTCTGGACGAACAGGACTTCAGGGCGGGCCCGTTCGGCGGTCCGGAGGATTGCGGCCAGCGCGGCAGCGCGGCCAGCCGACAGAAGCGCTGCGGGGGCGAGCGGCACATGAGTGAGCGCGCCGTCGATGGCCAGGGCACGGAACGCACCGCCGAAGCTCAGCCGCGGGCCCGGCGGTTCGCGGTCGTTGGTGAGGTGGAGGACGGTCGGCGGGGTCACCGGGCCACCTGCCCCTCGGGCAGCTGTGCGCCCAGCTCGGCGTCGGTCATGAGGCGGGCCAGGTCGGGGGTCAGCACGGTCGGCCGCCAGCCCAGCTCGCGTTCGGCCTTCGACGCGTCGCCGATCAGGTCCGGCACCTCGGAGGGCCTCAAGTAACGCTCGTCGAACCGTACGTGGCGCTCCCAGTCAAGGCCCGCACGCTCGAAGCAGAAGGTGAGGAAGTCCCGGACGCTGTAGCTGGTGCCCGTGGCCACCACATAGTCGTCCGGCTGGTCGCACTGGAGCATCCGCCACATCGCGTCCACGTATTCGGGCGCGTAACCCCAGTCGCGGCGGGCCTCCAGATTGCCGAGGTGCAGGAACTCCTGCTCGCCGCGGGCGATCCGGGCCGCGGCCCGGGCGATTTTGCGGGTCACGAAGGTCTCGCCGCGCCGGGGTGACTCATGGTTGAAGAGGATGCCGTTGACCGCGTGAATTCCGTACGCCTCACGGTAGTTGCGGGTGATCCAGTACGCGTACACCTTGGCGGCCGCGTACGGGGATCGCGGGTGGAAGGGCGTCGTCTCGGACTGCGGGGGCGCCGTGATCCCGTACATCTCCGAACTGGAGGCCTGGTAGAAACGGCACGGCAGCCCGGTCATCCGGATGGCCTCCAGCAGCCGCGTGGTGCCGAGACCCGTGGTGGTGCCGGTGAACTCGGGCTCGTCGAAGGAGACGCGGACGTGTGACTGGGCAGCCAGGTGGTAGACCTCGTCGGGTTGGATGTGTTCCAGGAGGGCGGCGATCCGGGAGCCGTCGGCCAGGTCCCCGTAGTGCAGGCGGAGCCGGGCGTCCGGCTCGTGCGGGTCCTGGTAGAGGTGTTCGATCCGCTGGGTGGTGAAGGTGGACGAGCGGCGGATCAGGCCGTGCACCAGATAGTCCTTGGAGAGCAGGAGTTCGGCGAGATACGAGCCGTCCTGTCCGGTGATGCCGGTGATCAGCGCAGTTCTACGGGACATCTGACGGCTCCTGGGTTGCGGAGGGGGGGACGGGGGTTCCGTGGAGCAGAACGCACCACACCACGGTGAGCAGCAGAACGGGGGCGGACAGTCCGCCGAGAGCGCGCAACGGAGCCTCGGTGGTGCACGCCACGATCAGCAGGGTGACCAGCGCGGTCGAGAGGCCACTGGTGTGCGCGGAGGCCCGCCGGGCCTGTACGACCAGCGAGCTCACCAGCAGACACAGCCCGGCGAACCCGATCAGACCGGTGGCCCCGAGCGTTTGCATGACCTGGCTGTGCGCCTGGCCGATCCAGTGGTCCGTGGTGCCGAAGAGCTCCAGGCGGTGGGCCGGGCTGAACAGAGTGGGCCCGTAACCGAACAGCGGATTGCGTTCGAACTCGTCGTAGGCGAGCCGCCAGGCAAGGGTGCGGCCGTTGAAGTCCCCGTACATCGGATCGGCGGCGAGCCGGGCGAGCGCGGCCTGTACGGGGGCCGCCATCAGCACCATCAGGGCGGCGGCGCCCCCGAAGACGGTGAGCAACTGCCTGCGGAGCACGGTCCTGCCCCATGCGCCGTGCACGAAGAACACCGAGGCGGCGCAGATCCAGCCCGTTCTGGACTGGGTGAGCGTCAGGGCGAGGAGCGCGGCAGCCGCATGGATCGCACGGCCGCGCCACCGCCCCACCGGGGTGACTTCGAGGAGCAGAGCCGCCGCCATCAGGGGCCCCAGATGGTTCGGGTTGGGGGCGAGGCCCATGAACTGGCCCCAGCCGAGGCCGAGGAAGTCCCGCCCCCCGTCGCCGTGGACGGGCAACAGGAAGGCCCAGCGCGGTGCGACCAGGGTGCTGAGCAAGCTGCCCCAGACGTAACAGCGCAAGATGGTGCGGAGTTGGCGCAGCACCTCGAGGAAGGGGCGGCGAGGGCACAGGTAGAGGGCGGCGAACAGCAGCGGCGCGAACACCACCGTCGCGTCCAGAGCGCCGTGCTCGCCGAACACGGCCGACAGGACGGGGCCCGCGGCGAACGCGACGGCGGCCCAGGCGAGCCCCTGGCCGGTCCTGGGTGGGCGCGTACCGGCCCCCGCGCCCTGGAACACACTGCGGGTCACCAGGGCTGCCGCCAGGACGGACACCAGCAGGATCACGCCCTGGGAGAAGAGCAGCTGCGGGCCGGAGAGGGGTTCGCCGGCCGCCGTGCCGAGCCCGTGGTAGAGATGGGGGACCAGGGGCGCCACCGCGATGGTGCCGAAACCGGTGATCCACAGCAGCAGGGCGCCGCCCCCGGCGACCGGCGCGATCGGCCCGGTCACCGCGGGTACTCCCCGCCCCCCGCGCGCCGCCCGGCCAGAGCCAGCGCCACCGTCTTCAGGTACGGCGAGACCATCAGCAACGGCGCCCATGGCCATGCGTGCCGTCGGCAGTACACCCACCACTGGCGGGGCGGCAGTTCGCGCTGCGAAGTGACGCGGCGCAGCGCCTCACGCACCCCGATGCCCGGTTCGCGGGAGCCGGTGTCTGGCGGGTTGCGGTCGCAGCTGCCCACGTGGCGTGGGCTCACATAGGCGGGGATGCCGGCCCGACGGGCGCGGAAGCCGTGGTCGTAGTCACCCATGCCGTGCCGGAAGACCTTGTCGATGTCGCCGATCCGTTCATGTACTGCGCGGGGCAGGAGCACCACGTTGCCGTTGTACGTGTCACAGGGCTCGGGCCGTCCCGTGGGCTCGACCAGGGAGAGTGCGCGGCCGGTCCGTCCGGAGTACGTCGTATGCGCGCCGCTTCGCGCGCGCACCGCGCCGACGACGACGGCGCCGGGCCCGACGGCCCGTACGGTGTCGAGCAGGACGGCGAGGGCGTCCCGGTCCAGCACCACGTCGTCGTTGAGCCAGAGCTGGTACTCCCAGGGCGGCAGGCCCGCGGCGTGGCTGTTGCGGCTCGCGATGCGCATGCCCTCGCCCCAGTAGACGTCGTCGCCGACCGTCACCACGTCGACCCGCGGGTGCGCCGCCCGGACCGCCTCGGGTGTGCCGTCGGTACTGCCGGCATCCACGAGGTGGATCCGCACCTCCGTGTCCTCGGGCAGTCCGCGCTGCACGTGGAGGGCAGAGAGGGCGGACAGGGTCTTCTCGCGGCGGTTGTGACTGGTGATCAGCACGGCGATATGGGCTGGCAGCACGAAGGACTCCTCCGGTCAGCTCCCATGGTTGCCAGACAAACCAGACAAATTAGTCTAACCTGGCCCGGCGCGCTGCCCGAACGACCCGATGAGGTGCACATCTTGGAACTTCGCAGCATCCTGAGAGCGTTGGCCAGGAGCTGGCCCGTCGTGATCGTCTGCACCCTGCTCGGGGTCTCTGCCGGCTGGGCGGCCACTGCGCTCTCGACCCCCGTCTACCAGGCGCACGCCCAGCTGTTCGTCTCCGCCCGGTCCGGCGGCGAAACCAGCGAGCTCCAGCAGGGCAACAGCTTCTCCCTGGCCCGGGTCCAGTCGTACGCATCGATCGTGACCAGTCGTCAGGTCACCCGGCACGTCGTCTCCTCCCTCGGCCTCGACACCACGCCGGACGAACTCGCCGGCCGGATCACCGCGGAAGCGCCGATCGGCACCGTGCTGGTCAACATCACGGTCAGGGACACCGAGCCGCGTCGCGCGGCGGCCGTCGCAGATGCGGTTGCCTACCGCTTCAGCGATGTCGTCGAGCGCCTGGAGACCCTCGACGCCCCGTCCCCCAACAGGGTGGCCAATTCCCCGGTGAAACTGGGCGTCACCCAGACAGCCTCGGTCCCCTCGGCCCCGGTCAGCCCGCGTCCTGCCCTCAACCTTGCCGTGGGCCTCATCGCCGGTCTTTTGCTGGGCGCGGGGGCCGCCCTGCTCCGGGAGACGCTCGACGTCACCCTCAAGACCGCGGATGCCTTGGCTGCCCTCACCGGCCTGCCCGTACTCAGCTCGATTCCCTTCGACAAGGACAGCCCGCAGCAGCCGCTCGCCGCCGGTGCCGCAGGGCACTCGGCGCGGGCCGAGGCATTCCGTCATCTGCGGACGAACCTGCAGTTCGCCCAGATCGGCGACCGGCCTCGGGTCATCGTCGTCACCAGTTCGCTGCCCGGCGAAGGCAAGACCAGTACCGCGGTCAACCTCGCCTTCTCGCTCACCGAGGCCGGCACCTCCACCTGCCTCGTCGACGCAGATCTGCGCCGCCCCCGCGTCGCCCACACCCTCGGGCTCGTCCAGGACGCCGGCCTCACCAGCGTGCTGATCGGCCAGGCGCGGATCGGGGATGTGATGCAGACGGCGGGCGGGCTCTCCGTCCTGACCAGCGGCCCCGTCCCGCCCAACCCCACCGAGCTGCTCGCCTCCGACCGGATGGCGGAGTTGCTGCGAGAACTCGCCGCCGGCTACGAGGCCGTGATCGTCGACACTGCCCCGCTGTTGCCCGTGGCCGACACGGTGGCCCTCGCCACTCTCGCCCACGGCGCACTCTTGATCGTACGGGCCGGAAAGACCCCGCGCGACCGGGTCGCGGCGGCCACCGAAGCCCTCCGTACGGTGGGGGTGCGGACCCTCGGCACGGTCTTCAGCATGAGCCCGAAGCCGAGGCAGGGGGGATACGGATATGGATACGGATACGGCGACCCGTCGGCCGCACTGACCCCGCCGCCGCGTTCATGTGCCGAGGATGAGCTGCCCCGCGGGGCGAGGCTGCTGCGGGGTGGGGTCAAGTGACGCGCCCCGACGGCATCCCGCGGTATCGAGGAGACCTACCCGTGGATGACGACGACGCGGCTCGGCTGACCATCCTCTTCGTCTGCACCGGCAATGTGCACCGCTCCCCCCTGGCCGAACGGCTGCTGGCGGCCAGGCTCCCGGAAGCGCGGGTGGGCAGTGCCGGCACCAGGGCCCGGCACATCGCGGGCATGCATCCGGCGACCGGTTCCGTGCTGAAACAACTGGGCGGGAACAGTGCGAGGTTCACGTCACGGCTATTGAGGCCGGAGCTGGTCGCGGAGGCCGATCTCGTACTGGGTCTTGAGCGGGAGCACCGGGAGACGGCCGTGCGGCTGTGGCCGGTGGCCCTGCGCAAGTGTTTCACGGTCAGGGAGTTCGTGCGGCTGGCCCAGGGGGAGGCGGTCCCGCCCCGGGAAATGATCGCCCGGGCCGCGGCCGCCCGCGGCAGTCTGGCGCCGGTGGAGCGGGCCGCAGACGGGATCGCAGATCCCTGGGGTGCCTCGTACGACGTACTGCTGACGTGCGGGCGGGAGATCGACGAGGCGGCCGCGGAGCTGGCCGGGCTGCTGGCGGAGGGGCAGCCCGTAAGGCCAACCATCGGTTGTGACTGATTCCCCATCGTCATTGGCGGCCACAGCACTGGTCTGGTGTCCCGCGCACGAACGATGCGCGGGACACCAGGCTCTCCTGGCCCAGTTCTCGCGTAGTCGATGGCCTCCAGGCCGGTCGGCAGCCGTGCGTGGCGCTGGGGGACGAGATGGCCGCCCGCTTCGCCGACCGGGAGGTCCAGGCCCGCACTTACCCGATGGAGAAGGATCTGCGCGGCCACGACGAGAAGCTCGGTCGACTCCATGCGGTCGCGCACGGCGCGGACCTGCTGGCCCCGCCCCCGGTCATCAGCCCGAGACGGCCTCGGCCCAGCCGCGGTTGACGGTCTCTCTTGCCTTCTCCCTCTGTGCCTCCGTCGGAAACGTCGGCGTGCCCTCGACCGTCGGCAGTTTCTCCGCCGTGGCCTTGTCGAGGGTGCCGTCCTTCTCCATGGCGTCCATGAGGACGGGGCGTGCATAGGCGCCGAGCCGGAGGTTCTGGCCCTCCGGGCTGAAGACGTACTCCTGCCACAGACGTGCCGCCGCGGGGTGCGGGGCGTCTTTGTTCACCCCGTTCGCGTAGTACTGGGCGAAGCTGCCGTCGAAGGGGATGGCGGTCCGCCAGTCGACGTCCGTGCCCTTCTCGCGGAATCCGTCGGCGTATCCGAGGTTGAGGAAGTCCCAGTCGATGCTGATCGGGGTCTGGCCCTTCGCGATCGTGGCCGGGGTGGATTCGACCGGGATGAAGTTGCCATTCCTGCTGAGCTCGGCGAAGAAGTCGATGCCGGGCTGGACGTCGTCGAAGGAACCCCCGTTCGCCAGGGCAGCCGCGTACACCCCGGCGAAGGCGGAGCCGGACTTGGTGGGGTTGCCGTTGAGCGCGATCTTGCCTTGGTACTCGGGCTTGCGCAGGTCGGCGAAGGTCGCGGGGCAGGTCTTGACGCGCTTGGCGTCACAGCCGATCGAGATGTAACCGCCGTAGTTGTTGTACCAGCGGGCCCGGTGGTCCTTCTGTTCCGTGGGGATCTCGTCGTACGCGGCGACCTTGTACGGAGCGAGCAGGCCCTGCCGTGCCGCGGCCTGCGCGAACGAGCCCCCCACGTCGATCACATCGGGGGCTCGGCCTTCGCCCCTGTGCTCCTTCAGGGCGTTGATCTCGTCCTGGCTGGTGCCTTCCGGGTTCTCCACCATGACCTTGATCCCGTACTTCTTCTGGAAGCCGTCGATCAGTGCGCCGTAGTTGGCCCAGTCGCTCGGGAGCGCGATCGTGTTGAGCGAGCCCTCTTTCTTCGCCGCCGTGGTCAGTGCTGCCATGCCGCCGGCATCCGCGGCGGAGGTGGCCACCGCGGGTGCTCTGGGCGCGGCGGTGGGCTTGTCTCCGCAGGCGCCGAGGGGTGCCGCCGCGAGGGCCAGGCAGGCGGCGACGAAGGCTGTCCGGAGACGGGGTGCGGGCACAAAGGCTCCATAACGGGCGGCGCGTACTGATCGAGGTCAGCGTACGTTCGGCGGCCTCGGCAGCGCAGTCCCAGACGGTGGTGTCCGCTGTCTTCCTGCGGCTGCCGTACCGGCGTGTCCTCAGAACCCCTCGTCGTCCCACCCGGCCAGGAGCGCCTCCCCGAGATCCATCGCGAGTGGTGCGGCCCCGTCGTGGAGGGCCTGCTCGCTCCAGATGATCTTGCCGCGGGCGGTGTAGCGGGTGCCCCAGCGCTCGGCGAACTGCGCGACGAGGAACAGGCCGCGACCGCCCTCGTCGGTGGCCTCCGCCCGGCGCAGGTGCGGGGAGGTGCTGGACCCGTCGGAGACCTCGCAGACCAGGCAGCGGTCGTACAGCAGTCTCACCCGGATGGGCTCGGTGCCGTAGCGGATGGCGTTGGTTATCAGCTCGCTGAGGATGAGTTCCGTGGTGAAGGCGATGTCCTCCAGGCCCCAGTCCACCAGTCGGCGGGCGCAGGCGTTGCGCACCGGGGACACCGCCGCAGGGTCGGGGGGCACGTCCCACTCGGCGATCCGCGCGGGGTCCAGTCGGCGGGTGCGGGCCACCAGCAGCGCTACGTCGTCGCTGGGCCTGGTGGGCAGCATCGCGTCGATCACCGCGGTGCAGGTTTCCTCCGGGGTGCGGGCGGGCCCGGCCAGGGCGGCGCGCAGCGCTGCCAGGCCCGCGTCCGGATCGCGGTCGCGGCTCTCGATCAGCCCGTCGGTGAAGAGTGCCAGCCGGGAGCCTTCGGGCAGGGTGACCGTCATGGTCTCCATGGGCAGGCCCTCGCCCAGGCCCAGCGGCGGGGAGATCGGCACCTCGGGGAAGGACACGGTTCCGTCGGGGCGGACCAGAGCGGGGCCCGGATGCCCGGCGGTGGCGGCGGTCACCTGCCCCGAGACGGGATCGTAGAGGGCGCACAGGCAGGTGGCACCGGTGATCCCCTGCCACTCCTGCTCGTCGGTGTCGATGTGGGTGACCAGCTCGTCCAGGTGGCTCAGGAGTTCGTCCGGGGGCAGGTCGAGTGTGGAGAAGTTGTACACGGCGGTGCGCAGGCGGCCCATGGTGGCGGCGGCGTGGAGACCGTGGCCGACGACGTCGCCGACCACCAGGGCCACTCGGGCGCCGGGCAGCGGGATGACATCGAACCAGTCACCGCCCACCCCGGCCTGGGCGGCCAGATAGCGGTGCGCGACCTCGACGGCGGACTGCTCCGGTACGCGCCGGGGCAGCAGGCTGCGCTGCAGGGTGACGGCCATGTTGTGCTCGCGGGTGTAGCGGCGGGCATTGTCGACGGACAGTGCCGCCCGGGCGGTCAGCTCCTCGGCGAAGGACACATCTTCCTCGTCGAACGGCGGGGAGTCCCGCCCGCGCCAGTAGCCGGCCATCCCCAGCACCACGCCCCGGGCCCGCAGGGGCACGACGATCAGGGAGTGGATGCCGCGGTCCAGGATCTGCAGGGCGTTGGCCTGGTCCTGGGCCCGCCAGCTGTGGGTGGCGCGCAGGTCCGCCTCCAGGACCGCATGGCCGCCGGCCAGCCCGGCGGCCATGGGACCGGTGGGAGCGAACCGGATCAGCTCGCCGACGGGGGAGAGCGGGTGGTCGCCCTGAAGGCCGACTACGGCGGTGCGGCGCATCTCGGTGCTCGCTTCGGGCGGCTCCTCGCCGCGCAGCACCGGGTCCAGCAGGTCGACCGTTACCGCGTCGGCGAACCGCGGGACCGCCACCTCCGCCAGTTCCTCCGCGGTGCGCTCCACGTTCAGCGTCGTTCCGACCTGCACCCCCGCGTCGTAGAGCAACTTCAGCCGCTCGCGGGCCACCTCGGCCCTGCCGGAGAGTGCCCGCAGCTCGGTGGTGTCCCGCAGCGTGACGACGGTCCCGGCCTGCCCGTAGGGGGCGGTGGGCCGGATGTTCACCGCCAGCAGCCGGTCGGCTGCCATGTGCAGCTCGTCGGTCGCGGAACGGCCCGATGCGATCGGTTCGGCGATCCCCTCCTCCAGACCCAGGTCCGTGACGGGGAGCCCTTCCGCGTCCACCGGCAGATCCAGCAGCCGCCGTGCCTCGTCATTGGCCAGCAGCAGCCGCCGCTGTCCGCCGCCGCCGACGATCAGCACGCCCTCCCGCACCGCGTGCAGCACCGCGTCGTGGTGCTCGTACATCCTCGTCATCTCGGCCGGTCCCAGGCCATGGGTCCGGCGCAGCAGCCGACGGCTCACCAGAGCGGTTCCGCCCGCGGACAGGGCGAGCACCGCGGCTGCGCTGCCGAGGACGACCGGCAGCTGCCGGTTCACCATGCTCTGGACGTTCTGGACCGTGACCGGGGAGGAGACGACGGCGATGACGCGGCCGTCGGAGTCCTTGACGGGGACCACCGAGACCACGGACTGGCCCAGGGACCCTTCGAACGTCTCGGTGAAGGACTGGCCGGCCGCCGCCTTGGAGAAGGGGCCGACGACGTGCCTCCCGATCTGTCGCGGGTCCCTGTGGGTGAGGGTGACCCCGTCGAGTGTGTACACGTTGATGCCGTCGACCCCGGCGATCTTCCGGGCCGCTTCTGCGCTCGGCTGTAGCACCGCGCTCGGATGGGGGCTGCGCAGGGCCGCGACGGTTCCCGGAGATTCCGCGAACGTTCCGGCGGCGGCGAGCGTACGGTGCCGGGCGTCCAGCATGCCGGCGCTCCGGGCCTGCACCACGAGCGCCACCACCGCGGCGGCGACGAGAAGCACCACGACGGCCAGCTGCAGGAGGAACACCTCGCCGGCCACGCTGCGCACGCTCAGCAGGGAGGACAGACGCTGCGGCCGCCGCGCCCTTCCCTTGGGGGGCCGGGCGTGCTCCTGATGCTCCTGCTGGTGTCCTGAGCGGGGACGCCGAGGGGGAGAGGAAGAGCTCGTGGTCGATCCCAGCAGCCGGCGCCGGAAATGTCCAAGGAGGTCGCTCACTACTCCATTTTCTAACCTCTACGGGCCGTCGGCAGCGGGGAGCGACGATCGCCGAGCAGCAGCGACCGGGGGCGACCCTCGGCAGAGCGAGGGCGTGGCGCGACGCGTGGGGGCGCGGGCGGGATCCGGGCCGCCGCCACACCGACGAAGGATGGCGGCAGGTTGCTGTGGTCGCGGTCGGCATCAGGCCTGGCCGGGGGATCCGTCGGGGCCGGGGCCTCGATGTCGCCGTTCGGCCACGAACACTTCGTCACCGCGCAGATGATGTGTCACGCTCGACGTTCAGCTGGTCGAGACCTTCGCTGTGAGGTCTTCGTCGCGGCAGGGGAGGCGGGATGCTCGGTGTGGCCCAGCCGTAGCCCGACGGGGCACCAGGAAAGTCGGCAATGGGTCAGCGTGAGTCCTGAAGGCCCGCGGGGAGCTGACCGAAAACACGAACCGTTGTAGTCTGCCGAGACCGCCCTTGACCTGCGTGAAGCAGGCAGGGAGCAGACACATCGGGAGTATTCGCATGCTTCGTACCATGTTCAAGTCCAACACCTAGCATTTCGGCGTTTCCCCAGGTCACGGCGTTACTGTCCGGGTCAAGGTCAGCAAGTGGTCAGCATCGGCCCCGATCACGTCCCGCCGTTGCTGACCTCGGTGACGGCAGTGGGCGAATGTCGGCGGCCTCTCGCCCTGCACCGGAGACTTCGCTCTTGCCCTGCTGGTCACAGCAGGGTCTTCGTGCATTGGTGGTAGGCCCGCACCTGGCCCTAGACCTTGGTCCGCCGGTCGCTCGTGGCTGCCCGATGAACCGACGAGCCCGCAGGCCCGTGCGTGTCCATGCGTCGTCTTGTGTTATCCCACGATCCGTACTCAGCACGGGGCCGTCCGCCGAAGCGGATTCCTTTCTCGCTGCGGATGCGGACGCGTTCGCGTCGTTGGGCGGCGAGGACGTCGGGGTGGCGGGTGTTCTTGTTGCGCCAGCGCAGGCAGGCGTGCAGGGCCCGGGTCTGGGCGGTGTGGTTGGGATGGTGGGAGTTGACGAGGGTGAACTGCCGCAGCGGCCCGAAGTGGGCTTCGATGGGGTCGGCCCAGGAGGCGTAGGTCGGGGCGAAGCACAGCCCGACCGATGTATCGGCGCCCCCTTCCTCGCCCACGCCGCCCCGATCGCCCTGGCAGCCCTGGCCGCACGCTCTTCCAGCTGCGCCCGGCCGACCCTCGCGGCCGGGTACGCGCCGTGCCGGGTGTCTTCACCCGGCCGAGGCGGCTCGTCATGGCGACTGCCCCGCGTGAATGACGCTGTCTTCCCTTGCGAGTGGCGTGTAAGTGATTGTCGGAATGTGCGCCCTTTCGCGGAGCGTAGGCGATCTGTCCGGCTTTCCGGCTGATGAACAAGATCGGCCCGGCCCGATGGGCAGGGGCGGTGATGCGCGCCCTCATGGTCCCCCTCGACACCACCCTGCAGCGAAGGAGCGACGGACGCCTCAGCATCGGCCGCACCCTGGGCTTGGCCTCTCTCCTCTTGACGACGACCGGAGCCCGTAGTGGCCGTGCCCGCCCCACACCCTTGTTCTACGTCGAGCACGCAGACGGCTACGCCGTCGTCGGCTCCAACTTCGGCCTCGCTGGTATCTGGACATACGTGCAGGTCACAGGGGTGTTGCGGGGTCCCAGGTCAGCAATCACTCAGCACGAGACCGGACTGTGTTGCGCCGATGCTGACCTACGAGCGTGACAGCGGGGCCTCTCCAGCCCGTACCGGAATACCCCCACATGGCCCGCCAGCTCGCCGTGGCATGGGCTGGTTCTTCAAGCTCTGCGACTGTGCCAAGCTGACGCGCTGCCCGCATGCGTACGTGATAAACGACCTGCTGTCCGATGGGAACGCAGAGTCGACCCGGAGCTGCTCCCATCTCGCGCAGCCACTTCGGGTCGATATAGCTCACCGCGAACGGACGAGCGGCGGGCCCCATATCGCGCGGAGCCATATCGGGACCGCACGCTCGCGCATGCAGACTGACGATCATTGGTTGATCATGGCTAGCTTCTGGATCGAATTTGAGCCAAGTTGACCCAGAAGGATCGTTTCATTCCCCGCAAACCGGCCTTAATCACGGGCCGAGGACGGCTACGCGGGGTTGCGGATTGGCCGGGGTGGGCGCACGTTTTGGAGCACCAAGGGTGGGAAGGTTCGGCGTCCGTCCCCGTGGCAGCAGTGGATCGTCAGCCTATGGGCCGTCTCGGAGGGAGAAACCATGCCTCAGGAACTGACGTTCGCGATCCTCGTCCAGTCCCCGATCAAGAGGCATGACCCGGACGCGCCAGAGACCCGCCACGGGATGATCTCGAGCTCGTGACGGGGCGTCACCGGTTCGTATCGCTGCGGTGCCGGGACTCCGGCGGTCTGCTCGTCGTGCTCGCGCAGCATCCGCATTTCCTGGTCACGCAGACGCCGCCGCGTGACCATGGGCATGCACGCCGCAGAGCTGCTGCGGACGTGGCGAGTACATGGGAACCAAGGCGGCATCGGCGATGCGCAATGCGCCTTCACGAATGCCCCTATGCGCAGCACGTTCACTTCCTCGCCCACTGCGCGCGGGTTCTGCCGGACCCTGTAATTGCTCAGGGCACGCCGGGGCGACACGCAACACCGAGGCGCGCCGAAAGGGAAGCAGGGATCTCATGACAGTGCAGGCCATCAAGCTGCCCATACTGCGGATGCCGTACCCGGTGCGGGTGAATCCGTACCTGCTGGCCCTGCGCGAGGAGACCGAGACGTGGGCGCGAGAGATGGGCATGCTGGACAGCGACGAAGCACCGTCGGCCCGCCGGGCGATCTGGACCCTGTCCCAGTTCCACGCCATGGCCGTTGACCAGCTGACCGCCTGGGCTCTTCCTGACGCCTCACTCACCGACCTCCGGCTCAATCACCGGCTCAACCTCTGGGCTCTGGCCTGGGACGACTACTTCGCCTCCGCCTTCAAACGGACGGGCGACCTCACAGGCGCACAAGCCTTCACGGCCCGCCTCCATGCCTTCCTGCCGCCGGAGCCGGGCGCCCGGTTGCCGGAGCCGACCAATGCCGTCGAAAGGGGCATGGCCCACCTCCAGCAACGGCTGTTCCCCCCGAGAATGGCGCACTGGCAGCAGGGGCTCAACCGTGCCCTGGCAAGGTACATCGACGCGGGAGTTCAGGAACTGGCCAACAGCCGCGCCGGCCGTGTCCCGGACCTCATCGAGTATGCCCAGTTCCGCCGTGAAAGCTTTGCCGCCTATACCGCCCCCTACTCCGTCGAACTCTCCACTGGCGCACGGATCCCTGAGCAGATCCGGCACAGCCGAGCCTTCTGCGCATTGCTCGACGCCTTCATGGACTACATGGGAATGGCGAACGACATTGCCTCCTATCAGCGGGAAGTCCATGACGAACACGACGTCAACAACCTCGTCATAGTCCTCCAAACATCCCTGCGCATCACAGTCCAGGAGGCGATGCATGCGGCCGCCGATCTGGTGACCGCCCGACTGCGCCACTTCGAGCACCTCAGACGGAGCGAACTGCCCCCGGTCGTCCAGCGAGCCGGGTTGAACCACGGCGAACGGATCGAGCTGGAGGCGTGGCTCCGGGGAGCCTGCAGTTTCCTGTCCGGCCTCCATGCGTGGTACACCGGGGCGCCCCGCTACGCTCCGGCAGACGGTCCGTTCCAAGAGCAACGGACTTCCACCGCCGCTGTGCCCACCGGCGAGCGGTATGTCTCAGCGTCATCAGGCCTCACAACGTCGACGCACGCGTGAAGGGCGCCGTACGACGAGCGCGACGTGGGCGCCGAGGTGCTCGCCCAGCTCGGAGGAGGCTGCCGACCACGCCGTCCGGCAGCCTCCTCGGCTATTGGTGCTCGGCTCTGATGCGAGCTGCGAGGCCTACAGCCTCCGCAGAAACCACCTCAGCCGCGCCCGCCACGAGGTGCGGGGTTCGGTTGGGCGCGACAACTCGTGCTCGGATACCGGCCATTGGGACGCCACCGGAATACCGCTGCTCGGCGGGGGCGCGGCCGGCAGCGGTGTCAGAACATCATGGGCTTCCGGACTGCGGTACGCGAACTTCACGGGCAGCGCCGTCAGATGCCGCGACCAGGTGGAGGAGCGCCAGGTGAGCTCTTCCTCGGGCACGGCCAGGCTGATGTCGGGAAGCCGGGTGAGCAGGATGTCGATGCCGGTGTCGGCGATGACACGGCCGATGTCCTGGCCCGGGCACTCATGGGCGCCGGCGCTGAAGGACAGGTGCGCGCGGTTGTGGTGCACGCGGGTCGAGGGGTCCGGGCGGACCACCTGATCGACGTTCCCGGCGGCCAGGCCCAACAGGAGCATGTCTCCCGCCTTGATCTCCTGTCCTCCGAGAGAGGTGTCACCGGTGGCCCAGCGGCCCGGGCACACCATCAGCGGCGGCTCGTCCCAGAGCACTTGCTCCACTGCTTCAGGCAAGGTCATCTGGCCGCCGGCCAACGACCCGCGGAACCGCGGGTCGGTGACCACCATTCGGAGCACGTTGGACATGAGATTGGCGGTCGTCTCATAGCCCGCGAGCAGGATGAGGCGCAGGTGGTGCTGAACCTCCTCGTCCGTGAGGCCGGCCGGGTGGGCCATCAGTACGGATGCGATGTCCTGCCCGGGCAGGGCGCGCTTGGCGACGACAAGCTGCTCGAGGGTCTCCAGCACATAGGCGTTGCTCGCGAGCGACGTTTCGGTGCCCTTGAAGAGGTCCCGGGCGGCGTGCACGAGCTTGGGGCCGTACTCGTCCGGCATTCCGAGCAGGTGGGTGAGAACGAGCATGGGCAGGTGCTCGGTGAACTGACCGACCAGCTCCGCGTTGCCCGTTTCGCAGAACTCATCGACCAACTGGTGTGCGAAGCGGGTGATGTGGCGGCGGATTCCGCGTTGGTCGAACTGGTTGAGGCCGGCCGTGACCGCGCCGCGCAGGCGCTGGTGCTCTTCGCCGTCCGCACATACGCAGTCGGGTCGCCAGCCGATCATCGGCACCAGCGGCGAGGTGGTGGCGTCGATCTCGCCACTCTTCCAGCCGTGCCAGGTGCGGGGGTCGCGGGAGAACTGGGTGGAGCGGCTGGCCACATCACGGTTCTCGGGGTATCCCAGGACGAGCCAGGCCCGTACGTCCCCGTCGAGCAGGACGGGCGCCACCGGACCGTGGGCGGCACGCAACTTTTCGTACAGGCCCATGGGGTCGGTCTCGGCAGCGGCGCCCCAGAGCGGGGTCGCTGCGTCGAGTCCCGTGGCGGTGTGGGCCGGACAACCCGGGGGCGGGGTGAGCCCGGGTTCCGTGGTGGTGTGGTCAGCGGGTGGGACGGTCATACGGTCTCCTGAGCGGCGGCGAGGGTGCACAGGTAGCCCATCAGCGAGAGCAGGGCGTCGCGGCTGGACGACCGGTCGCGTGCGTCACAGGTGATGATGGGCACCGATTCGTTGAGCGCCAGAGCAGTACGCAGGGCTGGTACCGGGTGCTGCGGCGCCTCGGGGAAGGTGTTGACGGCCACGACGAAGGGGACGCGGCGGTCTTCCAGACGGGTGATGATCTCGAAACAGACTTCGATCCTCCGGGTGTCGACGAGGACCACGGCACCGAGCGCGCCTTCGAAGATGCCGTTCCACAGGAACCAGAAGCGCTCCTGTCCCGGCGTCCCGAAGAGATAGAGGATCAGCTCCTCGTTGATGCTGATGCGACCGAAGTCCAGAGCAACGGTCGTGGTGTTCTTACCGTCCGCACCGGGATTGTGGTCGATCCCGACGCCGGCCTGAGTCATGGTTTCTTCGGTGGTCAGCGGCGGGATCTCGCTCACCGCCCCGACCATGGTCGTCTTGCCCACCCCGAAGCCGCCGACGATCACGACCTTGACTCCCCTGGCGCCGTGCGGCAGCAGCACGTCCGAGCGGCGGGGGCCGGCGGCGGGAGCGTCAGAGCCTACGTAGTCCATGGATCACCGCCTCCAGAAGGCCAAGTTCGGGGACCGCCGCGACAGGAACGGGAGCAGTAGCCTGAACTCGCTCGTTGTCCACGAGCTTGGAGAGCAGCACCGTGATGACGCTGAACGGCAGGCTTAGGTACGCGGAAATCTCGGCCACCGACAGCGGGTATTGGCACATGGTGAGGATGGCCGCCTGCTCGGGCTGCATACCAGGTTCGGGTGCGGACCTCGATGAGATGAGGGTGACCAGGTTGAAGGCTTTGGCGGAGGAACCTGGGCCACCGGAGATGACATAAAGCGGCACGGGACTGCCTTCGTCCCATGCTTCGTGGTTCTGTGACGTCACATCGCCTGCCCGACGTCCTCACGAGGCGGGCTGGTCATGTGTTGGCCGATCCGGACCACCAGCGTACGCATGCGGTCGCCCAGCAAGCCCGCGTCCACCTCCGCATCGGCCAGCACCGCGAGATAGGCCCCGGGACCGGCCGCCATGAGGGAGAAGTACCCGCCGTCGACTTCGATTCCGACCATGTGGGTCGAGCCGTCTCCGTGCGGGAACTTCTGTGCGATGGCCTTCGCCAGGCTTTGGATTCCCGAGCAGGCAGCGGCGATCGCGTCAGCGGTGTCGGGCTCCGTGTTTGCTTGACCGATGCACAGGCCATCCGATGACAACACGACCACGTGTCGCACGTACGGGACGCTGGCTGCGAGCTCCTTGAGCATCCAGTCCATGTTGAGCAGTGGCGGCACGGTTACTCACCCTCGTCTGATGGCTCGTTGGTTCGAATGGAAGGGCCCGTACTCGGTCTCTTTTCGCCGCTGAACGCCTCCCACATCAGGCCCGGCTGCCGAGGTGCGTCGGCCGTTCCCGGGGTGGCGGCCGGAGCGGCCGGGGGATGGGGGGTCGTGCGGACGACCGGTGTCGGGACGGGCGACTCGCGTCGCCGTTGAGGCAGTCCGTTCACCGTCTTTTCGGCCTCGACAGAATCTGCTGCGGCATCGCGCGTCCTCGTCGGCCTCGGCACGGCCGGTGCGCCCGTGGGCCTCGGCGCGAACTGTTGGACTTTCGAGGCAGGCTGCTGAACTGTGGTGATCAGGCGCCGCGGAACGAGCACGACGGCCCGCACGCCTCCGTACGCGGAGGTGCGCAAGTCGACGTCGAGGCCGTGCTCGCGGGCCAGCCTGCTGACGACGGGCAGGCCGAGCTGCGTTGCCTCGCCCAGGTCGGCCAGATCCATGCCGGATGATGCCTGAGCCATGACGCGGTCGATGCGCTGGCGGGCCTCTTCGGTGAGCCCGACCCCACGGTCCTCGATCTCGATCGCGACACCAGAGGGCACCTCGCTCGCGGTCACCTCGACCGGGGCGTGCGGCGGTGAGAAGGTCGTGGCGTTGTCGAGCAACTCGGCGAGCAGGTGGATCAGCGGCTCGGCTCCCTGGCCGATCACAGCCACCTCTGTCACCGACTGCAGCTTCACGCGGGGATAGTCCACGATGCGTGACATGGCCCCTCGCACGATGTCGTAGAGAGGGATCGCTTTCGACCACTGACGCCCGGGCCGGGCGTCACCCAGTACCGCGATGCTGGCCGCAAGGCGCCCGATCAGGGCATTGCGATGGTCGATGTCCTGCAGGCCATGGGAGACCACTACATCCGTACCATGCAGGATCTGCATGTCGCGCAGGTCCTTGGCGAGTTGATGCACGATCGCCTGGACCCGCCGGGCGATCGCCACCAGTGCCCGCTGCGACGAGTCCCGTGTGCGTTCCTCGGCATCCACGGCTTCCAGGAGCGTCCGCAGAGCTGCCCGGAGGGCTTCGGCGAACTCGCTGTCGAGATGTTCCCCGAACGGGACGGACTGCAGGATTTCCGAAGGGGGCTCACCCTTCTGCAGGCGGGCGACAGCCGCGGGGAGGAGCTCTTCGGCGAGCCATACAGTGGTGGCCCGCTGGTCGGACAGGCGCGCGAGCAGCACGGTCTCGCGTTGCGCGTAGTACCGCTGCACCTCGGCATTCGCCCGTGCGTAGCGGGCCGCCTCTGCCAAGCGCGTCCGGCGCGCCGTCTCAGCCGAAGTGATGGCCGTCAGGACGACCGCGACGAGGCCGCACCAGGCAACCGGCGTGCGTATCTGCGCGGAAACACAGATCAGCGCCACGACGCAGGCCCCAGCCAGGACACCAGGGGGGATTAGCCATGCTGGAGCCACTGCACGTGGCAGCGCTCCAGGGGTTGAACCTGCACGAACCATCGAAGGGTCCCTAAACAGTCTGGAGTTAGTGGACTGGGCGTGATGCGGTGCGACGACAAGAACGGTCGGGACTTCGCTCGGCCGGGCAAAGATGTTCCAATGGGTGTGCCCGATGGGCCGGTTCGAGATCGCATCGGTGGTCACGCCTCTCTGCGGCCAGGCTCCGTCTGCGCGCAATGCGACGTTCGACTCGCGGTGAGTGCAGCGCAACACGCGAGGCGAGCATAGTCAGTTCGGGTACGCCAGGTGGCCTTGACTGGAGCGAAAAGCTCCGTTGATCGATCTGGACCCATAGTTGATCGATCACCGCCATGACACACACTGCAAGTGGATGGAATCGACTGCATTCAGCAGCTTGCTGTTCATGGCTCCCAGTTCCGGCCTCCGCCGCCTCTAGGCCCGTGCGTGCCATGGAGCAGGGACGCCTCTGCGGGCACGGCATTGGCGTCGTCGTACGTCACCTGTCTGTCGGGTGGTGAGGGGGGATCCGTGACCCTCTGGCCCGCCATTCGCTGTCGGAAAAACCTCCTTCGCGAATGACGCCGAGTCAGTCCTGCCACGTACAGGCAATTCACATTTCGCCACGCCAAGGAGCCTTGCAGCTGCGGTCCTGGTGGCACGTCCACGGGCACGGGGATCGCGGACAGGCCCGCCGAGGCGGTGGCCGAGGCCCTTCGCGTAGCCGGAGTAGATCACGATCCGTTCCGGATCCGCGGCGGCGGCGCGCACCCGCCGCAGATATCCGACCACGACATTGCGCGGTACGGCGCTGCCGCGCGGAGCCGTAGTCGAGCGCTGCCGTCGGCATGGTGCGTGCCGCCTCGAGCGCGGCGGAGCGGCTCAGGGTCAGGACGGAGACGAGCGCGAAGGGGGCGATCAGTGTGCCCATTGCGCGCCGGTCAGGCCGACCGCCGCTGCCAGTGCGGCGGCTGCGGCGATCAGGCCGGCGAGTGCGGCGGTCAGGTCGAGCCAGTGGTTCGTGGTGCGGGCGAGCCAGGCGAGGCGTTCCCCGTCGGGTATGACCATGGCGGGCCGGGCCCCGGTCGGGCCCGGAGCGGCGGCCGTGCGCCGCCCTGTCAACCGGCCGAGCATGCCGGCCGTGAGCGCGGCGGCCGCTGTGATCGCGACCCCCGCCCCCACCGATCCGGCATCCCGCCAGTCGGCCCGGTCCAGGTTGGCGCGCACGATTGCCGCCTGGGTGCCGACGAGGACATGTCAGGGCAGGCCCGGCCGGAGAGGGCCAGGGCCATATTGTCGCCGATGGGCAGGTCGACGTCCGCGTCTTCGGGGCGGCGAGGCGGGGTGGCGCCTACGGATGCCGCCGTGGTCCAGGAGTCGACCACGCTGCTGCGTTCCAGGAGTGCCACGGAGTCCATGGCGAAGGTCTCGTGCAGGCGTCCGAGGAGGGCGTCGAGGAAGGAGAGGATCTCGGACTCGGCGCGCAGCCGCGAGTTTCTCGACTGGTCGTCGTTCGGCAGCGGGTCGGAGGGTGCGGGAGAGCCACCGTACCGGCCTGACGGTGCGTCGGAAAAGTCAGCAGTAGGTCAGCATGAGTCCTGAAAGACCTGGGGACAGCTGACCGAACATGCGAATCGTTGTAGGCTCCGGAGACCGCCCTTGACCTGCATGAAGCAGGCAGGGAGCAGACATTTCGGGAGTTAATTCATGCTTCGGACCATGTTCAAGTCCAAGATCCACCGGGCCACGGTCACCCAGGCCGACCTGCACTACGTCGGCTCCGTGACCATCGACGCCGATCTGCTGGACGCGGCCGATCTGCTGCCCGGGGAGCTCGTCCACATCGTGGACATCACCAACGGGGCGCGGCTGGAGACCTACGTCATCGAGGGGGAGCGCGGGTCCGGGGTCATCGGGATCAACGGCGCCGCCGCGCACCTGGTGCACCCGGGGGACCTGGTCATCCTCATCAGCTACGCGCAGGTCGAGGACGCCGAGGCCCGGGTGTTGAAGCCCCGCGTCGTGCACGTCGACGCCGACAATCGGATCGTCGAACTGGGCGCGGATCCCTCTGCCCCGGTGCCGGGTACGGATCAGGAGCGCAGCCCCCACGCCGTGGCTGTCTGAGGGGAGTCGGGGACCATGGCGATCGAGTTCCGGGACGAGCGGAAGGCCGGACGGCTGCTCGCCGTCGAGGACGGGGCGGTGGCCGGATCCATCGCCTACTTCGTGCTCGCCGAGGCCCCCCACGCCCTGGTGGCGGTGCACACCGTCGTCGAGCCGGGGCACGAGGGCCGCGGCATCGCCAGCGGGCTCGTGAAGACCTTCTACGGGATCGCCGCCGCCGAGGGCGTGCCCGTGGTCCCGCTCTGCCCGTACGCGGCCAGCTGGGCCGCCAAACACCCCGATCAGGCGCCCGAGGCGCCGACCGACGTCGTGGCGGCCGCCAAGGCGCAGCTGGCCGCAGACTCGGACCTCTGGTGACGGCACCGGCGGCCGGGGCGGCGGCCGGGGCAGCGGCCGGGGCTCAGGCCGGGGTGGCGGCCGGCGGCCCCGGCCTGACCTTGCTGCACACCTCGCCCGTGCACGTCCCGGTCTTCGACGCGCTGCGCGACCGGCACCACCCGGGGGCCGTCCTGCGGCACCTGGTGGCGCCGGAGCTGCTGGACCGGGCCCGCGCGGAAGGGCCCGAGTCGGTGGCTCCGGACCTGCTCGGGCTGCTCGCCGAAGCCGGGCCCGGGCCCGCGCTGGTCACCTGCTCGACGATCGGGGCGATCGCGGAGTCCCTGGCTCCGGTGCTCGGCGCCCCGGTACTGCGGGTGGACCGGCCGATGGCGGCCGCGGCGGTGCGTACCGGCGCGCGGATCGTCGTACTGGCCGCCGTGGAGTCGACGCTCGCCCCGACCCGGGAGCTGCTGGCCGAGGAGGCGGGCGGGCGGCCCGTGTCGATCCGTGCGCACGTGGTCGCCGGGGCCTGGGAGCAGTTCGAGGCGGGGGACATGGCTGGATATCTCGCCCGGGTGGCCGCGGCCGCCGGCGCCGTCACCGATGCGGACGTCATCGTGCTGGCCCAGGCATCCATGGCCGGGGCGGCCGAGCTGGCCACGGGCCGGATCCCGGTGCTGTCCAGCCCGGCACCGGGCCTGGCGGCGGGGCTGAGGCTGCCCATCCCGGAGGGTGAAACGGGCTGAATCGCGGCAAAATGGGAGTCATGGTACGTACAGCCGAGCAGACCGTGCCGCCGGTCCCCGAGCCGTCACCCGTCCCGGAGCCGCCCCCCGCGCCCGGGCCCGGGCCGAACCCGGGGCCCAGTCCCTTCCCGGACCCCGAGCCCATTCCGCGGCCCGTGCCGCCCAGCCCGGAGCCGATGCCTCCGCCGATGCCGCCGCCGACCCCGCTGACCTGAGCCCTCTGGCTTGAGCCTCTGGCCTGAGCCCTCTGATCGGAGCCCGCCGGCCCGAGCCTTCCGGTCGCGGCGGGTGGCCATCGATGCGCTCCCGCGTGCTCCCGCCGACCGGGACGCGGTCAAGTGCCGCACGAGTGCGCCCTGTTGTGCCCCTTGTCATGCCCTGGTCGGGTGGTTAGGTTGTGGGGTTCCTGATGTCTTCGATGGGGGCTCCCATGGGTGTACGGGGCCGGCACCGCCGGTATCAGCCGAGCAGCATCAACCGGGCCTCGCTGGCCGTCACCGCCGGTGGCGCCGGGATCGCCTTACCGCTCATCGGCGCCGGAGCCGCACACGCCGCCTCCGTGGACACCTGGAACAAGGTCGCCACCTGCGAGTCGACCAACAACTGGCGCATCAACACCGGCAACGGCTACTACGGCGGCCTCCAGTTCAGCCAGAGCACCTGGCGGGCCTTCGGCGGCACCGCCTACGCCCCCCGCGCGGACCTGGCCACCAAGGACCAGCAGATCGCGGTCGCGGAGAAGGTCCTGAAGGGCCAGGGGCCCGGGGCCTGGCCGAACTGCGGCAAGCAGGCGGGCCTCACCCGCAGCGGTCCGGCCCCCGCCGTCACCGCGCAGGGCCCGTCGCAGCCGAAGACGATTCCGGCGCAGGCCACCGCCCCCCGCCCGACGGGGACCTCCGTCCTGCCGAACCCGTACGTCGTCGCGCCCGGCGACTCGCTCTCCGCGATCGCCACCCAGCAGCACGTCGAGGGCGGCTGGCAGGCGCTGTACGAGACCAACCGGGCCACCGTGGGCGGCAACCCGAACCTGATCTTCCCCGGCCAGCGGCTCACCCTGCGGATCACGGCCGCGCCCGCCCCGCCCGCCGATCCGCCCGCGCAGGACCCCGAGAAGCCGCCGCGGACCGCCGAGCCGGTGAAACCCGTGGAGCCGGCGGCCGAGAAGCCCGCCCAGAAGCAGGTCGAGAAGCCGGCCGAGAAGAAGGCCGAGCAGAAGGCGGAGAAGCCAGCTGAGAAGCCGGCCGAGAAGCCCGCCTCAGCGCAGCAGAACCCGGAAGCGGGCGGCTTCCACGCCCCGGTCGACGCCGCCCTCGGCACCGCCTACCGCGTGTCCGGTTCCTCCTGGTCCAGCGGCTACCACACCGGCGTCGACTTCCCGGTGGCGACCGGCACCACCGTCAAGTCCGTCGGACCCGGCCAGGTCGTCTCCGCCGGCTGGGCCGGTGCCTACGGCTACCAGGTCGTCATCCGGCACACCGACGGCCGGTACTCCCAGTACGCCCACCTCTCGGCCCTCGGGGTCAAGGCCGGCCAGCAGGTCTCCGGAGGCCAGCGCATCGGCCGCTCCGGCTCGACCGGCAACACCACCGGCCCGCACCTGCACTTCGAGATGCGCACGGGGCCCGGCTACGGCTCCGACATCGACCCGCTGAAGTACCTCCGGGGCCACGGAGTCCGCATCTGACCCGCGCACGTGCGACGGCACGGCGGTGAGCAGGATCAGGCCCGCCGCCGCCAGCGCGGCGCTGGCCACGGCCGCCGTCGTGCCCGCCGCCCCGTAGCGGAATCCCTCGCCGAACAGCGTGATGCCGACCGTCGCCGCGACGACCGGGTTGATCACCGTCACCGTGGCCAGCGGCGCGGTCAGCCCGGCCCCCCGGTAGGCCGCCTGCGAGAGCAGCAGCCCGCCGGCCGCCAGCACCGCGATCGCCGCCAGATCGGGCCACATGGCGGTCAGCGCGTCCGGGGCGAAGTTCTCGGCCACCGACTTGGTGAACACCGAGGCCATGCCGAAGGCGGTACCGGCCGCCGCAGCCAGCAGCACACTGCGCAGCACCGCCCGGTGCACCCGGTGCGCCGCCAGGAACAGCACCGCCACGGCCGCCCAGGTCGCGGTGAGCAGCACGCCGCGCTCACCGCCCGCCAGGGACTGCTCGGCCCGCCCCTCCCCGCCGGTCAGGGCCAGCAGCCCGGCGAGACCCACCGTGGCCAGCACGGCCCCGCGCCAGGCAGCCGCGCCCGCCCGGCGCCGTACGAAGACGGCCGCCATCGGCAGGGCGAAGACGATGGTCAGCGCGCCGAGCGGCTGGACCAGGCTCAGCGGACCGTACGCGAGCGCCACCACGTGCAGCAGTGCGCCGAGGCCGTTCAGCCCCACGGCCACCCACCAGCCCCCACGGCGCAACGGCGCGTACGGGCGGTCCGGCGTGCTCGCCGCGACCTGTTCCTGGACGATCGCCCCGCCGGCGTACGCCAGGGCGGACACGAGGCAGAGCAGGACCGACAGCGCCAGTGCACTCATAAGGTCCACAATGCACGACCCCTCGGCGCTATTCCTCCGCCCACAGGTGGTGATCAGTCATACTCCCGACGTAGTACGGGAGTACGCAGCGTCGTCCCTTCGGCTGCGGAGCGCGACCCCTGCCGCGCCCGAGAGTTACCCCTCCGCCCCCCAAAGTGACGGTCTGGTCGCGGTGCGTGAGGATGGCGCGGGCGGGTTTGGACCGGGGCGCGCGGGATCCGTACAGTTCCTCTTTTGAGGACTTCCGCAGCAGGCGGATGCGGACGAGTGATCAAGGAACGCAGCGGCCATGACGGTGACCGAAGACAGCCAGGACCACGGGCAGGACTACGGTCCGGGCATCGACCCCGACCGGCTCGCGCTCTGTCTCAGCGTGCTCGACGAGCTGGACAAGATCGACGTCGACCACCCCGACGCGATCACCGTACGCCGCGCCACCGCCGGGCTCTACCGCACGGTCAAGCAGCGCCGCCGCCAGGAGCGCCGCGCCGCCAAGACCGCCAACGACAAGGCCGTCACCGAGGCCACCGCGACCGGCTCCGCCGAGCGCATCGACGACGAGACCGAGGGCATCCTGCCCTCCTCGGTCACGGACGCCGGCCGGATCGCCGGGATACTTCAGCGCCCGCGCTCCTGCTACGTCTGCAAGGTGCGGTACGTCGAGGTCGACTTCTTCTACCACCAGCTCTGCCCGGGCTGCGCCGCCGAGAACCGGGCCAGGCGGGAGGCCCGCGCCGACCTCTCCGGCAAGCGCGCGCTGCTCACCGGTGGCCGGGCCAAGATCGGCATGTACATCGCGCTGCGGCTGCTGCGCGACGGCGCCCACACCACGATCACCACCCGCTTCCCCAAGGACGCCATCCGCCGCTTCAAGGCGATGGAGGACTCGGCGGACTGGATGCACCGCCTGGAGGTCGTCGGCATCGACCTGCGCGACCCGGCCCAGGCCGTGGCGCTCGCCGACCAGGTGGCCGAGGCCGGTCCGCTGGACATCCTGATCAACAACGCGACGCAGACCGTGCGCCGCCTGCCCACCGCGTACGCCGCGCTGGTCGAGGGGGAGAGCGCCCCGCTGCCGGCCGGCGAGCTCCCCGCCCACCACGTCATCGGCGCCTTCAACTCCGGTGCGGTCGACGGCTTGGCGGCGCTGCCCGTCGGCGTGAGCGGGCTCGAGGCGCAGAAGGTCGCCGACCTCGCCCTGGTCGCGGGCAACGCCAGCCTGGAGCGGCACCTGGCCGGAACCGCCATCGACGCGGGCGGCCTGCTGCCCGACGTCGTCGATAGCAATACCTGGGTGCAGACCATCGACCAGATCTCCCCGGTGGAGCTGCTCGAGACCCAGCTGTGCAACTACACGTCGCCCTTCATCCTGATCAGCGCGCTCCGGCCGGCCATGGCCGAGGCCGCCCGGAAGGCGTCCAGCGGGCGTGCGTACGTCGTGAACGTCTCGGCGATGGAGGGAGTCTTCAGCCGTGGCTACAAGGGTGCGGGGCACCCGAACACCAATGCCGCCAAGGCAGCGATGAACATGGTGACGCGGACCAGCGGTCAGGAGATGTTCCAGACCGACCGCATCCTGATGACCTCGGTCGACACCGGCTGGATCACCGACGAGCGCCCGCACTTCGACAAGCTGCGCCTCGCCGAGGAGGGCTTCCACGCCCCTCTCGACCTGGTCGACGGTGCGGCCCGGGTCTACGACCCCGTCGTCCGGGGCGAGGCCGGCGAGGACCTGTACGGCGTCTTCCTGAAGGACTACGCCCCCGCGAACTGGTAGTCCGCCCCCGGCCTACTGGATACCCGCGATCGACCCCCTCGGCGAACCGAGGGGGTCGTTGCCGTTCGGGGGCCGTGCCGGGCGGGTGGGGCGTACGGGCCGGTAGGCCCCGGCCGCGACCAGTTCGAGTACCGGCTGCCAGTCCTCCAGCACTCCCGCGTCGAGGCCGGCTGCTGCGGCGGCGTCCCGCGCCTGGCGCAGGGTCGCCGCCGCCGCGCCGGTCTCGTCGGTATCGCCGGCCTCGTCGCTCTCGGCGAGGGCGACGAGCAGGGCCACCCGTTCGCCGAGGAGGGGCCGGACCGCCGCGGCCGCGAGGTCCGCGCGAAACGTGCCGTCACCCGGACAGAGCAGCGCCCCGAGCTCGTGCACCAAGCCCGCGACCTGGAGTTCCTTGTCGAAGGGGTGCGAGCGGCGCAGCAGTGCCGCCGTCCGCAGACCGCGGTCGCCGCGGCACGCGTACAGAAGATCCATGAGCTCCTGCACGCTTGTGACGTACGGCACTTCGGGCCTCGACGCCCCGGACCTGACCACCCGCCGCTCCCCTCCGTCGCACCGCACACATCCGGTGCCGAGCAGACCATTCGTCACGGACCCGCCGCCCTACGACTTGCTGAACTCGCGGCGAAACTGGGTGGACGGACCGGATTTTGCCGTTCCATCGAGCGGGGGTCCGCTCATATGTGTACTCTGGGGCATCAAGACGGCCCCTATCCGGGCCGCGCTCCACTAAGGCGCCACCGCGTCCGGAACCCTTTTCATCCCTGCCCGGCGCGCGGTCCGCCGCCGGGTTACGCGACACGAAGGAGTGCGCGGTGACTGAAATGACCAAGCCCGAACCGGAGTTGCTGGAGCGGACGGGAACGCGGCGCAAGCCCCGGACCGACGAGCTCGGGAGCCTCGAAGTGTGGGCACGATCCGCCCCGATCCGGCTGGCGGGGTACGAGGACGACCTGGCGGAATCGCACATCCTGCCCGGCATCGACTAGCCCGTGTAGCGGTACCAAGCGCCCCCTGCCCACCAGCGCCGGGGGCGCTGCCCTTGCCCGCCGCTCGCCGCGCTTGCCGGGCGCTCGCCGGCCTTGCCCGCCGGGCCGCCCACCGCCCGGGCCCGGCGCGGTTCCCGTACCGGCTACGCCCTGAGCGTCATCGCCGTGAGCGATCACCGCTTCCGTCGCCCCGCCCGCCCGGGCAGGCTGACGCACATGAAGCTGCTGATGCTGGGTGGTACCGAATTCGTCGGACGCGCGATCACCGAGGATGCCCTCGCCCGGGGCTGGGAGGTGACCGTCTTCCACCGCGGACACCACGCGCCCCCGCCGGGCACCTCCGCCCTGCACGGGGACCGCACCGCCCCCGGGGGCCTGGACGCCCTCGCCGCGGGGGAGTGGGACCTCGTCGTCGACACCTGGGGCGGCGCCCCCACCGCCGTGCGCGACAGTGCCCGCCTGCTGCGCGACCGGGCCGCGCGGTACGTGTACGTCTCCAGTCGCTCGGTGTACGCCTACCCCGCGCCCGCCGGGCTCGGCGAGGACGGCCCCGTCGTCGAGGGCTCGCCGGACGCGGGGTCCACGGCCTACGCCGAGGACAAGCGGGGCGCCGAGATCGCCGCCCTCGACGCCTTCGGCGACCGCGCCCTGCTGGTGCGCGCCGGGCTGATCCTCGGCCCGTACGAGAACGTCGGCCGGCTGCCCTGGTGGCTGAACCGCACCGCCCGCGGCGGCCCGGTGCTCGCCCCCGGACCCCGCGAACTCCCGATCCAGTACATCGACGTACGCGACCTCGCGCGCTGGGCCCTGGACGCCGCCGAGGCGGGCCTCGGCGGGGCGTACAACCTCGTCTCCCCGGTCGGGCACGCCACCCTGGGCGGCCTCCTCGACGCCTGCGTCGCCACCACCGGGGGCGGCGCCGAACTGCGCTGGACCGACCCGGCCCTGCTGGAGGAGGCCGGCGTACAGCCCTGGACCGAGCTCCCGATCTGGATCCCCGAGGGCGAGCCGCACGACTTCATGTTCGGCGGCGACGTCACCAGGGCGCTGGCGGCCGGCCTCACGTGCCGCCCGGTCGAGGAGACCGTGGCCGACACCTGGGAGTGGCTGCGGACGCTCGGCGGGGCGGCCCCGCAGCGGACCGACCGGCCGGCCCCCGGCATCGACCCCGAGCGGGAGGCCGCGCTACTCGGGCTCTGACCAGGACGCCTCCGCGAGACGGGTCGGCGGCAGGTACTCGCGCACCAGCGTGCGGTGCCACCAGGCGCCCGTCTCGCGCAGCTCCCGCCAGGTGGTGAACCGGTAGCGGTACAGCAGCGCCCGGACGTACACGGGCGGCGCGTCCGGGAAGGGATTGTGGCGCAGCAGCCGCAGCGTGTCCCGGTCGCCCGCCAGCAGCCGCTCCACGAACGGCCCGAACCAGTCCCGCGCGTAGCCGGGGGAGATCGCCGCGAACCACATCAGCCAGTCCAGCCGCAGGTGGTACGGGGCGAACTGGCGGGGGATCCTGCGCAGTTCGGTCGGCTTGCCCTTGAAGCCGTACTCCCGCCAGGCGCCGTCCGCGCGCGGTGCGCGGTCGGCGGTGCCCTCCACCACCACCTCCATGCGGACCCGGCCGACCGAGCCGAAGGCCCCGTAGGTGTTGACCAGGTGCAGTGCGTCGAAGGAGCGGTTCATCACCTGCCGGCGCGAGATCATGTTGAGCACCGGATGGCGGCTGAGGAACAGCACCAGCGCCGTCACCGCACCGACCAGGACCATGAACCAGACCGGAGCCGACCGCGCGGCGGCGGCCGGGGGAGGGCCCGCGAGCCCGGTGAAGTCCACGGCCGACACGGCCAGCGTGATCGTCAGCCAGTTCAGCCAGGCGAAGTTGCCCGACAGCACCAGCCACAGCTGTGTCGCGATGACGATCCCGGCCGCGTACGAGGCCACCGGCTGCGGGGTGAACAGCAGCACCGGGACGACCAGCTGGGTCACGTGGTTGGCCGCGCACTCCGCCCGGTGCAGCGGCTTCGGCAGATGGTGGAAGAACCAGCTCAGCGGCCCCGCCATCGGCTGCGTCTCGTGGTGGAAGTACAGGCAGGTCAGCTTGCGCCAGCAGGAGTCCCCGCGCATCTTGATCAGCCCGGCGCCGAATTCCACGCGGAAGAGCACCCAGCGCAGCAGCCACAGCACCAGCACCGGCGGCCCGGCCCGCGCGTTGCCGAGGAACACGGCGAGGAAGCCCACCTCCAGCAGCAGCGACTCCCAGCCGAAGGAGTACCAGGTCTGCCCCACGTTCACGATGGACAGGTAGAGCAGCCACAGCAGTGCCCACATCGCCATGGCCGCGCCCAGCGGCACCTCGTCCCCGGCCCCGGCGGCCAGGGCCGCGGCCAGCGCCGCCCCGGTCCAGGCGCAGCCGGCGAAGAGCCGGTCGGAGTAGTGCAGTTGGAACAGGCTCGGGGCGCGCCGGAAGGGCACGTACCGCACGTAGCGCGGCACGGGCAGCATGCCGTGCGCCCCGATCAGGGCCCGGAACTGCAGGGCGGCCCCGATGAAGGCGACGAGGTAGACGCCGGCCAGGGCCCGCTGGAAGACCAGCCGGGCGAGCCAGTATCCGGGCGCCGTGAACCAGTCCATCGCCTCCAGTATCGGACCGGTCAGGCGGCGCCGGCCAGCGCGCCTTGGTCCGCTTGGTCCGCCTGGTCGGCCGGGGCGGCGCAGAATGCGCCCAGGGTGACGATCGCGTTCACCAGTACCGTCACCCTGGACTCCCCCCAACGCAGTGACCCGACGCCTTGAACGCGTTCAACCCACGTGGTGAGCCTATGAGATTCCTTGAACATGTTCAAGGTGCGCTCCGGTTGCGCCACTCCCGGGCATGCGGCAGACAAGAGGGAGCAACCGGGGCGAAAGGGAGATCCACGTGCAGGCACCGTCACCTCCGACACCTCGTCAGGCGTCGCACCGTCACGCACCGGCCGGCGCCGCCCTCTTGGCCGTCCTCGGCCTGTTCGCCGCGGCCTGCGGCGGCTCCGAGGCGCCCAAGAGCTCCGCCGGACCCGAGAGCCAGGAGGTCCAGCTCCAGCCCGTGGGCTCCCCGGGCCCCGACCCCTTCACCGCCTCCTCGGCCACCGCCGAGTCCGCCCCCGTACAACCCCCGCTGCCGAACCCGACCGGGCAGGGCATCCGCACGGTCAACGCGGCCACCCCGGGCCTGTACGGCGGCACCCAGCGGCTCGGCAGCTGCGACGTGGAGCAGCAGGTCCGCTCCCTGACCGCCGACAACGCCAAGGCACGTGCCTTCGCCCAGGCCTCCGACATCGAACAGGCGAAGATCCCCGAATTCCTGCGCGGCCTCACCCCCGTGGTGCTGCGCGCCGACACCCGGGTCACCAACCACGGCTTCCGCGGCGGCCGAGCCGATGGCTACCAGTCCGTCCTCCAGGCCGGCACCGCCGTCCTCGTCGACGAACACGGAATGCCACGGGTCCGCTGCGGCTGCGGGAACCCGCTGGCCTCCCCGCGCGCCGCCAAGGGCTCCCCGGTACACAAGGGCGCCCCGTGGAACGGCTACCAGCCCAACCAGGTCGTCGTCATCGAACCCACCGCCCATGTGATCAACAACCTGGTGATCGTCAACATCGCCGACAACACCTGGATCGAACGCAAGCGGGGCGACGACGGCGCCCAGGACCGGACCCCGCAGGTGGCACCCCCGTTCGACCCCGCCGACGGCATCCCGCCCGGCCCCGTCACCCCGCCCGGGACCGCCTCGACCGAACCGTGCCCGGGCCCCGAGGAGAGCGGCCCGTCCGGCAGCACGCCGCCGGCATCGCCCCCACCCCCGCCGACGGGGACGGACTGCCCGCCGAGTCCGTCGGATCCGCCGGCCTCGCAGAGCTCGCCGGGCGAGAACCTTCCGTCGAACCCGGCCACGCGGCCGCAGCAGCCGCCCTCGGACATCCCGTCGGACATCCCCTCGGACACCCCGTCGGACGTCCCCTCCGACCTGCCGTCGGACATCCCGCTCGACCCCGGGATCCCGCTCGACCCCGACGGATCGACACCGCCGCCGAGCGATCCCTACGACCCGTACGCGGACCCGTACGCCGACCCGGGCCTGCAGCCGCCGCCCTCGGACGAGGGCTACTCGCTGGAGAGCGCCTGACCGGCCCGTGTGTCATGGTGGATCGGTGCCGACCACCGTATCGCTGCCGGACGACTGGCCCGCACACCCGGACCAGTCGCTGTTGCTCAACCGGATGGGCAGTTTCGACTGGGACCTGACCACCGGGCTCATGCACATGGACGCAGCCGCCCTCGACGTCTTCGACACGGCCCCCGAGGAGTACGACGGCCGGCCCGCCGCCCTCTCCCCGCGCGTCCCGCCCGCCGAGGCGGCCCGGCTCGACGCCCTCGTCTCCTCCGCCCTCAAGAGCGGCCAGGACAGCTACGGCGCCTACTTCCGCATCCGCTGCCACGACGGGCGGCTGCGCTGGACGCACACCCAGGGCCGGGTCATGCGCGGCCGCGACGGGCGGCCGTACCGGATCATCGGCATCGTCCGGGACGCGACCGAGGAGCTCAGTCATTCGGCGGAGCGCCTCGGCCTGGACGAGGAACGGCGCCGCCAGACCTCGGTCGTCGAGTCCACCACCGCCGCCCTCGCGCACGCCCGGACCGTGCAGGACGTCATCGACGCGCTCGGCGACGCCCACGGCCTGGAGCGGCTCGGCTCGATGGGCATGGTGATGGGCCTCGTCGAAGCGGGCCGGATCCACCTCGTCGCCGAGGGGCCGGCGGGCAGCTTCGTCCCCGGCACCCGCTACACCCGCGTCGACGAGCAGTACCCGATGAGCGAGGTCGTCCGCTCGCTCCAGCCGCGCTTCCTCGACTCGGCGCAGGAGTTCGCCGCGGACTACCCCGGGCTCTGGGCGAAGATCTCGGACATGCGGATCTCGGCGGCCGCCTACCTGCCGCTCATCGCCCAGGCCCGCCCGATCGGCGCGATCGGACTGCTCTACCAGGACAAGGACGGCTTCACCCAGGACGAGCGCAACCTGCTCGTCGCACTCGGCAGCAGCATCGCGCAGAGCCTCCAGCGGGCCATGCTGCTGGAGCAGGAGCACGACCTGGCCGAGGGCCTGCAGCAGGCCATGCTGCCGAGGCGGATCCCGTCGGTGCCCGGTGGGGAGATCGCCGTACGGTACCGCTCCGCCCGGATGGGCCAGGACATCGGCGGCGACTGGTACGACGTCATCCCGCTGCCGGGCGGCCGGGTCGGCGCGGTCATCGGCGACGTCCAGGGCCACGACACGCACGCGGCGGCGGTCATGGGCCAGCTGCGGATCGTCCTGCGCGCCTACGCCGCCGAGGGGCACTCGCCGGGCACCGTCATCGCCCGGGCCTCCGTCTTCCTGCACGAGCTGGACACCGACCGCTTCGCGACGTGCACGTACGTGGAGGCCGACCTCTCCACGGGCGTGCTCCAGCTGGTCCGGGCGGGCCACATCGACCCGCTGCTGCGCACCCGCGACGGGGACTGCCGCCGGCTCCCGGTGGAGGGCGGGATGCCGCTCGGCCTCTCGGCGGAGTTCGGCCACATCGAGTACCCGGTGACCACGGTGGAACTGGACCCGGGAGAAACGCTCCTGCTGTGCACGGACGGCCTGGTCGAACAGCCCGGCGCCGACCTCGACGACGGGATAGGGCTGCTGACCTCGCTCATCCGCGGCGGACCGGCGGACCTGCAAGTCCTGGCGGACCGGCTGTGCGAGATCGTCGACGACCGGGGCGGGGACGACGACATGGCGCTGCTCCTGCTGCGCCGCGAGGCGGCGGCAGCCGCACCGGGCGGCGGCCGCCTGCAGCAGCACGTGGCCCCGGGCGACCCGGAGGCCCTGGTGGCGGCCCGCCACATGATCGGGGCGGCGGTACGGGCATGGGGCGCGCGCGAACGCTCCGACGAGATCGAGCTGGTCGCGGACGAGCTGATCGTGAACGCCCTGATGCACACGGACGGCCCGGCGATCGTGACCCTGCGGGTCCTGACGGGTCCCCAGCGCAGACTGCGGGTCGAGGTCGAGGACCGCTCCAGCGCGTTGCCGCGGCGGCGGGAGGCCGGGGAGTCGGGGGTCTCGGGGCGCGGCCTGATGCTGGTGGACCGGCTGGCCGATGTGTGGGGCGTGGAGTCGCGGGGCGGCGGCAAGTGCGTGTGGTGCGAGTTCGTGATGGCGTAGGGGGCGCTGAAGTACAGCCCCGCCGGCGTTTGAGGCGCGGGTCCGGGCAGAGCCCGAAAACGGGCGGGGCCCCGTGCCCAGCTCGCGTTTCGCCTGAGGCGGCGGCACGCTGGACCCATGCCGGAGCTGCCCGAGGTCGAGGCCCTGAGGGAGTACCTCGACGAGCACCTCACCGGGCGGGTGGTCGAGCGCGTCCTCCCCCTGGCGGTCAGCGTGCTCAAGACGTACGACCCGCCCCTGGCCGCCCTCGAAGGGCAGCCGGCCGGCGCCGTCGCCCGGTACGGCAAGTTCCTGGCCCTGCGGATCGGCGAGCTCCACCTCGTCACCCACCTGGCCCGGGCCGGCTGGCTGCGCTGGCGGGACACCCTGCCCGCGCAGCCGCCGGGCCCCGGCAAGGGCCCGCTCGCGCTGCGCGTGGTCCTGGAGGGCGGCGGCGGCTTCGACCTCACCGAGGCCGGGACCCAGAAGCGCCTCGCCGTGTACGTGGTCCACGACCCCCGGGAGGTGCCCGGCATCGCCCGCCTCGGCCCCGATCCGCTCGCCGAGGACTTCGACCGGGAGGCCTTCGCCGCGCTGCTCGCGGGGGAGCGGCGCCAGATCAAGGGCGTCCTGCGCGACCAGAGCGTCATCGCGGGCATCGGCAACGCCTACAGCGACGAGATCCTGCACGCGGCGCGGGTCTCGCCGTTCAAGCTCGCCGCGTCCTTCGGCGAGGAGCAGATCACCCAGCTCCACGCGGCCGTTCGGGACACCCTGCGCGAGGCCGTCGGGCGGGCGCACGGGGTGGCCGCGGGTTCCCTCAAGGCCGAGAAGAAGAGCGGGCTGCGGGTGCACGGCCGGGCCGGGGAGCCGTGTCCGGTGTGCGGGGACACCGTACGCTCGGTGTCCTTCGCCGACTCCTCGCTCCAGTACTGCCCGACGTGCCAGACGGGCGGGAAGCCCCTGGCCGACCGGCGGCTCTCGCGCCTCCTCAAATAGCCGGGCGCTGCGTAGACTTCCTCGCCATGGCCGAGGAGCAGCAGCAGGCGCCACCCCGGCGCGAGATCGTCACCGGGGTGCCCCGGGGCGCCCGCCGCCGGCCGCCCGCGCACGCCCCGGCGCGCTCGGAGATCTCCGAACAGACCACCCTCGGGGCCACCTACGTACGGGCCCTCATGCGCAGCCAGCTGCGCGCCGGGCTGGGCGCGCTGGCCGCGCTCGTGTCGCTCGTCGGGACGCTGCCGTTGCTGTTCGCGCTGCCGCGCGCCACGTCGGGGCCGCTGGTCTGGGTGGCGCTCGGCCTGCTGGTGTATCCGGTGATGTGGCTCATCGCCCGGTGGTACGTCACCCGGGCGGAGCGCAACGAGGCCGATTTCACCGGCCTGGTGATGGACCCGGCGGACCGGGCCTAGGGACTGTCCGGGGTGCGTCCGCAGCGACGGCAGCGGCCGCGCGTCAGAAGAGGTGCATCGCCAAGTGGCCCAGGGGCAGGCCGAGTTGCCAGGCCGGGGTCCACACCCGCGCGTTCTCGTCCAGCCCCGGAGGGGTGTCGGCGTGGCCGTGCCGGCCGGGGTCGAGGTTGGTGGCGAACAGCTCGGTGCGGTCCAGCCAGCGCCACGCCGCCCGGGCCAGTTCCAGGTCCGGGTCCTCGCGGCCGTCCTCCCTGGCTTCCTCGCCCAGCGCCAGGAAGCGGGTGTGCACCCAGTCGCGCCATGGATGTCCGTACGCCGTCAGTGACAGCCACTCGTCGAGCTGCGACACGACGCGGATCCCGGAGAGCTCGCCGGCGGCGTCCGACAGGTAGATCGTCAGGGCGAGCGTGTCCCGTCCGGCCCGGAACTCCAGGGTGCTGACCGGGATCAGCCGGCCCGTGCGCAGCAGTTCGTCAGCGATGTACTCGGCGTAGAGCCAAGCCATGGGCACCGCGAGCCCGCCGTCACTGGTGCCGTTCATACCCTCGGGCTGCACCGTTCCACCTTCTCCCGTGCGTCGAGCGTCCCGTCGTCAGCCCTGAGCCTTCACCGAGCGACTCGCCGGGCGGGGGATGTTTACTCAACTTGGACGGTCTGATGCCGAATTCAATGCGTTTTTTGTCCGATCCGCGTCCATCGGGGAGCGTTCCCCGACCTCTTCCCGCCCCGGCCCCCGGCCGCGCCCCCGCGTCGGGGGTTCAGGCGCCGAGGTCGTATCCGTAGCCCTGGAGCCCCTTCTTCAGGGCGCGGAGGGCGTAGTGCGTACGGGATTTGACCGTTCCGGCCGGGATCCCGAGCTCGGCGGCGGCCTCGGCCACCGACAGGTCGCGGAAGTAGACCTGCACCAGTACCTCGCGGTGCTCCGGCCCCAGGGACCCCACGGCCCGCCTGACATCGATTGCCGTGACCGAGCCCACCACCGCGTCCTCGGGTGCGGGTGCCTGCTCCAGGCCTTCCGGGTCCACCTCCTGCGGCCGCGACAGCCGGGCCCGCCGGGCGTCGATCGCGAGCCGCCGGGCCACCGTGAACAGCCAGGGCCGCAGGGAGTCGTGCCCGCTCGCCAGCACCTCCGGGTGCTGCCAGACCCGTACGAGGGTCTCCTGTACGAGGTCCTCCGCGCGCTGGGCGTCCCCGGCGGTGAGGCCGAGCAGGAAACCGAACAGGGCTCGCCCATGGTCGCGCTGGAGTTCGGCCAGCGCCTCGGGATCCGTGCGCGGGAGGGTGGGGGAGAGCGGCACGAGGGGCTCCTTCCGAGGTGGGTGGGGGCCGGGTCGGCGGCGGCGGCTCATCCACCCTGACCTGCGCGGAGCCGACCGGGAACCGTCCGGCCCCGGCGTTGCGCCCAAGCACCCGGGTCGTCCGCCGGGCGGCCGTGCCGGGCGGTGAACGGTCGAACGGCGCGGCGAACGGCACAGGCCGGCCCGCGGCGGGCGCGCGTATCCGCCGTTGGAGTGGGCGCGTGCCGGGCGGACGGATCCGTTCCTTGACTTACGGCGTGTATTTCTATGGATTGCAGGTGATCGGTTGTCGGATAGTCGTACTAATGAGAGCTGCGCAGATGACCAAGCGAACCCGTCCGCAGGCGGTCGCCCTCCTGTCGGCCCTCCTGTTGTCCGCGGCCGCCGGATGCACGGCCGCCGGGGGATCCGCACCGGCCCGCCTCGGGGACTCCGGCGCACCGGCCCCGTCCCATGCCGCGGGATCCCCCGCCGCCAAGGGCTTCACACTGGTCGCGAGCGGCGACGTACTGCCGCACACCTCCGTCATCCAGCGCGGAGCGAACGACGCGGGCGGCGACGGCTACGACTTCAGGCCGATGTTCTCCGGGGTCAAGCCCGTGGTCTCCGCCGCCGACCTGGCCCTGTGCCACATGGAGACCATCTACGGGGAGGAAGGCGGGCCGTTCTCCGGCTACCCGGCCTTCGAGTCCCCGCCCGAGGTCGCCGACGCACTGAAGGACGCCGGGTACGACGGCTGCTCCACCGCCTCGAACCACACCCTCGACGACGGGGGCGCGGGCCTGCGCCGCACGCTGGACCGCTTCGACAAGGTCGGGCTGGGGCACGCCGGTTCGGCCCGTACGGCGGCCGAGGCGGCAACGGCCACCATGTACACGGCGGGCTCCGCCAAGGTGGCGCACCTCGCGTACACCTACGACACCAACGGCTACCCGCTGCCCGAGGGACAGCCGTGGGCGGTCAACCTGATCAAGCAGGACAAGATCATCGCGGATGCGCGGGCCGCCCGGAAGGCGGGCGCGGACGTGGTGCTGGTGAGCGTGCACTGGGGCACGGAGTGGCAGACCGAACCGGACGCGACCCAGCTCTCCCTGGGCAAGGCGCTGACCGCCTCGCAGACCGGCGGCCGGCCCGACATCGACCTGATCCTCGGCACGCACGCGCACATCCCGCAGCCCTACGAGAAGGTCAACGGGACCTGGATCATCTACGGCATGGGCGACCAGGTCGCGGGCGAGATGTTCAACTACACCGGCGCGCGCGACATGCGCGGCAATTACGGCTCGATCGGCCGTTTCACCTTCGCCCCGCCGGCCGCCGCCGGGCAGCGCTGGCAGGTCACCAAGGCCGAGTTCGTGCCGCAGATGATGGACCTGTCGGCCGGCCGGGTCGTCCACCTCCCCGACGCCCTCGCCAAGGATCCCGGCCAGGACGACTACGAGAGCGCCCGGGACGCCATCAGCGAGGCCGTCCTCGGCCGCGGCGCCGCCAAGGACGGCCTGACCATGGGCCGGTAGCCGGGCACCGGCTGCACCGGCTCCCGCCCCACGATGCGGGGTGGCCGGCCTGCTCGGCGCGCGCAGGGGCGCGGCCCTCCCTACAGTGCGAACCATGAGTGCCACCGTGGAGCAGACGCGCGGAACCCGGAACCGCTTCCTGAACCGGGTTCCCGACGCATTCGGCGCGTTCTTCGGAACGCTCGGCCTGCTGTGCGCGCTGCTCTCGTTCTCCCCGACGCTGCGGCGGCTCCTGCGGCACGTCGTGCGGTTCCTCGACACGGTCGTCGTCCCGGTCAGCGCGAACCTCGCCTACGCGGTCTTCCTCTTCCTCCTCGCCGCGGCCCTCGGCACCCGCAAGAAGGTCGCCTGGTGGATCGTCATCACCTATTTGGCCCTGCTGATACTCGTCGACGTGCTGATCATGGCCGAAGGGGACTACTGGGTCGGCGGCCCCTCCATGGCCCTCGCCGTCGCCGCGATGGGCGTGCTGATCGCCGCCCGGGGCGAGTTCTACGCCGCCTCCCGCCCCGGGGCCCTGTGGCGGGCCCTGCTCGTACTGGGCCTCGGCCTGCTCGCCGCCGTCCTCGTCGGCTGGGGGCTCGTCGCGCTGTTTCCCGGTTCCCTGCCCCGGGGCCAGTGGCTGGACTGGGCCGCCAAACAGGTCTTCGGCGGCCTCTTCTCGGCCCGCCAGTTCGACGGCCGCCCGCCCCGCCCGCTGTACTTCCTGCTCGGCCTCTTCGGCGCCCTCGCCCTGCTGAACGCCGCCACCACCCTCTTCCGCTCCCAGCGCCTGACCGCCGCCCTGCACGGCGACGAGGAGCCCCGCATCCGCGCCCTCCTCGGCGCCTACGGGCGGGCGGACTCCCTCGGCTACTTCGCCACCCGGCGCGACAAGGCCGTCGTCTTCGCCCCCAACGGCAAGGCCGCCGTCACCTACCGCGTCGAGGCCGGCGTCTGCCTCGCCAGCGGGGACCCGGTGGGGGATCCCGCCGCCTGGAGCCCCGCCATCGACGCCTGGCTGGCCGTGGCCCGCCGCTACGGCTGGCAGCCCGCCGTCATGGGCGCCTCCGAGGACGGCGCCACCGCGTACGCCCGCTCCGGACTCAGCGCGCTCCAGCTCGGCGACGAGGCCATCCTGCACGTCGCCCACTTCGACCTGGACGGCCGTGACATGCGCGTCACCCGCCAGGCCGTCAACCGCGTGAAGCGCACCGGCGCCAGCACCGTCATCCGCCGCCACTCCACCCTCTCCGAGGACGAGATGCAGACGATCGTGGACCGGGCCGACCGCTGGCGGGACACCGAGACCGAGCGCGGCTTCTCCATGGCCCTGGACCGGCTCGGCGACCGCGCCGACGGGGACTGCCTGCTGGTCGAGGCCTTCGACGACAAGGGCGAGCTGATCGCCCTGCTGTCCTTCGTCCCCTGGGGCAAGGACGGCATCTCCCTCGACCTGATGCGCCGCGACCGCACCGCCCCCAACGGGGTCATGGAGTTCATGGTCGCCCAGCTGTGCGCCGCGGCCCCCGGCCTCGGGGTGCGCAGGATCTCACTCAACTTCGCCGTCTTCCGCTCCGCTTTCGAGGAGGGCGGCCGGATCGGCGCCGGCCCCGTCCTCAAGCTGTGGCGCAGACTGCTGCTCTTCTTCTCCCGCTGGTGGCAGCTGGAGGCGCTGTACCGCTCGAACGTCAAGTACGGCCCCGAGTGGTACCCGCGGTTCCTCTGCTACCAGGACGCCGGCTCGCTCGCCCGGGTCAGCCTCGCCTCCGGCATCGCCGAGGGCTTCGTCTCCGTACCCAGCCTGCGCACCCTGTGGGGCAACGGCCACCCCAAGGGCCTCACCGCCCCCGTCACCACCGAGGGGCTGCCCTCCATCGACTCCCTGGGCCTGGACGCCGTGGCGCAGGAGGGCGAGGCCGTCCAGGCCGAGCGGCTGCCCGAACAGGTCCGCGTCCGGCACGCCAAGCTGGAGCGCATCCGGGCGGCCGGCACCGACCCCTACCCGGTGGGGATCCGCCCGCGGACCCACACCGTGGCCGAGCTGAAGGCCGTCCACCCCGGCCACCCGCCCGGCGCCCGGTCCGGCGAACCGGCCACCCTCGCCGGGCGCGTGATGCTCGTACGCGACCTGGGGGGCGTGGTCTTCTGCGTCCTGCGCGACTGGTCCGGGGACATCCAGCTGATGTTCACCCGCGACGAGAGCGGGGCCGACGTACTGGACTCCTTCACCTCCCAGGTCGACTTCGGGGACCACGTGGTCGTCAGCGGCGAGGTCGGCGCCAGCAAGGCCGGCGAACTGTCGCTGGTGGCGCAGTCCTGGCAGCTCACCGGCAAATGCCTGCGCCCGCTGCCCGACAAGCGCAAGGGCCTCGCCGACCCGGAGGCCCGGGTCCGGCGCCGCTACCTCGACCTCGTCGCGAGCCCCGACGCGCGGGACGTCGTACGGGCCCGTTCCAGCGCCGTCCAGGCCCTGCGCCAGGGATTGCTCGACCGCGGCTACCTGGAGGTCGAGACCCCGATGCTCCAGCAGATCCACGGCGGCGCCAACGCCCGTCCCTTCCGCACCCACATCAACGCCTACGACCTCGACCTGTACCTGCGCATCGCGCCCGAGCTGTACCTCAAGCGGCTCTGCGTCGGCGGCATGGAGAAGGTCTTCGAGATGGGCCGCACCTTCCGCAACGAAGGCGTCTCCTACAAGCACAACCCCGAGTTCACGATGCTGGAGGCGTACCAGGCCTTCGCCGACTACGACGTGATGCTCGACCTCACGCGCGAACTGATCCAGGGCGCCGCCGCCGCCGCCTTCGGCTCGCCCGTCGCCCACAAGGCGGGACCGGACGGAAAGCTCGTGGTCCACGACATTTCCGGGCCGTGGCCGGTCAAGACCATGTACGGGGCCATCAGCGAAGCCCTCGGCGAGGAGGTCGACGCCGACACCGAGGAGCCCGTCCTGCGGAGGCTCTGCGACCGGTCGGGCGTGCCGCACGCCCCCGAGGACACCCGCGGGGACGTGGTGCTGGAGATGTACGAGCGGCTGGTGGAGGAGCGCACCAAGCTGCCCACCTTCTACAAGGACTTCCCCACCGACGTCTCCCCGCTCACCCGCCAGCACCGCAAGGACCCGCGGCTCGCCGAGCGCTGGGACCTGGTCGCCTTCGGCACCGAACTGGGCACCGCGTACTCGGAGCTGACCGATCCCGTGGAGCAGCGGCGCCGGCTCACCGCCCAGTCGCTGCTCGCGGCGGGCGGCGACCCGGAGGCCATGGAGCTCGACAATGACTTCCTGGACGCGCTGGAGTACGCGATGCCGCCGACGGGCGGGCTCGGCATCGGCGTGGACCGCCTCGTCATGTTCCTCACGGGCCTGGCGATCCGAGAGACGCTTCCGTTCCCCCTGGTGCGACGCGGCTGATCGGGTGAGGGGGAGGGGGCGCGTCCGCGCCTCTCGACATCTTCGGTGATGTCGTTGATACGTAGTAATAATGAAAAATGACGAGCCGACAGTAGGGCGGCGCACGCTCCTGCGCACCGCCGTCTTCCTCGGAGTGGCCGCCGCCTCCGGACTGTTGTCCGTGGGCGGTGACACCGGTGTGCCGGGCGCCGGCTCCAGCGGCGCCGGCCCCGGCAGCCCCGGCCCCGCGGCCGGGCCGGGCCCGAACCCCGCGGCGGGAGCACCCGGGGCGTTCCCCCAGGGGCTGCCCGAGAAGTCCTACCGGCTGCGCCCCATGACATCGGAGGCCCCCGCCCGCCGGACCGCCGCGAAACCGGCCGTCCGGACCCGGCCCCTCCTGGAACTCCCGCTCGACGCGACCACGTCGAGCTCCATGGTGCTCACCTTCGACGACGGGCCCGACCCCCGCTACACCCCGGGCATCCTCGACACCCTCGCCCGCTACGGCGTCCGCGCCATGTTCTTCGTCTGCGGGGAGATGGCCGCGGAGAACCGGGACCTGGTGCGCCGGATGGTCGCCGAGGGGCACGTCATCGGAAACCACACCTGGACCCACCCCCTCATCCCCCAACTCAGCCGGCCCGCCCTCGCCTCCGAGATCGGCCGCACGAGCGAGGTCGTGCAACAGACCGTGGGGGAGGCGCCGCTGTGGTTCCGGGCGCCCTACGGGGCGTGGAACCGGGCCGCCTTCGAGATCGGGGCCGAGCTGGGCATGGAACCGCTCGCCTGGACCGTGGACACCCTGGACTGGAAGGAGCCCGGGACCGGCACGATCGTCTCCCGGGTCCTGGGCGCCGCCGGGCCCGGCGTGATCGTGCTGTCGCACGACGCGGGCGGCAACCGGTCGCAGAGCGTCCAGGCGCTCTCCTCCTACCTGCCCCAACTGCTCGCGCGGGGCTACCGGATGACCGTGCCGGCGCTGCCGCCCCGCTGAGGGGGCGAGCGTTCCGCGCCCCTGGCGCCCCCACGGTCCCGGGCCCTAGCGGGCCTCCACCATGCGGGCGAAGACGACCACGTTGCCGTCGTAGCCGCGGGCCTTCGAGTACCCGCCGCCGCAGGTGATCACGCGGAGTTCCGGATGCCCGGTGTCCCCGTACACCCGGGCTCCGGGGAAGGCCTCCTTGGAGAACACCTCCACGCCGTAGACCTCGAACACGGCCGTGCGTCCGTCGTACCGCTCCACCTCGATGGTGCTGCCCGGCTTCACCGAGCCCAGGCCGTAGAAGACCGCCGGGCCCTGCGCGTTGTCCACGTGCCCCACGATCACCGCCGAGCCGCGCTGGCCCGGCGAGATGCCGTTGAGGTACCAGCCGGCGAGATTGCGGTCCTGCGGCGGCGGGGCGTCGATCCAGCCCTCCGCGTCCAGCCCGACCGTCATCACCGGCGCGTCCACGCTGATCGTGGGGATCCGGATGCGCTGCACCGAGGAGTGCTCCAGCACCTCCATGTCCGCCGGCGGCGTCGGCGGATTCGCCGGCAGCTGATCGGCCGTCACCGCGACGGCCGAGGCCGCGGTGGGCTGGGGCGGTCCGTCGTCGACGTCGACACCGTTGCGCACCATGGCGAGGCCGGTGAGCATGACCAGGGCGATGACGCCCCACGGTGAGCGTTTGCGTGACTGCCCGGTCTCGTCCTCGCCCATCGTTCTCCCTTCCCGACGCGGGGGTCCCGACCCGCGTTCCCGTCCCACCCCTGTACGCCCTGCTTCACGCACGTTAAGGCTGCGTCGGCAGGACGGCGAGAGGGGAAGGGCGAACGGGTGGCCGCGCGCCGGAAGGGGGCCGCAAGGGGCCGGAAGGGGTGCGCCCATCCAGGTAATCGTCACATAAATCCCTGACGGGTCGTGACCTGCGGATCCGTCAGCTGCGCCGCTCGCGCTTCGGCGTGTCGCTCAACCGGGCGGCCCAAAGCCGGAAGTGCGGAGCTTGCGGGTGGACCCGAGGGTTCGATTGGGAGGCGTTCTCGTCGATCATCCGGGGCCGACGCTCCGGGGCGCTTCCCGCTGGAGGTTCCACCATGCGTGTCTTGCGCGCTCTTACCGTGACGGCGGCAGCCTGCGCCGCGATCGGCCTCAGTGCCCCGTTCGCCTCTGCGAACCCCCCGCAGGGTGGGAACGGCGGCCCCAGCAACATCTCGGTCAACCCGTACGCCGTGCACCAGGGATCCACGATGCAGGTGAGCGCGTCGGGCTGCGGATCCGGCGGTACCGTCACGTCGCACGGCAACTTTCCGCCGGCCAACCTGTCCGCCGGGTCGATCGGCTTCGCGACCGTCCGGATCTTCAACCACGCCTCTCCGGGCACCCACACGCTGCAGGTCAAGTGCAACGACAGCAGCCTGGTCGCCACCGCCCGCTTCAGGATCCTGGACGGCAATCCCGCACAGGGCGGCATCGGCGGGTCCTTCGGCCCGTCCACCGCCGAGACCGCCATCGGCGCCGGCCTCGTCGGCGCCGCGGCCCTCGGCGCGGGCGTCCACGTGATGCGCCGTCGCCGTCCGCTCCGTGGTCGGGCCTGACGGCCGACCTCCCCGGACACGGCCCACCGCCGGTCGCCCCCAGTCCTGACCGGGACTCGGGGCGACCGGCGGTGGCGCGGAGCGTCCGGTGGGTTCGTTCAGGGGTTCGTTCAGTGGTCCGTTCAGTGACCGCGACGGCTTCCCCTGCGGCGCAGTGCGTACGCGCTCCCGCCCGCGGCGGTGAGGAAGAGGCCGACGCCCGCGCCGAACTCCACCGGATCCATGCCGGCCACGCTGCCTCCGAGGCCGCCCCGGACACCGCGGGCGGCGGCCGACGCGGCGGCGGGCGCGGTGGCCGTCCTCGTGGAACTCGTGGTCGGTCTCGTGGTGCCGCCGGCGATCGTCAGGTCGGCGGAGCCGGTCTCACCGCTGCAGGTGAAGGAGACGGAGTAGACGGCTCCGCGCCGGGCGTCCCGGTCCACGGTGACCCGCATGGTCTGGCCGCGCGCGATGCTCACCGTGTCGAAGACCCCGGAGGAGGCGGTGGCGTAGGCGGCGTTGCAGCCGCTGACCGCGAGCACCACCTGGCCGCCGGGGGCGACGGTCGAGGGGGTGATGGTGAAGCCGAACGAGGTGATGGGCTGGGCCTCGGCCGCGGAAGCGGAGGGCGCGCCGAGGACACCGAGCGCGAGTACGGCGCCCGAGGCGCCGGCGCTCAGCAGGGCTGTGGCGGCGGTACGTATCGCACCCATGGTTGATTCTCCGGATCTCCGAGGAGCAGCCGCGGAACGGTTTCCGCACGTGGGGGGTCGCGCGCCTCGATGTCCGCCACGCTAGGTCCGGGTGCGGTGACCCGCGATCAGGAACGGGCGAATGGGTTATACCCCTGGGCCGAACCGGGGACGGGGAGCCCGTCCCCGGTTTGCGGGTCCGTGCTCAGCCGCCGAGGTGCAGGTGGGGGAACTGCGAGAGGAACGGGTCGGCGGTGGCCGCGATGCCACGACCGAACGGCGCGTCGAAGTCCCAGATCAGGAACAGCAGGAACGCGATGAGCGCGCTGAACAGGCCGGCCAGCAGCAGCTCCCGGAACGACCGCCTGATCTGCAGGGTGAAGATCAGACCCACCGTCACCAGGGCGCCGGCGATCAGCCCGAACCACACCACCCCGGGCATCGTGGCCCCGGCGCTCTCGCCGCGCGCACTGCGGGCGTCGTCCGCCACCGCGACCTGGTCGACCAGCGGCTGGTAAGCCTGCCCCTCGTGGTCGGTCTGCGGCTCGTAGTCGGTGACGTCCCGGCGGATACGTTCCAGCAGCTCCCCGCCGCGGTCGGTGAGGTTGCCGTGGTCGGCCATCTCCTTCCACTCCGTGTCAACCACGTACGTCACGTACGCGTCGACATCGGACCGGATCTTCTTGCGGACCTCGGCCGGGTAGACCTCGGAGCGGACGCTGATCTCGTGCAGGGCCTGCGCCTCCTGGCGCACGTACTCCTGGGCGGCCCCGCGCCCCTCCCAGACGCCGACGATCGCCAGGCCGAGGACGATCGCGTAGATCACCCCGATCATCATCGTCATGTACTCGATGACGTCCGGGGTTTCGTTCGGATCGTCGTCATCGCCGATCCTGCGGTGGTTCAAGAGGGCGATGGACAGCACCACGGCACAGGCCGCGGCCATCGCGATGGACAGGACGAGCCATTCCGACAAGATGACTCCCAATCGGTCACAGGTGGGACGGACGGGCTACCGCGGGCGCAGCGCGACGATGGCGAGCACCGCGGGAGCCGCGGTCAGCAGGGTGAAGGTCACCGGCGAGACGTGATGCTCGGCCGGCTTGCGGGCCGGAGCGTGGTACGCCGGACGGGCCACGGGCTTCGGCTTGGCCGGGGTCACCACGGGGTCGGGCGCCGGCCGCGATACGGGCCGTGGCGGTGCGGGCGCCGGCTTCGGCGGGGCCGGTTCGGGCCGGACGGGCTTCGGTACGGGTTTCGGCGCAGGCTTGGGCGGCGGCGGGGGCGCCGGTGGCGTGGGCTTCGGACTCGGGGCCGGTTTCGGCGGGGGCGGGGGCGGCGGCGGTACGGGGGGCGGCTCGGGCGGTGGCGTGGGCTTCGGGGGCGGCTTCGGCGGACACGGCGGGGGAGGCGGCGGCGGGCACGGCGGGTGGCCGTGATGGCCTCCGCCATGACCTCCGCCATGACCTCCGCCATGACCTCCTGCGTGGCCTCTGCCGTGGCCGCCTCCATGACCCCCGCCGCGGCCTCTTCCGTGGTCGGCGGCGTGGTCGTCACCGTGATGTCCGCCACCCGGGCCGCCTCGACGGGCGCCGCCGTCGGCCACCGCGACCACGGTGGTGGCGGCCCGGCCCTCGCCGGAACAGGTCGTCGCGTAGGCGCAGCTATCAGCCACGGCCGGCGTGGCGGACAACGCCGCCCACAGCAGCACCGGGACCGTCAGCAGGCGCCTGGCACAGGCTCTCTTCACCCGGGGAGCATGGGCCCGGGCACTCCGGCGCACGCGATGCTCGGCCCCGGTTCGCCTGAACGGGTGGAGCGGTGACCATAGAGGTTTGAGCCAGCCGTGGATCGGTCGCGTGGTGGCTCTGATCACCTACCGACAATTCCCAAAAGGGATTTGTCGGTAACGGTCATTCTCCCTCCCGGGTGCGGCAGGTGCCTTTGGTGTGTGACGAAGAACGGATCGCCAATTTCCGCTTTTGCTCGCCCTGTTGGGCAATGATCAGTACATTCGGCTCGGACAGCAGTCCGACCTCGGACGGACACCGTAGGAACAACGCTTGGAGACCCCGATGGAGCGCCCGGCCTGGGCCCCGCCAGGCATCGACATATCGGTGCCGAGCGTGTCCCGCATCTATGATTACTACCTGGGCGGGTCCCACAATTTCGAGGTCGACCGCCAGGCGGCCCGCCGCGCCATGGAATTCATGCCGGGACTGCCCAAGATCATGCAGGCCAACCGGGCATTCATGCGCCGCGCCGTCCGGCACGCGGTCGCCGAGGGCATCACGCAGTTCCTCGACATCGGCTCCGGGATCCCCACCTTCGGCAATGTCCACGAGATCGCCCAGGCCGCCAGCCCCGAGGCGCGCGTGGTCTACGTGGACCACGACCCGGTGGCCGTGGCCCACAGCCAGGCGGTCCTCGCCGGCGACGACCGCACGGGCATCGCCGCTGCCGACCTGCGCAAGCCGAAGGAGATCTTGGCCGCCCCCGAGGTCGGCCGACTGCTCGACCTCGGCCGTCCCGTCGCCCTGCTCCTCGTCGCCGTCCTGCACTTCCTGGAGGACGCGGACGACCCGTACGCCGCCGTTGCCGAGCTACGCGACGCGCTGGCCCCCGGGAGCCTGCTGATCCTCACGCACGCCTCGTACGAGGGGATCCCGCTCACCCAGGAGGTCGCGGGCGGCGTCGTGACCGTCTACCGGGACATCCGCAACCCCCTCGTGATGCGCACCAGGGAGCAGATCAGCGGCTTCTTCGACGGGTTCGAGATGCTGGAGCCCGGGCTGGTCTCCATGCCCGACTGGCGGCCGGACCGCCCCGAGGGGGCGCTCGACGGCGAGGCGGCGGAGGACCCCTACGCCTTCTCCGGCTTCGGTGGCGTGGGACGCAAGGCGTGAGACTTCCGGTACAGACGACGGGCGCGCCGGACGCTCCGGCGCCCGAGCCCGCCGCGGCGCCCGCCGCGGCCCCGGCCGCCGAGCAGGCGTCGGCCCCGGGGGGCGGCATAGAGGACCGGATCGCCCGCTTCGCGACCATCTGGGGGCGGGCGATCTTCCCGGTCACGGCGACCTCGCTGACCCGGCCCGAGTTCGAACGGCACCTCGTACCGCTCACCCGGACCCTCACCGAGGCCCTGCGCGCCCGGCCCTTCGACGCCGGCGTCGCCCAGCGGGTGGGGGCGGAGCTCGTCGCCGTGCACTGCACCGACCCCGAGGCCCTGGCCTGCACCCTGGGCGTGGTCGAGTCGTACCTGGTGCTCTACTGCGGCCCGGACGGACCCGAGGGCTCCGGCGTGGAGGGCACCGAGGAGTACCGGTCCCGCTGCGCCCGGCTCCAGCACGGCATCGCGGCGGGATACGCCCGGGCCCTGCGCGAGCGCACCCTCAAGGAGCAGGAGGCCATCGCCCGCTCCGCGCTGACCGCCCGCTCCGATGCCCAGCAGGCCCTGCACGCGAGCGAGGAGCGCTTCCGGGCGGTCTTCGAGGGCGCGGCCATCGGGATCGGGATCGCCGACCTCGAAGGGAACGTCCTGGAGGTCAACGACACGCTGCTGCAGATGTTCGGCGGCCTGGAGGGCCACGTCCGCAGCCGCAACGTCAGCGAGTGGGGCCACCCCGACGACACCCCCCACGTCTGGCGGATGTACGGCGAGCTGGTGCGCGGCGAGCGCGAGAGCTACCGCGTGGAGAAGCCGTACTACCGGCACGACGGGACCGTGCTGTGGACCAACCTGACGGTGTCGCTGCTGCGCGACGCCGAGGGGAAGCCGCAGTACCAGCTGGCGCTGATGGAGGACACCACCGAGCGCCGGCTGCTGAACCTGCGCCTGCGCTACGAGGCCACCCACGACGCCCTCACCGGACTGCCCAACCGGACGCTGTTCTTCGAACGGCTCGAGAAGGCCCTCAGCGGGGCCGGCGGCAGCCGCTTCGGCCTGTGCTACCTGGACCTCGACGGTTTCAAGGCGGTCAACGACAGCCTCGGACACTCGGCGGGGGACCGGCTGCTCGTGGAGGTCGCCGACCGGCTGCAGAGCTGCGCGACCGGCCCCGGCGAGGTCGTCGCCCGGCTCGGCGGCGACGAGTTCGTGGCCCTGACCACCGGCAGCGACACCGAGGAGAAGGTCACCGACCTCGCGGTCCGCATCCTGTCCGCCCTGTCCACGCCGATCCGGCTGGAGGGCCGGGAGCTGACGGTCCGGGGCAGCATCGGCATCGTCGAGGGCCGCGCCCAGGAGCGCACCGCGGCGGAGGTGCTGCGCAGCGCCGACATCACGATGTACCGGGCCAAGGCGGCCGGCGGCAACCGCTTCGAATTCGCCGACGCCGAGGCCGACGCCCGCGCCATCACCCGCCACGGCCTGACCAACGCCCTGCCTGCGGCGCTGGAACGCGGCGAGTTCTTCATCGAGTACCAGCCGCTGGTCCACATGCGCGACGGCAGCGTGCACGGGGCCGAGGCCCTGGTGCGCTGGTCCCACCCGCAGTACGGGGTCCTCGGCCCGGACCGGTTCATCCCGCTCGCCGAACGGACCGGGCTGATCGTGCCGCTCGGACGCTGGGTCCTGGAGGAGTCCGTCCGCCAGGCCCGCATCTGGCAGCGTCAGCACGGCGGCTCGGCCCTGCGGATCAACGTCAACCTCTCGCCGACCCAGCTGCACCACCCGGGGCTGGTCGCCGACACCGTGGCGGTACTGGAGAAGTCCGGCCTCGCCCCGGGCGCGTTGTGCCTGGAGGTCACCGAATCGGCCCTGATAGGGGCCGACGACGAACTTCTGGAACCGCTGCGCAGGCTCGCCGCCCTGGGCGTGGACATCGCGCTCGACGACTTCGGCACCGGCTACTCGAACCTGGCCAATCTGCGCCGCCTGCCGGTCAGCGTCCTGAAGCTCGACCGCTCCTTCACCCAGGGGATGCAGCAGCAGCCCGCCAACCCGGTCGACGTCAAGATCGTGGAGGGGATCGTCGCCCTGGCCCACAGCCTCGAACTGGCCGTCACCGTCGAGGGGGTGGAGACCGGCGTCCAGGCCGCCCAGCTCCGCGCCCTCGGCTGCGACACCGCCCAGGGCTGGTACTACGCCCGGCCCGGCGCCCCCGACCGCATCCACGCCCTCTCCCTCTCGGACGCCGTGCCCACTCCCTCCTGACCCGGGCGCGGGCCCGGCGGTCAGCCCAGCCCGGCCTCGGTGCCGCGTCCGGGCTCCCGCACCGCGGCCAGCACCCGCTCGTGCCGCGCGACGGTGTCGGCCAGGACGTGGGCGGCCGCCGGGAGCCGCTCGGCCTCGTACGCGTCGAGCGCGCTGTCCGCGGCCGGGCCGGTGAGGGCTGCGGCCAGGATCCGGCCGAGGGCGGCCGCGTCCTGTATCCCGGTGTTCATGCCCAGGCCTCCGGCTATGGGGTGCACGTGCGCGGCGTCCCCGGCGAGGAAGACCCGGCCCTCGCGCATCCAGGCGGCCATGCGGACATTCACCCGCCAGGACGAGAGCCAGGTGGGATCCGCGAGGCGGATCCCCGGGACCCTGGCGTGCCGGTCGAAGAGCCTCTGGAAGCCCTCCAGTGAGGGCGGCAGCGGCTCGCCGCCCTCGGCGAGCTCCGGTGAGGCCTGGAGCTGGAAGGTGTCCGTCCCCGGTATCGGGCAGAGCAGCATCCCGCCGCCGTCCGAGGTGAACCACTGGTGCCAGAACTCGCGGCTCAGCCCGGGCGCCCTCACATCTCCGAGCACCATCGTCTCCGTCACGTCCGTGTGCCCCTCGAAGGGGATCCCGAGGAGCTTGCGGACCGAGCTGTGCCCGCCGTCGCATCCGGCGGCGTAGCCGGCGAGGACCGAACGGCCGTCCGCCAGCCGCGCGGTGACCCCCGCCTCGTCCTGCGTGATGTCCGTGACCTGGGCTTCGTACTCGATCCGGACGCCGAGGCCGGCGAGCCGCGCGCGGAGGACCTCCTCGACCTGCCACTGGCCGATCAGGAGGCCGTCGCCGGTCGGAGTGTCGGTGACGTGGTCGCCGTCGAAGTACTTGCGCAGGACCACGCCCCGGGCGCCGATGGCGGACACCCCCTCCGCGGCGCCGAGCCGGGCGAACACCCTCAGGCTGTCCGGGGTGAGGCCCTTGCCCCGGGACTCGCGGTGGGGTCCGGCCCGTCCGTCGAGGACCCGGACGGCGATGCCGCGCAGGACCAGCTCGCACGCCAGGGTGAGTCCGGTGGGGCCGGAGCCCACGATCAGTACGTCGGTCATCGGAAGTCCTCTCGTCGTCGATGTCTCAAGGAGAACCCCTCTCGAGAGAAAAAGCAACCCGGTTACAAAGATTACTCAGTCAAGATTCTGTGCTACGCTGGACGCATGGACAACACGTCTGGACTGCGCGAGAACAAGAAGCTCCGTACCCGTCGACAGCTGGCGGCCACGGCGCTCGAACTCTTCCTGGAACGGGGCTTCGACGACGTCTCCGTGGCGGACGTGGCCGCTGCCGCGGAGGTCTCCAAGCCCACGCTGTTCCGGTACTTCCCGAGCAAGGAGGATCTGGTCCTGGACCGGTTCGCCGACCACCAGGACGAGGCGGCGCGCATCGTGCGCGACCGGCCGGCAGGTCAGGAGCCGGTCGGCGCCGTGCACACGCACTTCGTCGAGGCCCTCGACCGGCGGGACCCGATCACCGGTCTCTGCGACCATCCCGATGTCGTCGCCTTCCAGAGGCTGCTCTACTCCACCGCGAGCCTGCAGACCCGGATCGCCCACTACAGCGCCCGCGAGGTGGAGCTGCTCGCCGCCGTGCTGGAGGCCGAATCCGTCCCGCCCCTCACCGCCAGGCTGGCGGCCATGCATCTGGTGGCCGTCCGTCACGAGCTGGGCCGGGAGAACTGGCGTCGGATCGACTCCGGGAGCAGCGCCGACGAGGCCCACCCGGCGGCCGTCGCCGATGCCGACGGGGCCTTCGGGATGCTCGCCGAGGGGCTCGATCGGGCCCTGCCCATACGCACGGCCTGACCGCCCGGACCTCCGCCGCCGGTCAGTCCAGAAGCATGCGCTTCAGCTCGCGGGCCGCGCGCGGGGGAGCCACGTCCGTGCGGTGGGCCAGGGCGATCGTGCGGCGCAGCGGGGAGCCGGCGAGCGGGGTCACCCGCAGCCCCGGACCCGCGCGGTCCACCACCATCGCCGGGACCACCGCGAGCCCGAGCCCCGCCCGGGCGAAGCCCAGTACCGCGTCCATCTCGCCGCCCTCCACGGTGAAGGCCGGCTCGAAGCCCTCCGCGCGGCAGGCCGTCACAGTCAGCTCCCGCAGGTCGTAGCCGTGCCGGAACATCACCATCGGCTCGTCGCGCAGCCCGGAGATGGTCAGCTCGCCGCCCCCGCCGGGCGCCGGCCGCTCCGCCGAGGAGACCACCACCAGGTCTTCCGTCAGCAGCTCCACCGTGGTCAGGGCCGGAGCCGAGGGCGGCAACGGCAGTGCGATCAGGGCCAGGTCCAGGGCTCCGCGCGCCAGTTCCCGTACGAGGTCGAGCGAACCGCTCTCCTCGATCAGCAGCTCGATGCCCGGGTGCGCGTCGTGAAAGGCCCGCAGTACGTCCGGCAGCAGGCCCGTGCACACGCTCGGCGTGGCGCCCAGCCGGACCCGGCCGCGGCGCAGCTGCGCCAGTTCCTGCACCTCCAGCCGCGCGGTGTCGGCGTCCGCCAGGATCCGCCGGGCCAGCGGCAGCAGCGTCTCGCCCGCGTCGGTGAGCGTGATGTTGCCGCGGGCCCGGCTGAACAGCTCGGCGCCCAGTTCCCGCTCCAGCGCCTTGATCTGCTGGGAGAGCGAGGGCTGGGCCACGTGCACCCGTTCCGCGGCCCGGGTGAAGTGCCGGGTCTCGGCGACGGCCACGAAGTACAGAAGCTGCTGGAACTGCATAGGCCATGTCTATCAAGATGACCGGCATCATGTCTTGGACCTTTCGGGTCCCCCGTCCCTACCTTCGATCCATGGCTCTGGCAACGCGCACCCGGACCGGCGGCTCCGCCGCCTCGACCGTCTGGGGCTCCACCATCGGAAAGAAGACCGTCATGGCGGTCTCCGGGCTGATCATGCTCGGCTACCTCGTCGTGCACATGCTCGGCAACCTCAAGATCTTCTTCGGGCCGGACGATTTCAACGCCTACGGCCGCTGGCTGCGGCACATGGGCGAGCCCTTCCTGCACAGCCACTGGGGGCTGTGGACCGCCCGGGTGGTCCTGCTCGCCGCGGTGGTCGCCCACGCCGTCTCCGCGTACCAGCTCAGCCGCCGCGACATCAAGGCCCGCCCGGTCGCGTACGCCCACAAGCGCCGCCGCGCGAGCTACGCCACCCGCACCATGCGCTGGGGCGGCGTCATCCTCGGCCTCTTCATCGTCTGGCACCTGCTCGACCTGACCACCCTCACGGTGAACGAGCGGGCCCTGGAGGGCCACCCGTACGAGAACGTGGTCGCGACCTTCTCCACCTGGTACGGCAACACGATCTACCTCGTCGCGATGATCGCGATGGGCCTGCACGTGCGGCACGGCTTCTGGAGCGCCGCCCAGACCCTCGGCGCCGGCAACGCCCGCCGCGACAAGGTCCTCAAGGCCCTGGCCAACCTGCTCGCACTCGTACTGACCGCGGGCTTCGTCTCCGTCCCGATAGCCGTCATGACCGGACTGGTGAGCTGACTGTGACCACCTACGCCAACTACTCGACCGGCGAGACCGTCGCCGACACCAAGGCCCCCGAAGGCCCGATCGCGGACCGCTGGGACCGCCGCCGCTTCGAGGCCAAGCTCGTCAACCCCGCCAACCGGCGCAAGCACACCGTCATCGTCGTCGGCACCGGCCTGGCCGGCGGGGCGGCCGGCGCGACCCTCGCCGAACAGGGCTACCACGTCGTCCAGTTCTGCTTCTCCGACTCCCCCCGCCGGGCCCACTCGATCGCCGCCCAGGGCGGCATCAACGCCGCCAAGAACTACCGCAACGACGGCGACTCGGTGCACCGCCTCTTCTACGACACCGTCAAGGGCGGCGACTTCCGCGCCCGCGAGTCCAACGTGCACCGCCTCGCCCAGATCTCCGTCGAGATCATCGACCAGTGCGTGGCCCAGGGCGTCCCCTTCGCCCGCGAATACGGCGGCCTCCTCGACACCCGCTCCTTCGGCGGCGTCCAGGTCTCCCGCACCTTCTACGCCCGCGGCCAGACGGGCCAGCAACTCCTCCTCGGCGCCTACCAGGCACTCTCCCGGCAGATCGCCGCGGGCAACGTCGAGATGCACGCCCGCACCGAAATGCTCGACCTCGTCGTCGTCGACGGGGTCGCCCGCGGCATCGTGGCCCGCGACCTGATCACCGGCGAGATCTCCACCCACTACGCCGACGCGGTGGTGCTGGCGAGCGGCGGCTACGGCAACGTCTTCTACCTCTCCACCAACGCCATGAACTCCAACGCGACCGCCGTCTGGCGGGCGCACCGGCGCGGCGCGTACTTCGCCAACCCCTGCTTCACCCAGATCCACCCCACCTGCATCCCGCGCACCGGCGACCACCAGTCCAAGCTCACCCTGATGAGCGAGTCCCTGCGCAACGACGGCCGCATCTGGGTCCCCAAGGCCAAGGGCGACACCCGCCCCGCCGCCGAGATCCCCGAGGCGGAGCGCGACTACTACCTGGAGCGGATCTACCCCTCCTTCGGCAACCTCGTGCCCCGCGACATCGCCTCCCGCGCCGCCAAGAACGTCTGCGACGAGGGCCGCGGCGTCGGCCCCGGCGGCCAGGGCGTCTACCTCGACTTCGCCGACGCCATCCGCCGCATGGGCCGCGACAAGGTCGCCGAGAAGTACGGCAACCTCTTCGACATGTACGAGCGGATCACCGCGGAGAACCCGTACGAGGTGCCCATGCGGATCTACCCCGCCGTGCACTACACGATGGGCGGCCTGTGGGTCGACTACGACCTCCAGACCACCGTCCCCGGCCTCTTCGCGATCGGCGAGGCCAACTTCTCCGACCACGGCGCCAACCGCCTCGGCGCCTCCGCGCTGATGCAGGGGCTCGCCGACGGCTACTTCGTGCTCCCCTCCACGATCAACGACTACCTGGCCCGCCACCCCCACCACACCACCGTCGACGACACCCACCCCGAGGCGTTGGCCGTCGTGCGCGAGACCCGCGACCGGCTCGCGAGGCTGCTCGCCGTCGACGGCGACCGCACCCCCGACTCCTTCCACCGCGAGATCGGCGAACTCATGTGGGAGTACTGCGGGATGGCCCGCAGCGAGGAGGGGCTGCGCAAAGCGCTCAGCCGCATCCCGGAGATCCGCGAGGAGTTCTGGCGGCGCATCAAGGTCCCCGGCAGCGGCAACGAGTTCAACCAGTCGCTGGAGAAGGCCAACCGCATCGTCGACTACCTCGAACTCGCCGAGCTGATGTGCCTCGACGCCCTGCACCGCACCGAATCCTGCGGAGGCCACTTCCGCGAGGAGTCCCAGACGCCGGACGGCGAGGCGGCCCGGCGCGACGAGGAGTTCTCGTACGCCGCCGCCTGGGAGTTCGCCGGCACCGGCGCCGCCCCCGTCCTGCACAAGGAAGACCTCGTCTTCGAGTACGTCCACCCCACCCAGCGGAGCTACGCATGAAGCTCACCCTGCGCGTCTGGCGCCAGCGCGGCGCCGCCGCCCCCGGCCACATGGCCTCGTACGAGGTCGACGGGATCTCGGAGGACATGTCCTTCCTGGAGATGCTCGACACCCTCAACGAGGACCTCATCCTGCGCGGCGAGGACCCGGTCGCCTTCGACCACGACTGCCGCGAGGGCATCTGCGGCGCCTGCAGCCTCGTCATCAACGGCGACGCCCACGGCCCGGAGCGCACCACCACCTGCCAGCTCCACATGCGGTCCTTCGCCGACGGCGACACCATCGACGTAGAGCCCTGGCGGGCCGCCGCCTTCCCGGTGGTCAAGGACCTCGTCGTCGACCGCGGCGCCTTCGACCGGATCATCCAGGCCGGCGGCTACATCACCGCCCCCACCGGCGCCGCCCCCGAGGCGCACGCCACCGCGGTGCCCAAGGCCGACGCCGACTTCGCCTTCGAGCACGCCGAGTGCATCGGCTGCGGCGCGTGCGTGGCGGCCTGCCCCAACGGCTCCGCGATGCTCTTCACCTCCGCCAAGGTGAACCACCTGAACGTCCTCCCGCAGGGCTCTCCGGAGCGGGAGACCCGGGTGCTGGACATGGTGGCGCGGATGGACGAGGAGGGCTTCGGCGGCTGCACCCTGACCGGGGAGTGCGCCACCGCCTGCCCGAAGGGGATCCCGCTGCCGTCGATCGCGGCGATGAACAAGGAGTGGCTGAGGGCGGTCCGCAAGGGCCCCCGCTGACCCCGCACGGCCGACGGCGCGGTCCCGCGGCCGTGCCACCCCTCCCCGTACGGGCCGTACAGGGGCTCTGCCCTGCGGGGCCCGGGCCTGCGCCGATCGGCTGACCGGCGCAGCCCACCCCGCGCCGCGCCCCAGTGGCGCCCGGGCCATGGGGGACAGTGGGCCCCATGCCAGAAGCCCCCGCCGGGTCCGGACCGCGCCGCCGAGCCGTACTGGCCGCAGCCCTCGCCCCGCTGGCCGCGGCCGGCTGCTCCGCGGGGGAACCCGCGCCGGGCCCGGCGCCCGGCGCGCAGGCCGGGCCCAAGGACGCCCTGATCATGGTGATCCGGCACGCGGAGAAACCGTACGCGGGTGACTCCGGCTGGGACGAGGAGGGCGAGGACGATCCCGGCTCGCTCGCGGGCCGCGGCTGGCGCCGGGCCGAAGAGCTCCCGCGCCTCTTCCCGCCGGCCCGCAGCTCCTCGCTGCCCCGCCCCGCCGTGGTCTTCGCGGCCGGTGGCAAGGGCGCGGCCCCCGCCCGGTGCAAGCAGACCGTGGCGGCGCTGGCCACCGCGCTGCGCACCCCGGTCCGCTCGGAATTCGCCGTCGGCGCCGAACCGGCCCTGGTCCAGGCCGTGTTGGCCGCCCCCATGCCCGCACTCGTCTGCTGGGAGCACACCGGGATCCCCCGCCTGATCCGCGCCCTCGGCGCCCACCAGGTCCCCGGCACCCCCGCGACTTGGCCCGACCGCTACGACCTCGTCTGGATGTTCACCCGCCGCCGGGGCCAGTGGAGCTTCCGCGAACTGCCGCAGCACCTGCTGCCGGGGGACGCGTAGGCGGCGGGGCATCGGGGCTCCGGTGACCCGTACGGGTCTTCCGTAGACGTCTTCTGCCATACGGGCAGCCAGAGTTGGGGTAGCGGAGGCGGCCGCGGGAAGCATCACCGGTGTGCGCCGAACCTCTGCCGCCCTGGCCGTCCTCGCCGTCACCACCGCCGCGTTCTGCGTCCTCGTCCCGCCCGGGCCGCCCGCTGTCGCGGCTCCTGCCGCCCAAGCTGCTGCCACCACTGCCACGACTGCCAGCACTGCCGCTGCTGCCGGGACGGTCCGGCTGACCAGCTACAACATCTGCGGCAACATGTGCTCCGCTGCCCCGTACGATCCGGCGCGCCGGATCGCCGCCGTGGCCGCCGAGGCCGACCCCGCGGGCTGGGGCGCCGACCAGCTCTTCCTCCAGGAGGTGTGCGAGCACCAGTACGGTGCCCTCCTCGACCGGCTGGGCCCGCTCGGTTACGCCGGCTTCCACTCCGCCACCCTCCCGGCCGGGAACCCGGCCATCTGCGAGGGTCACGCCTACGGGAACGCCGTTCTCGTGCGCGGCCCGGTCGCGGCGACGGCCGAACTCGACCTCACGGTGGGCGGCGAACGCGAGCCGATCACGGTGCCCTGCGCCCTGACCTCCCTGGCCGACCGTCCCACCTGGTCCTGCTCGGTGCACCTCTACTGGGACGACGGCACGCTCGCCGTGCCCGAAGCCGACCGGCTGGCGGCGCAGGCCCGCCAGTGGCTGGACGAAGGATTCACCGTCGTCCTCGGCGGGGACTTCAACCACTCCCCGCGCACCGCCACGCTGTCGCGCTTCTACCTGCCGGAGCGCGGGGACGGCGCCCACGGCTCCTTCGTCGAGGCCGACGAGAGCGACCCGGAGTTCTTCGACCCCGCCGTCTGCCCACCCGCCACCACCTCCGCATGCCGGTCGGGCGAGACGACCTTCGGCGTGAAGAAGCTCGACTACCTCTTCCTCAGTGCCCCGCACTTCCGAGCGGCGAGCGCCGACGCCCTCCCCCTCGACCCGGCGGTCTCGGACCACAACCTGCTGCGCGTCTCCGCCACCACCACCTGACCGTCATGGCAGCGGGCCGGCGCCCGCACGCTCCCTACCCGCCGAGCGCCCGCGCCAGGTAGGCCGCCGTGCGGCTGCCCGGGGTACGGGCCACCTCGGCCGGGGTGCCGGAGGCGACGACGCGACCGCCCTCCGTGCCGCCGCCCGGGCCCAGGTCGATGACCCAGTCCGCGCCCGCCACCACCTCCATGTCGTGCTCCACGACCACCACCGAGTGCCCCGCGTCCACCAGCCCGTGCAACTGCCGCAGCAGCACCCGCACATCGGCCGGATGCAGGCCGGTCGTCGGCTCGTCCAGCAGGTACAGAGTGTGGTCCCGGCGCAGCCTCTGCAGCTCCGTGGCGAGCTTGATCCGCTGCGCCTCGCCACCCGAGAGCTCCGTCGCCGGCTGCCCCAGCCGCAGGTAGCCCAGCCCGATGTCCTCGAGCGCACGCAGACTGCGCGCCGCCGCCGGGACCTCCGCGAAGAAACCGGCCGCGGACTCCACCGTCAGGCCGAGCACCTCCGCGATGTTCAGCCCCGCGTAACGGACCTCCAGGGTCTCGGCGTTGTACCGGGCGCCGGCGCACTCGGGGCACGGGGCGTACGTACTCGGCAGGAACATCAGCTCCACCGAGACGAAGCCCTCGCCCTGGCAGGTCTCGCACCGACCGCCCGCCACGTTGAAGGAGAACCGGCCCGCCTTCCAGCCGCGGGCCTTCGATTCCGGCGCCGCCGTGAACAGCCGCCGCACCACGTCGAACAGGCCCGTGTACGTCGCCAGGTTGGACCGCGGGGTCCGGCCGATCGGCTTCTGGTCCACCTCCACCAGCCGCCGTACAGGGAAGTCCGGCTCCGCGAGCCGCTCGCCGACCTCCCGGGCCAGCACCTGCCCCACCAGTGTGGACTTTCCCGACCCCGAGACCCCGGTGACGGCCGTGAACACCCCGAGCGGGAACCGCGCGTCCAGATCCCGCAGGTTGTGCCGGTCCACCCCGGTCAGCGGCACCGCCCCGGCCGCCTCGCGCACCCGTCGGGGCGCTCTCGCGAGCCCCCGCTCCGGCTCCGGCTCCCGCTCCGCGAACAGATGCCGGGCCGTCGCCGACTCCGCCACCCCGGCCAGGGCCTTCGGCGGCCCGCTGTAGAGCACCTGCCCGCCGTGCTCCCCGGCCAGCGGGCCCACGTCCACCAGCCAGTCCGCGTGCCGCACCACGTCCAGCTGGTGCTCCACGACGAAGACCGTGTTCCCGGCCTCCTTGAGCCGGTCCAGTACGCCGAGCAGCGCCTCGGTGTCGGCCGGGTGCAGCCCCGCCGACGGTTCGTCCAGTACGTACACCACCCCGAACAGCCCCGACCGCAGCTGCGTCGCCAGCCGCAGCCGCTGCAACTCGCCCGCCGACAGGGTCGGCGCGGTGCGGTCCAGGCTCAGGTAGCCGAGCCCCAGCTCCGTGACGGGCCCGATACGGGAGCGCAGGTCCTCGGCGAGCACCCGCGCGGCCTCCCCGTCGACGCGCGCGGAGGCGAGTACGCCGTCCAGCTCGGTCAGGGGCATCGCCGCGAGCGCTGCGATGCCGTACCCCGCGAAGGTCACGGCCAGGGCCTCCGGGCGCAGCCGCCGCCCCTCGCACACCGGACACGGCGAATCGGCGAGGAACTTCTCGGCGCGGGCCCGCAGGGTGGCGCTCTTGGTGTCGGCGAAGGTCCGCATGACATAGCGCTGGGCGCTCATGTACGTGCCCTGGTAGGGGCGTTGGATCCGCTCGGCCTCCCGCACGGGGTGCACGGTCACCACCGGCTGCTCCTCGGTGAACAGGATCCACTCGCGGTCCTTCGCGGGCAGCTCCCGCCAGGGCCGGTCCACATCGTGGCCGAGGGTCTCCAGGATGTCGCGCAGGTTCTTGCCCTGCCAGGCGCCGGGCCAGGCGGCGATGGCGCCCTGACGGATCGACAGGCCGGGGTCGGGGACGAGGAGTTCCTCGCTGGTGCGGTGGATCCGGCCGAGCCCGTGGCACGAAGGGCAGGCCCCGGAAGCGGTGTTGGGCGAGAAGGCGTCGGAGTCGAGCCGCTCCGCCCCCGGGGGATAGGTCCCGGCCCGGGAGTACAGCATCCGCAGGGAGTTGGACAGCATGGTGACCGTGCCCACCGAGGAGCGCGAGCCGGGGTTGGAGCGCCGCTGCTCCAGCGAGACGGCGGGCGGCAGACCGGTGACGGAATCCACCTTCGGGGCGCCGATCTGGTGGATGAGACGGCGGGCGTACGGGGCCACCGACTCGAAGTACCGGCGCTGGGCCTCGGCGTAGAGCGTGCCGAAGGCCAGGGAGCTCTTCCCGGACCCGGAGACCCCGGTGAACACGGTGAGCGCGTCGCGTGGGATGTCCACGTCGACGCCCCGCAGGTTGTGCTCCCGGGCGCCCCGGACCCGTACGTACGGATCGAGGGAGGCGTGGGGAAGGGCGGGGGATGCGGCGGCCTGGTCCATTCGTCCCAGTTTAGGGGCCCGCGATGCGCGCCAGCCGACCGAAGGAGTCCAGCAGCGCCGTCCGGTCGTAGGTGGAGGTGGTGACCAGCAGCTCGTCCGCGCCGGTCAGCGCGGCGACCTCGGACAGCTCCGCCGCGACCTGCTCCTCGGTTCCGTGGACGTGCCCGGCGAGGGCGTTCTCGTACAGCTCCCGCTCCTTCGGGCTCATCTCCAGTGCCTCGATCTCCTCGGCCGGGCGGAGCGGCGGGAAGCTGCCACGGACGCGGGAGTACGCGAGCGACCACGCCTCCGGAACCAGGATGCGCCGGGCCTCCTCCGCGGTGGCGGCGACCGCCACCGTCCCGGAGACCACCACGTACGGCTCCGAGCCCCCGGCGGCGGGCCGGAACTCCTCGCGGTACCTCTCCACGGCCTCGCCGACCCGGCCGCGGGCCCGCAGATCGCCCACCACCAGCGGCAGCCCGGCCCGGGCGGCGATCCCGGCGCCCTCGCCGGTGGCCAGCACGAAGGCGGGTACGCGCAGCCCCTCGGCCGGGTGGGCGTGCACCTCGGGGTGCGCCCGCTGGGTGCCGTCGAGCCAGCCCAGCAGCTCCGCCAGCTGCTCCTCGAAGCGGTCGGCGTCCCCGATGTCGCGCCCCAGCGCCCGCCGGATCCCGTTGGTGAAGCCGACCGAGCGGCCGAGCCCCATGTCGATCCGGCCGGGGAACAGCGACTCCAGGACCCCGAACTGCTCCGCGACGACGAGCGGCTGGTGATTGGGCAGCATGACCCCGCCCGTGCCGACGCGGATCCGCCGGGTGGCCCCGGCGACGGCCGCGGCCAGCACGGCCGGCGCGGAGCCCGCGACCCCGGGCACGCTGTGGTGCTCCGACACCCAGAAGCGGTGGTAGCCGAGCTCCTCGGCCGCACGGGCGAGCTCCACGGTGTCGCGCAGGGCCTGGGGGGCCGAGTGGCCCTCGCGGGTGCGCGACCGGTCGAGTATCGAGAGTTTGCGGATCACACAGTGCTCAACGTCCGGGGGCCGTGAGGATTCCCCCGGGGGTGCCCCTCGGATCTCCTAGGGTGGCGGGATGAGCGACACCACCACGCGGCCGCTGGCCGTCTTCGACATCGACAACACCCTGGCGGACACCGGCCATCGCCAGCACTTCCTGGAGCGCCGCCCCCGGGACTGGGCCGGCTTCTTCGGCGCCGCACCGGCCGATCCGCCGCTCGGGCGCGGTGTCGCGCTGGCGGTGGAGAGCGCCGAGGACTGCGAGGTGGCGTACCTGACCGGGCGTCCCGAGCGGTGCCGGGCGGACACGGTCGACTGGCTCGCCCGGCACGGGCTGCCCGAGGGGCGGCTGTGGATGCGCGGAAACCAGGACCGGCGGCCCGCCCGGACGACCAAGCTGGAGGTCCTCGAGCGGATCGCCCGCGGCCGGGAGCTGCGGATGCTCGTGGACGACGACGAGCTCGTGTGCCAGGCCGCGCGCGCCGCCGGTTTCCGGGTGGTCCTCGCGGACTGGGCGGCGGACGCGCCCGAGCTCAAGACCGCCCAGGAGGCCGAGGGCCGGACCTGAGCCCGGGGGCGCCTCCCGGCCCGCGCCGTGCTCCGGGTCTCAGTCCTCGCCGTCGAGGCGGAAGCCGACCTTGAGCCCCACCTGGAAGTGGGCGATCTCCCCGTTCTCGATGTGGCCGCGTACCTGGACCACCTCGAACCAGTCCAGATTGCGCACGGTCTGGCCCGCCCGGGCGATCCCGTTGCGGATGGCCTGATCGATGCCCTCGTGGGAGGTGCCGACGATCTCGGTCACCCGGTACGTGTGATTGGACATGGAGGTCTCCCGACAGTGGGTGGCTTTTGCCTGGTTCTACGGTGCCCCAGTAAGTCCGGCTCCGCGAACTTTGCGTGAACAGTCCCGAGCGAAAGGCACTTGACCGGCCTATTGGTCTATGCCAATTTCTAGCCATCTGAGATCGAGCCCCCAGAAGGTGACCCTCTTGAAGATGCGCTACCTCGCCGTGTGCACCGCCCTCGCGGCCGCGACCGCCCTCACAGGCTGCAGCCAGCCGGCCGACTCGGCCGGGGGGCCGCAGAAGGTGACGCTGTGGCTGATGAAGGGCAGCGCCTCGGAGGACTTCATCGGAGAGTTCACCGCGTCGTTCGAGAAGGAACACCCCGGCGTCGACCTTGAGGTCAAGATCCAGGAGTGGACGGGCATCGGGGACAAGGTCAACGCCGTCCTCGAAGGCAAGAGCAAGGAGACCGCCGACGTCATCGAGGTCGGCAACACCCAGGTCGCCCGGTACATCGAGACCGGCGGCATCGAGGAACTCACCCTCGAAGGCCTGCGCGAATGGGGCAGCAAGGACTGGCTCAAGGGCCTGTCCGACCCGGGGAGCATCAACGGCGCCCAGTACGGCATCCCGTGGTACGCCGCGAACCGCGTGGTCATCTACAACAAGGACCTCTTCGCGAACGCCGGGATCAAGGCCCTGCCCAAGAACCGCCAGGAGTGGATCCAGGCCACCCAGAAGCTCGACAAGGGCGACCAGCAGGGCATCTACCTCGCGGGCCAGAACTGGTACGTGCTCGCCGGCTTCATCTGGGACGAGGGCGGCGACATCGCCGTCGAGACCAGCGGCCAGTGGGTCGGCACCCTCGACGACGAGAAGGCCCTGGCCGGCATGGACTTCTACAAGCAGCTCCAGGCCCTCGGCGACGGCCCCAAGGGCGCCGACGAGGAGACGCCCCCGCAGTCACAGGTCTTCGCCCGCGGCGAGGTCGCCCAGATCATCGCCCCGCCCGGCCAGGTCGCCGAGATCGAAGCGGCCAACCCCGCACTCAAGGGCAAGCTCGGCTTCTTCCCGATCCCCGGCAAGACCTCCGACAAGGTGGGCGCGGTCCTCACCGGCGGCTCCGACCTGATCATCCCGGAGCGGACGAAGCAGCGGAAGGGCGCCGTGGACGTGATCACGGCCCTGGTCAGCGAGAGGTGGCAGACCGAACTCGCCCGGACGATGAGCTACGTCCCGAACAAGACCACCCTGGCGCGCGTGGTCGAGGGCAACGAGGGCGCCGCCGCCATGGCACCCGGCGCAGCCCAGGGCCGGGCCACCCCCAAGTCCGCCCGCTGGGCCGAGGTGGAGGCCAAGAACCCGATCAAGCCCTTCATGACCGCCGTGCTCACTGGTCAGGACCCCAAGCAGGCGGCCCGGGCAGCCTCCGACGAGATCGGGAAGGTGCTCAGCTCGGACCGCTGAGAGGAGCCACCATCGAGTTCAGCGTCCGCACATCCAAGTGCCGCTGAGCGGTCATGTCGAATCCAGCCGGTCACGGAAGAAGTAAAGGAGCCAGGCCACGCACCTGCCGGCCTGGCCCTCCGTGCCCGGATCAGGAGCAGCCATGACCATCGCACCCCTGTCCCCGTCCCCCCTTTCCCCCGCCCCGCTCCCCGCCTCCGCCCCCCTTCCCGCCTCCTCCGCCCTCCCCGCCTCCTCCGCCCTCCTCACCCCCACCGCCACCTCTTCCCCGGCCACCCGGGCCAAGGGCGCCGCGCAGGCCCCCGGCCCCCGCTACGCCGTCCGCATCGCCCGCGACGAGGCCGAGGTGCGCGCCGCCCAGCGGCTGCGCCACCAGGTCTTCGCCGGCGAGCTCGGCGCCCGCCTGGACGGGCCCGAGCCGGGCCTCGACTCCGATGCCTTCGACGCGTACTGCGACCACCTCCTCGTCGTCGACGAGGAGACCGAGCAGGTCGTCGGCACCTACCGGCTGCTGCCCCCGGAGCGGGCCGCCGTCGCCGGCCGCCTCTACTCCGAGAGCGAGTTCGACCTCTCCGCCCTCGCCCCCATCCGCCCCGACCTGGTCGAGGTCGGCCGCTCCTGCGTCCACCCCGACCACCGCAACGGCGCCGTCATCGCCCTGATCTGGGCCGGCCTGGCCCACTACATGGACCGCACCGGGCACAACTGGCTCGCCGGCTGCTGCTCGATACCGCTCGCCGACGGCGGGGTCCTGGCCGCAGCCACCCGGGAGACCGCCCTGACCCGCAGCCTCGCCCCCGAGGAGTACCGGGTCACCCCGCACCTCCCCTGGAACCCCGAGGGCATCACCTTCCCCGACCGGATGGAGCTGCCCCCGCTGCTGCGCGGCTACCTCCGCCTGGGCGCCTGGGTCTGCGGCGAACCCGCCCTCGACGCCGCGTTCGGCTGCGCGGACCTGTACGTGCTGCTCTCCCTGCGCCGCACCAACCCGCGCTACCTGAAGCACTTCCGCTCGCTCGTCCCCAACGCATGAGCGTCTGGCTGCCCACCTCGCCCTGCACCCCCGAGGCCTGCGCCGGCCACGCGGGGAGCACCGCGAGCGTCCCGCACGCGGTGCTCCGGCTCACCGCGGGCACGGCCCTGATCCTGCTGGGGATCCTGGGTGCCCCGCCGGTCAGGCTGCTGCCGGCCGGCCCCCGGCACACGGTGGTGCGGGCCTGGTCGACCGCACTGGTACGGGCCTTCGGCATACGGATCACCGTGTACGGAAGCCCGGGCCCCGGCGGCGGCCGCCTCGTCGTCGCCAACCACATCTCCTGGCTGGACATCCCGCTCGTCGGCGCCGCCCTGCCCGGCCGGATGCTGGCCAAGAGCGACATCCGCACCTGGCCGGTGCTCGGCCGCCTCTCCAACCAGGCGGGCACCCTGTTCATCGAGCGCGACCGGATCCGCTCCCTGCCCGCCACCGTCGAGGCGATCACCCGCGCCCTGCTGGCCGGGGACCGGGTCACCGTCTTCCCCGAGGGTTCCACCTGGTGCGGACGGGCCCGGGGGACCTTCCGCAGGGCCGCCTTCCAGTCGGCTCTGGACGCCCGGGTACCCGTACAGCCCGTACGGCTCGCGTACCTGAGCTGCGAGGGGAATCCGGCCGGGGCGCCCGCCTTCGTCGGGGACGACCCGCTGACCGCCTCGCTGTGGCGCATCGCCCGGGCCCGCGGGGTGCGGGCCGAGGTCAGACTGCTGCCGCGGATCCCGCCGGGCCGGTACGCGCACCGGCGGGACCTCGCGATCGCGGCTCAGGAGGCCGTCGCCGGAGCCTCAACCCCGGCCGAGGCCCGGGCCGCGCACCCGCACCCGGCTCCGCCGGCGGGGCCGCGTCCGTCGGGCCGGGCCGCTCAGCCGGCCGGGCCGCTCGGCGACGGGCCGACCTCCGACAGCGACAGCGCGAAACGCCCAGCCGCGTCCGTCCACCACTGGGTCAACTCCAGTCCCGCCGACGCCAGTTCCTTCCGCACGCCCTCCTGACGGAACTTCGCGGAAACCTCCGTCAGGATCTCCTCGCCCGCCGCGAACGGCACCACCAGATCCAGGGCCCGGATCTTCACCACCACCTCCGACCGGGCCCGCAGCCGCATCTCGATCCACTCCTGCTCCTTGTTCCACACCGCCACGTGCGCGAAGTCGGCGGTGTGGAAGTCCGCGTCCAACTCCCTGTTCATGACGGCCAGTACGTTCTTGTTGAACTCGGCCGTCACCCCTCGCGCGTCGTCGTACGCCGCCACCAGCACGGCCTCGTCCTTCACCAGGTCCGTACCCATCAGCAGCGCGTCCCCGGGCGACAGCATCGCCCGTACGGCCGCCAGGAACACCGCCCGCTCCGGCGGTAGCAGGTTCCCGATCGTGCCGCCCAGGAACACCACCAACCGGGGACCGGGGGAGTCCGGCAGGTGCAGCGCGCTGGTGAAATCCGCCAGCAAGGCGTGCACCCGCAGCCCCGGATGCTCCGCGAACAGCGTCTCGGCCGCCCCCCGCAGGGCGCTCTCGCTCACGTCCACCGGCACGTACATGTCCAGGGCGGGCATCGCCTCGATCAGGTGCCGGGTCTTCTCCGAGGAGCCGGAGCCCAGCTCCACCAGGGTGCGGGCGCCGCTCGCCGAGGCGATCTCCTGCGCCCGCTCCAAAAGGATCTCCCGCTCGGCCCGCGTCGGGTAGTACTCGGACAAGCGGGTGATCTCCTCGAAGAGTTCACTGCCCCGCGCGTCGTAGAACCACTTGGGCGGCAGCACCTTGGGGGTGCCCGTCAGGCCCCGCAGCACATCCGTACGCAGCGCCGCCTCCGCGGCGTGCTCGTCGAGGGTCCGGGTCAACTGGAAGCTGGTCACGGGCAGTTCTCCTTGAGCGGGGTCAGATCGACCCACGTACGGGTGGCGGTCAGCAAGGTCCGGTCGGGCACTTCACACCATCGGGGGTCGTCGTCGTACGGCTCGGACGCCACCACCGTCCGCTGCGCCCCCGCGTCGGCCAGGTACCAGAGCGAATCGCCCCAGGCCGTCGCGGCGATGGCGACACCGTCCGTCAGCAGCAGGTTCAGCCGGGACCCGGGCGCGGCCGCGGCCAGCTCCCGGACCGGTTCGGCGAGCGCCGTGCCCAGGTCGTCACCGGCCCGCAGCCGGCGCAGGACCAGCGCCCAGACCAGCGCCGAATCGGTGCGCGCGGCCAGCCGGAGCAGTTCCTCGGGCGGCAGCCCGGCGGCGAGCGGGGCCGCCGAGTGCGGCCAGTTCCGTATCGCGCCGTTGTGGCTGAACAGCCACGGCCCCTCCGCGAAGGGCGCGGCCGCCGCCTCCCCGTCGGCCCCCGGCTGCGTGGCGTCCCGTACGGCGGCCAGCGCGGCCCCGCTGCGCACCACCCGGGCGAGATCGGTGAAGGAGAGGTCGGCCCAGATCGGCCCGGCCCGCCGGTAGCGGGCCGGAACCGGGTCGCCCTCCGCGTACCAGCCGATGCCGAAGCCGTCGGCGTTGACCGTGCCGCTGCGCTGGCGGCGCGGCTCCCAGGACTGGCGCACCAGTGAGTGCTCCGGCTCGCTCAGCAGCCGCCCGAGCGCCACCACCGGGCCCAAATAGGCGAGATGACGGCACATCAGGCATCCCTCGCGGTCCGGAAGCCGGAGAAGATCTGCCGCCGCACCGGGAGGTCCCAGTTGCGGAAGGTGCCCCGGCAGGCCACCGGGTCCACCGCGAAGGAGCCGCCGCGCAGCACCTTGTGCTCCGGGCCGAAGAACACCTCCGAGTACTCCCGGTACGGGAAGGGCCGGAAACCCGGGTACGGCAGGAAGTCGGAGGCCGTCCACTCCCACACGTCGCCGATCAGCTGGCGCACCCCGAGCGGGGAGGCCCCGGCCGGGTAGCTGCCCGCTCGGGCGGGGCGCAGATGGCGCTGCCCCAGATTGGCGTGGGCGGGCGTCGGGTCCGCGTCACCCCACGGGTAGCGGGTCGAGCGGCCGGTCTTCGGATCAAAGCGGGCCGCCTTCTCCCACTCCGCCTCCGTGGGCAGCCGCCGGTCCGCCCAGCGGGCGTAGGCGTCCGCCTCGTACCAGCTGACGTGCAGCACCGGCTCGTCGTCCGGCACCGGTTCGATCGCCCCGAAGCGGCGGCGCACCCACTGGCTGCCCTCCGCGTGCCAGAACAGCGGGGCCTCGATGGAGTGGGCCCGTATCTGCTCCCAGCCCTCCGGGGCCCACCAGCGGCGCTCGCGGTAGCCGTCGTCCGCCATGAACTCCTGGAAGTCGGCGCAGGTCACGGGCGCCGTGTCGATCCAGAACGGTGCCACCTCCCGCTCGTGCGCGGGGCGTTCGTTGTCCAGCGACCACGGCTCGACCGAGGTGCCCATGGTGAACGGCCCGCCCGGCACGAGGACTTCGGGGGCCGTCGGAGCCGGACCGCGCGGCGGCGACGGGTCCGGGGCGGCCAGCACGGGCGCGCCCCTGCGGAGCTGATGGGTGATCAGCATGGTCTCGTCGTGCTGCTGCTCGTGCTGGGCGATCATCCCGAAGACGTAGCCGGAGTCCAGCAGCGCCGTCCCCTCGAGGGGGGTGCGCTCCAGCAGGTCGAAGACGCGACCGCGCACCTCGGCCGCGTACTTGCGGGCCTCCTCGGGCCCCAGCAGCGGCAACTTCGGCCGCTCGGCGCGGGGACGCTCGAAGGCGTCGTAGAGCGGGTCGATCTCGGGGCGCATGGCCTCGTGTCCCGCGACGTTGCGCAGCAGCCAGAGCTCCTCCATGTTCCCGATGTGCGCCAGGTCCCAGACGAGCGGGGACATGAGCGGGGAGTGCTGGGCGGTCAGTTCGGGGTCGGTCACCGCGTCGGTGAGCGCGGCCGTGCGCGCCCGCGCCGTGGTCAGGGCGGCCGCGGCCCGCTCGCGAAGGTCTTCCGTGGACTGCGTGGGTTGCGTCGTCACCGTCGGGCCTCCTTCCCGGTGAACTGCTGTTGGTCCTGCTCGTCGGCCGGACATCGGCCGCGCAGGACGAAACGTTCGGTGAAGGCGCCCACCGTGTCCTGGACGTGCGCGCTCGCGCCGAGCCGGGGCAGGGCCTCGGCCGCGGCCAGGAAACAGGCCGTCGCGGCCGTCCGCAGCTCCTGGTGGCGCAGACCGTGGCGGGCGGCGGACCGCCAGAGCGGATTGCGGGGCGCGGGCTGCGTGCCGTAGGCGTCGGCCAGCGCCTTGGTCACCCGGTACGCGGTCTCGGCGGCCTCCGGATCGTCGAACAGTGCGTGCACGACGGCCACCGGGACCAGCCAGCCGTCGTCACCGGGCTGCGCGTCGATCATCCGCAGCTCCAGGTGGCCGCGCGGCCGTACGGGCGGGAACAGCGTGGTCAGGTGGTAGTCGAGGTCCTCGGCGGTGGGCGCGCGCAGGCCCGGGCCGTCGCCCGCGCGCAGCCAGTCGCGGAAGGTCGTACCGCGCGGGACCTCCCACGGCCCCCCGTCGTACGACCGTACGCACATCACCTCGGTGTCCAAGGCCTGCCGCGTCCACCCGGACCGCGGATCGGCGTCCAGCGGCGGGGCGAGCGAGCGCCGGGTGTCCAGGTCGCTCCAGATCCCCTGGCGGGCGCAGCGCCAGCCGGCGTACGGGCCCTCGTGCGCGGGGGAGTTGGCGAAGGCGGCCACGAGGACCGCGCCCAGCAGGTGTGCCAGCCGCCAGCGCCGGCCGTGGCCGAGTGCGCCCGGTTCCTCGTGCCCGGCGTCCACGCAGACCTGGACGGAGGCGGAGCCGCACATCATGGCGCGGCCGGCCGGGCCGGTGCGGTCGAGGTAGGCCTCCATCGCGTCGTAGCGCGGGCTGCTGAGCAGCCGGCGGTACGGCAGGCGGGGATCGCGGCCGAGGCCGCGCAGGACCAGCCCCTGCGCGAGCAGGGCGGTGCGTACGGCGGTGAGATCGCCCTGCAGGCCGTCCACGCATCCGGCGAGGGAGGCGGCCGGGACCGAGCTGAGTTCGAGCTGACCGCCCGGTTCGACGGTCAGCCGGGAGTGCAGGGGCAGTGCGCGGGCGGCGGTGTGCGCCGCTCGCAGCCGCTCGGGGGACAGGGGCTGCTCGGGCCGCTCGGCGTCCAGGACCAGCCATTCGAGCTCGGCGCCGATCAGTCGGGGCGGGCCCGTCTTGAAACAGATGCCGTGGATCAGCGCCTCGGCCTCGGGCTCGGTGATCGTGGAAGTCGCAGGGGGAGCGGGGGAAGCAGATGAAGCAGGTGAATCCTGTGGCATGACCGGGTCCTCGTCTCCTGTCGTCGGCGATGACATCACCCGTGCCTACCCGTCCCTCGAACCGTCGAACACAAATTCCTTTGCCGCCGGAGGGAGGAGTGCCGAGGATGGGCCCGTGAGCAGCAGATTGCGCGAGATCGCGCGGGAGAACGCGGAGATCCTGGCGTCCGGCGGCTACCGGACGCGGTCCGGACGGCAGGTCCCGCTTGCCGCCGCCCTGGCGGAGGCCAAGGCAGGAACCAGGATATATGGACCAAACCGGGTCATTCCAGACGAAGAGGTCGTCCGTGGGCGCACCCGGACGGCCGTCGAGGTCACCGGGGAGAGCAGCACGGTCGCGGCGCGCAGGCTCGCCGTGGACGGCCCGGAGCAACCCGAGGGGGCGGCCCGGGTGGCGGTCCTGAACTTCGCGTCGGCCCGGAATCCCGGGGGCGGCTACGTCCGCGGGGCCAAGGCCCAGGAGGAGGCGCTGTGCCGCGCCTCGGCCCTGTACGAGACCCTGCTCCAGGCCCCGGAGTACTACGAGGTGCACCGCGCGGAGCGCAGCACCTTCTACACCGACCGGGTGATTCACTCGCCCGGGGTCCCCGTCTTCCGCGACGACCGGGGTGAGCTGCTGGAGACCCCCTTCCGGGCCGGCTTCCTCACCTCACCCGCCCCGAACGCGGGCACGATCCGGCGCCAGGAGCCGGACCGGGTCGCCGAGATCCCCGGGGCGCTGGTCCGGCGCGCGGAGCTCGTACTGGAGGTGGCCGCGCTGCACGGCTACCGGCAGCTGGTGCTGGGCGCCTGGGGCTGCGGGGTGTTCCAGAACAGCCCGGCGGAGGTGGCGGAGGCCTTCCGGGGACTGCTGGCGGGCCGCTTCGCGGGGGTGTTCGAACAGGTGGTGTTCGGGATCCTGGACCGCAAGCCCGAAACGCGGGAGGCCTTCGAGCGGGCCTTCGCGGACTTCGGGACCTGAGGCGCGGCCGTCCGGGTGGCCGCGCCCGGCGGTCCCCCTGCCCCCGACTGGCTGTCGGCTGTCGGCTACCGGCTACCGCCAGCCGTAGCGCTCGCGCAGCCGGTCGACCACCAGCTGGAAGCGCCCCCGGTCCAGCGCGCAGGCCTCGCGCCGCATCCCCGACTCGTGCACCCGCAGTACCCGGTCGACGTCCACCCAGGACTCCCGCCCGGCGTTGTCCCACGGACCCGTGCCGATCGGCACCCACTCCCGGTCGTGGTCGTGCCGCTTGCTGGACAGCTGCACGGCGAGCAGGGTCCGCCCGCCCGCTTCCCGCGCCACGACCAGTACCGGCCGGTCCTTGCCGCGGCCGTCGTTCTCCTCGAAGGGGACCCAGGTCCACACGATCTCGCCGGGATCGGGATCCCCGTCCGGGTCGGGCGCGTACTCGGTCCGCACCGGCCCGATGACGTGCGGATCGGCCTCGACGGTGGCGGTGTCCCCGTCGCGTCCGGGCTGCTCGATGTGACCGTTGCTGTGATGCGAAAGTGCCGTCATTCGGCGGAGATTACTGGGTCTTGGGGCCCCCTGTCGCGCGGTGTGGATGTGAGGACGGCGCGCCGTTTTCCTCGGGTCGTGAGGGGTACGTAGTAGCCACCGATGACGGGCAAGGGGGGCCTTGGTGGTGCTGGAGGGCGAGGTTCGGTTCCATCTGTTCACGGATGCGGCGCTGGGCGAGACGGCAGAAGCAGAGGCCGTTCTCGCAACCGCGGCGGTGAGGCACAGAACGATCCGGGCCCACGGCAGCGTTCCGCTGGGTGACGTCCTCATCGCGGGGTCGGCATCGCTGACGGCGATCACCCACCTCATCGTGAGTCTTCGCCGGCAGTTCAAGCGCGGGATCTTGATCGACGCGTTGGGATCGGACGGTCTCGTCGTCAAAGCCGACGGGTCCTTGCCGCGCGGCCTGGTCGTCATTCGCAACCCGGACGGGCAGATCGAAGTCCGCGAAGCGGAGGGTTTGGGACAGGCCATTGCCGGGGCCGTCGGTGCCCGAGCCCAGGACCCGCAGGCTTCGCCGAGTGGTCCTGGTGTCTGAGCTCCCGTACAACCGCAGTCGGCTCTTTGCGGACCACCAAGATGCCGGCCTCGCGGCTGAGGCGATCGAGCTGGCTCGCGTCTTCGCGGACAGGAAGTTCATCCGAGCCGCCAACCCGGACAGTGAGTGGCTGCGGGACTGGTCGCGGTACGTCGAGTACAACGAGCGTACCCGCGGCCTCTTGGACGGGCTTCTCCTCGCATGGGCGGTCACACCGGGCGAGAGCGGGACACCGCACGGATTCGGCAAGGCGCAGGAGATGGCAGGCCGGCTGGAGGCGTTCGTCCTGGCCTCCTCCGCCCTGGAGTGCCAGGTGTTCGAGCACCCGACCCGCGGTGGCCGACAAGGCTACGTCGTTGCCCTGTCCGCCTTCGCGAGCGACCTCATGGCGACCGTCTCGTGGGCGCTGGCTGCCCTTTACCACTCGTACCAAGCAGGCGAAGAGACACCAACCGACCTGGGTTCCCTGGAGGCCTACTTCAAGAAGTACGGGCCGAGCAGGGACGCCGTGCGGCTGCTGGACCAGGCGATGGCGTCATACCTCACCGTCTGGGAGTCGAGTGACGGGCGCCTGACGGCGCCGATGTCGATCCTCCCGACGACCAGTGACGGGAGCGAGGAAGGCGACGCCGCACTTCTGGAAGCCAATACCACGCACGCCGCCTGCCAGACGTTTCTGCTGGCGCATGAGTTCACGCACATCACGCTCAACCACTTCGGTTCCGAGGACCGTTCTTCCAGTCTCCCGCCAGACAGCTTCTTGAGGGATTTTCCGGAGGAGACCCGACGTGAAGTCGAGGCGGACTGCGGCGCATTCGTTCTGGCGATGAACACCCTGATCGTTCGTGAGGGTGACGATCCGCGCATTCCGGACTTCGCGGCATTGAAGAAGAGCAAGCCGTTCTCGCGGCCGTCGCGCATGCCCGGGAAAAGGCGCAGGCAAGAAAAGGCCCGGCAAGAACTCGAGGTGCTGTGGCGCTGCGTCAACCACGCCACCGACGCTTGCCTCTCCTTCTACGCGGTCACTGATCTGCTGTCCGCCGTGGCCAGGCACCGCGGCAACGAAGCGCAGGCACTGCGCTTCGAGAAGGTGGCGGAGCGCCGGGACGCCGTACGGGGCTACGTGGGGTGGGTCCGGCGAGGGCTGGAGCAGACCTGGGGGTTTCCCATGTGGGACCCCGAGGACGTCCGGCGATGGGAGCACTTGGACCGGCACATCGACTACCTCAAGCGGACGTTGGTGCCGACCCTCGGTGCGGCTCCGGCTCCACCCCCTGCGTCCAACGACATCCCGGCAACCTTCCGTCGTGATCGTCCGCACATGTAGGCCCGTAGTGGGTTCCTGAAGGGAACCCGCCGGGAGGTCGGCCTTCCTCAATGGTGTTTGTCGAGTTCTTCTCAGTGCCCCGGACGTACTGACGCCCACCCCTCCGCCGCCTCCACCTGCGCGGCCAGCCCCAGCAGCAGCGGCTCCGAGTCCGCCGGGCCCAGCAGCTGGGCCCCCATCGGCAGCCCGTCGGCCGTCAGACCCGCCGGGACGTTCACCCCCGGCCAGCCCAGGACGTTCCACGTCCAGGCGTACGGGCAGGCGGCGATCATCGCCCGGTCCGTGGCCATGGCTCCCAGGCCGGCCAGCGCTCCGATCCGCAGCGGCGGTGTGGCCGTCGTCGGGGTCAGGACCACGTCGAAGCGGTCGAAGATCTCGCCGACCCGCCGCCGGAGCCCCGCCTCCGCCCGGCGGGAGACCCGCAGGGCCAGTCCGCCCAGCATGCGGCCGGTCCGTACCGCCTCGTGCGTGCGCGGGTCCAGCAGCGCCGGGTCCGGTACCCGCGCCGCCAGGTCCCGTACGCCACTCGTCGCGCGGGGTACGAAGGTCAGGCCGATCGGGCCGTACCGCGGATCCTCCGGGACCACCTCGTGCCCGAGCGACTCCAGCCGCCCGGCCAGCCGCTCCACCGCGGAACGGACCTGAGGGTCAAGGGACTTGGGCGTCGCCGTGAAGGCCATCCCGAAGGAGAGCGCGATCCGCAGCCGGCGCGGCGCGCGCGCGGCCGCCTCGACCGCCGAGATCCGGGCCGGGCGGTGCACGTCCTTGGGGTGCGGGCCGCTCGCCGCGTCCAGCAGGAGCGCCGCGTCGGCGACGCTGCGGGCCAGCACGCCGTTGACCGTCAGCCCGTGGAAGGGCTCGGGCTCCGGCCAGGTGGAGATGCGCCCGCGCTGCGGTTTCACGCCGATCAGGTGGGTCCAGGCCGCGGGGATCCGTACCGACCCGCCGCCGTCCGACCCCAGCGCCGCCGGGACCAGGCCCGCCGCCACCGCGGCCGCCGAACCGCCGGAGGAGCCGCCGGGCGTGTAGGCCGGGTTCCACGGATTGCGGGTCTCGCCGAAGGCCTCGCCCTCGGTGAAGGGCCACTGGCCCAGCTCCGGCGACTGGGTCTTGCCGACGATCACCGCGCCGGCCGCGCGCAGCCTTCGTACCGCCTCGCTGTCCGCGGCCTTCGGGGGGAAGGCCCCGGCGCAGCCGAAGGCGGTCGGCTCCCCGGTCACGTCCATGTCGTCCTTGACCGCGAGCGGTACGCCCAGCAGGGGCAGCCGCTCGCCCGCGGCCAGCCGGCGGTCCGCCGCGTCCGCCTCCGCGAGCGCGGCGTCGGCGCGTACGGTGCGAAACGCGTTGAGCTCGGGCTGCGCCGCCGCGATGCGGAGCAGCGCCTGCTCGGTCAACTGCCGGGAGGACACGCTGCCTTCGGCGAGCGCGGCGGCCATCTCGACCAGGCCGGCCGGCGCCGTGGCCGTCGCTGTGGCAGCTGTTGTGTGTGCTGAAGCTGAAGAAACCGAAGAATCCGACATCGCGAACCACTCCCCGTTACCGATCGGTAGTAAGACGGTAAGGGGGAGTGGTCGGCCTGACTAGATCCATCCCTCCAGGGAGGCCGCGAATCCGTCGAAGTCGTCGCGGTGGACGGTGTGTCCGGCCCCGGGTACCGAACGCACCTCGAAACCGCGGCTCTTGAGCGTCCGCGCCCGCTCCGGCGTGATCAGGGCACTCGGGTCGGCCAGTTGCACGAGGGAGGGGACCACCGGCGCGGCCGGCATCAGGTCGGCGCCGAGCAGCGGGGCGAGGCTCAGCGCGGTCGCTTCGTCCCACACCGCCAGGGTCTCCAGCTCGATGTCCACGTCCGCCTCCTCCCAGCGCGGGCTCATCGCCTGGATCTGCTCCCTGGACGCCGACTTGAACCGGGCCAGCGCCTCCGGCCCGAAGCCCTCCGCGGGGCCGGCGAGGTACCACGCGGGGTCGGAGAACACTGCCCGCCGCGGCTTCAGCCGGTCCACGGCCAGCGACAGCGTCAGGCCGCCGAGCGAGTGGCCGATGACGAGTTCGGCGCCCGCCGGAAGCGTCTCGACCACGTCGTCCGCGTAGAGCTCGGGGCTGTACTCACCGCGGCCACTGGCCCCGTGGCCCCGCAGGTCCACGGCGATGACGCGGTAGCCGCGGTCGGCAAGGGCGGGGCCGACCCGGCGCCAGGTCCGGTGATCGGCCATGATGCCGTGGATCAGGAGGGCGACGCGGTCGCCCTCGCCCCAGGTCCGGGTGTGCAGCTGCATGCTGGTGCCTTTCTCGACGGTGTTCTGTGGACGGCGCATTGCGGTGGTCCGGACCGGTGACGCGCAGCGGCGGTCAGCGCTTGAAGACCGTGGCGAAGATCGCCGAGACCCCCGCGATCAGGCCGAAGTTCGCCACCTTGTCCGCCGGCTCGATGTCCTCGAGCTGGAGCGCGAGCAGGACGCCGGCCGCCGACGTAGAGCGCGTACGTGGCGCTGGCGGGTCAGGGGCCGATGGGGTGCGGGCGAGGGGTGCGCGCCGCCCTGTCGCGGTGGCGGGGTGCGACGAGTGCGACAGGGCGGCGGCACGGCTGGGCACGTGCGGCGACATGTGGGGCGGCACGTGGGATGTCACAACCGCAGGCGAAGGATGTGACGCTGTGCTTACACGTGTCAATGACTCGTGTAAGCACTGTGTAGCATTCCTTTCAGGCCATCCGCTAGCCCCCGGGCCCAACCGGTCTGGAAAGATGCCACGGCAATGTCTCAGTCATCGAAAGCGCCGAAGCCGCCGACCCCGGCCCCCGGACCGCCCACGCCGCCACTCCCCGTCCCGACCAGCGCGGACGTGGCCCGCCTCGCGGGCGTATCGCGCGCGACGGTCTCGTACGTGCTGAACAACGCGGAGGCCGTACGCATCAGCGAGCCGACCCGCCGCAAGGTCCGCGAGGCCGCCGAAGAGCTGGGGTACGTCCCGCACGCGGCCGCCCGCAGTCTGCGCGCCGGCCGGACCCGGATCGTGCTGCTGCCCACCCCGAACGCGCCGATCGGGCCGCTCTACAGCACCTTCCTCAACGAACTCCAGTGGGCGCTGCGCCGCCTCGACTACACCGTGGTCCAGTACGGGAGCCTGGGGCTCAGCGGCGACGAGGCCGTGCGCGCGTGGGCGGAGCTGCGTCCGGTGGCGGTGATCTCCCTGGGCGAGATCCCGCTCTCCGCGCACAACGTCGCCACCCTCAAGCGGGCCGGGGCCCGCGCGGTGATCACCATGGGCCCGGTCGGCGTACCGGGGGCCCACGCGCTGGTCGTGGACCAGCAGGAGGTCGGCGCCCGGGCCGCCGCCCACCTGGTCGAGCGGGGCCGGCGCCGGATCGGTGTGGTCGTCCCGCAGGAGGAGGGGCTGGAGCTGTTCTCCGCACCCCGGCTGGCGGGAGCCCGTACGGTGGCGGGCGCCGAGGTCCAGCCCCTCCCGCTGGCCTACTCCGAGGAATCGGCGGCCGCGCTCGCGGCCCGCTGGCGAGGGCTCGGGCTGGACGCGGTCTTCGCGTACAACGACGAGTACGCGATGCTGCTGATGAGGGCCTTGCAGGACGAGGGGCTGCGCGTCCCCGAGGACGTCGCCGTCATCGGCGCCGACGACCTGCTCCTCGGGCGGCTCCTGCGGCCCCGGCTGAGCACGGTGCAGATAGAGATGCCGACCGGTGACCACCTGGCGTCGCTGGTGGACCACGCGGTGCGCGAGCCGTCCGAGGCCACGGAGCGGCACGACCTGATCGCGGCCGTCGCCATCCACCGGGAGTCGACCTGATGGTGCGCGGCGGTGCCCGGTGCTTCCCCGGGGGCCGTTGACAGGCGGTGACGTGCGGAAGGAGACTGCGGGCGCGCCCCACCGGGCGCACCCGGTGGCGTGTCCACGTGCCCACACCGGCACCGATGCGCCGCCGCCCGTACGGATCCGCCCAGGAGAGCCGCCATGAGCATCCGCACCGTCCGCGACGTCTACGTCGTCGACGCCGTCCGCACCCCGATCGGCAAGTTCGGCGGTGCCCTCGCAGGGGTCCGGCCGGACGACCTGGCCGCGCACGTGGTGCGCGCTCTGGTGGACCGTACGCCCGACCTCGATCCGGCGCGTATCGACGACGTCGTGTTCGGCGACGCCAACGGCGCGGGCGAGGACAACCGGGACGTGGCCCGCATGGCGGTGCTGTTGGCGGGGCTGCCCGTGAGCGTCCCCGGGGTCACCGTCAACCGGCTCTGCGGGTCCGGCCTCGAAGCCGTGGTCCAGGCCGCGCGCGCGATCGCCCTCGGCGACGCCTCCGTGGCCATCGCGGGCGGCGTCGAGTCGATGAGCCGTGCCCCCTGGGTCGTCCAGAAGCCCGAACGGACCTTCCCCGCCGGGCACCAGCAGATGTGGTCCACCACCCTCGGCTGGCGGATGACCAACCCGCGCATGCCCGCGGAGTGGACCGGCTCGCTCGGTGAGGGCGCCGAGCTGGTGGCGGACAAGTACGGCATCACCCGCGAGGCGCAGGACGCCTTCGCGCTGGAGAGCCACCGCAAGGCCGCGGCCGCCTGGGCCGCCGGGCTGTACGACGACGAGGTCGTGCCGTACGCGGGCGTGGACCTGGTGCGGGACGAGTGCATCCGGGAGGGTTCCACGCCCGAGGCGCTGGCCAAGCTCAAGCCCGCGTTCCGGACGGACGGCCGGGGCACGGTCACGGCCGGCAACGCCTCGCCGCTCAACGACGGCGCCGCCGCCCTGCTGTTGACGGACGAAGCGGGGCTGGCCGCCACCGGCCGGGAGCCGCTCGCCCGGATCAGCGCCTCCGCCGTCACCGGGATCGAGCCCCAGTTCTTCGGCCTGGGTCCCGTCGACGCCGTCCAGCGGGCGCTGGCCAAGGCCGGCCGCGGTCTCGGCGACCTCACCACCTTCGAACTCAACGAGGCTTTCGCCGCACAGGCGTTGGGCTGCCTGGCGGCCTGGCCGGAGCTCGACCCGACCGTGGTCAACCCGCGCGGTGGCGCCATCGCGATCGGCCACCCGCTCGGTGCCTCCGGCGCCCGGCTGGCCGGCTCGGTCGCGCACCAGCTGGCGGCGGCGGGCTCGGGGACGGGCATGGCGGCCCTGTGCATCGGCGTCGGTCAGGGCATCGCGCTCGTCCTGGAGCGCTGAACCCGCCCCCACCGCCGGGGTGTCGATCGTTTCCGGTCACCACCCATGCCCAACTGCCCAATAACTGAACAGAAGTGGCGCCCCGGGTCTGGCACGATGGCGCGTGCTGCCACCCCTCGGGGGGTGTTTCACCGCCCCGCAGCCCGCCCATCCCCACCCGGAGGCCCCGCGCCATGCCGCTCCTCGACCCGACGCTCTGGCAGGACGGACCCACCCTCACCGGCGGCGCCGCCCCGGTCGTCGAACCCGCCACCGGCCACACCCTCGCCACCCTCGCTCTCGCCGCCCCCGCCGATGTCGCGGAGGCCGCCGTACGGGCCCGCGCCGCGCAGCACGACTGGGCGCGCGCCACCCACCTGGAGCGGGCTGCGGTGCTGCGCCGCGCCGGGGACCTGTTCGCCACCCACGCCGACGAGCTGCGGGAATGGCTGGTCCGCGAGTCCGGCTCGATACCCGGCAAGGCCGACTTCGAGCTGCACGTCGCCGCGCAGGAGTGCTACGAGGCGGCCGCGCTGGCCTCGCGCCCGACCGGCCAGGTGCTGCCCAGCGAGGCGCCCCGGCTGTCCTTCACCCGCCGGGTCCCGGCCGGGGTCGTCGGGGTCGTGACCCCGTTCAACGCCCCGCTGATCCTGGCGATCCGCTCGGTCGCACCGGCCCTGGCACTCGGCAACGCGGTGCTGCTGAAGCCGGACCGGCGCACCGCCGTCTGCGGCGGACTCGCCCTCGCCGCGGTCTTCGCCGCCGCCGGACTGCCCGGCGGGCTGCTGCACGTCCTGCCCGGCGGGCCCGAGACGGGCGCCGCGGTGGTCGCCGACCCGCTGGTCCGCGTGGTGTCCTTCACCGGGTCCACCGCCGCCGGCCGGTCCGTCGGCGAGCTGGCGGGTCGTCACCTGACCCGCGCCCACCTGGAGTTGGGCGGAAACTCCGCACTCGTCGTGCTCCGCGACGCCGACGTCGAGGCCGCCGTCGCCCAAGCCTCCTGGGGCTCCTTCTTCCACCAGGGCCAGATCTGCATGACCGCCGGGCGCCACCTCGTCCACGCATCGCTCTACGACGAGTACGTCGAGCGGCTCGCCGTGCGCGCCGAGGAGCTGGCGGTGGGGGACCCGTACCGCGAGCCGGTCCACCTGGGCCCGCTGATCGACCGGGGCCAGCTGGAGCGCGTACACGCCCTGGTGGAGGCCAGTACCGCCCAGGGGGCCAAGCTCCTCGCCGGGGGCACGCACCGGGACCTCTTCTACCGGCCGACCGTACTGGCGGGCGTCGATGCCGACACCCCCGCCTACGCCGAGGAGGTCTTCGGCCCGGTCGCGCCCGTACGGTCCTTCGCGACGGAGGAGGAGGCGGTGAAGCTGGCGTCGGCGGGCCCGTACGGCCTCTCCCTCGGGATCGTGACCCGGGACGCGGCGCGCGGGCTCGACCTGGCCGGGCGGATCCCGACCGGGATCGCGCACATCAACGACCAGACGGTCAACGACGAGGCGGTCGCCCCGTTCGGCGGGGTCGGCGTCTCCGGCACCGGAGCCCGTTTCGGCGGCGAGGCCAACCTGGACGCCTTCACCGAGCTGCGCTGGACGACGTCCCGCGCCACGCCCGCCGGCCACCCCTTCTAGTGCTGTGACCGGCAAGGTTCACCGGGTCGCGGCCCCCGGCACGGCACCTCGCCGCGTTGTCGGACCGCGCCGGTACGTCCAGTACGAGCCGCGGTCCTCCGCCTTGCGATGTGTCCCCTAGGCCCTGCGGGCCTGGGGAAGCCCCATGGCACCGGACGCCGCGACCCGGCAAACCTTTCCGGCCACAGCACTAGGCCCCTGGGCGCGTAGGCCCGCAGGCTCTCTAGACCCTGTCCGAGGAATCTCCGCGGCAGGTTGTTCGTTCAAGGATCAGACGGCTCAATCAGGAGGTCTGGAAACCGTGGCTACAGTCGAGCTCACCAAGGAAAACTTCGACCAGACGGTCAGCGAGAACCCGTTCGTACTGATCGACTTCTGGGCGGGCTGGTGTCGGCCGTGCCTGCAGTTCGCCCCGGTCTACGACAAGGTCTCGGAGGCCCACCCCGACCTGGTCTTCGCCAAGGTCGACACCGAGGCGCAGCAGGAGCTGGCGGGCGCGTTCCAGATCACCTCGATTCCCACGCTCATGATCGTCCGCGACCAGGTGGCCATCTTCGCCCAGCCGGGCGCCCTGCCGGAGGCGGCCCTGACGGACCTCATCGGGCAGGCCCGCGCGCTCGACATGGACGAGGTCCGCGCCAAGATCGCCGCCACGCAGGAGGGCGGGCAGAACCCCGGCGCCCAGGACCCCGGCACGCCGGAGGCCTGAGTACGTGACGCGGCCGCGGACCAGCGGCGACACTGGTCCGTATGACTGAACCCGTGGAGTACGACGTCGTGGTGCTCGGCGGGGGGCCGGCCGGCGAGAACATCGTCGACCGGACCCGCGCCGCCGGGCTGAGCACGGCGCTGGTGGAGAGCGAACTGGTCGGCGGCGAGTGCTCGTACTGGGCGTGCGTCCCGAGCAAGGCCCTGCTGCGCCCGGTGCTGGCGCGGGCCGACGCCCGCCGGGTGCCGGGGCTGGCGGCGGCCGTCGAGGGACCCCTGGACAGCGCGGCGGTGTTCGCGCACCGCGACTACTGGGTCGGTGACTGGAAGGATCAGGGCCAGATCGACTGGCTCGACTCCATCGGCGCCCACGTGTACCGGGGCCACGGCCGCCTCTACGGGGTCCGCAAGGTCGCCGTCACCAGCCCCGAGGGCGAGCACCACGTGCTGTCGGCCCGGCACGCGGTGGTCGTCGCCACCGGCACCCGGGCCGTGATCCCCGACCTGCCCGGGATCGCCGGGGCCCGCCCCTGGACCAGCCGCGAGGCGACCTCCGCGCAGGAGGCCCCCGGCCGGCTGCTGATCGTGGGCGGCTCGGTGGTGGCCGCCGAGATGGCCACCGCCTGGCAGGCCCTCGGATCGCAGGTCACCGTGCTCGTACGCGGCTCACGGCTGCTGCCGCGGATGGAGCCCTTCGCCGGAGAGCTGGTCGCCGAGGCGCTGCGCGAGGCCGGCGCGGTGGTCCGTACGGGTGTGGCCGTCGAGGCAGTCGTACGGGACGGCTCCACCGGCCCCGTCGAGGTCGTGCTGGAGGGCGGCGAGATCCTGGAGGGCGACGAACTGCTGATGGCGACGGGCCGTTCACCGCGGACCGAGGACATCGGGCTGGACACCGTCGGCCTGCCGGCCGGGGAGTGGATCGGGGTCGACGACACCTGCCGGGTGCCCGGGCACGACTGGCTGTACGCCGTCGGGGACGTCAACCACCGCGCACTCCTCACCCATCAGGGCAAGTACCAGGCGCGGATCGCGGGCGCGGCCATCGCCGCCCGCGCCGCCGGCACCCCGTTGGACACCGGCCCGTGGGGCGCCCACACGGCGACCGCCGACAACCGCGCCCTCCCGCAGGCGGTCTTCACCGACCCGGAGGCCGCCGCGGTGGGCCTCACCCTGGCCGAGGCCGAACGGGCCGGCCACCGGGTGCGCGCCGTCGACTACGACCTGTCCAAGGTCTCCGGCGCCGGGCTGTACGCCGACGGCTACCGCGGCCGGGCCCGGATGGTCGTCGACCTCGACCGCGAGATCCTGCTCGGGGCCACCTTCGTCGGCCCGGGCGCCGCAGAGCTGCTCCACGCGGCCACCATCGCGGTCGCGGCGGAGGTGCCGATCGCGCGGCTGTGGCACGCGGTGCCGGCCTTCCCGACGATCAGCGAGATCTGGCTGCGGCTGTTGGAGGCCTACCGCGGTTGAGCCCTCATTCGGCGATCTCCGTGCGTTCCCACCACTCGTAGACCGGCAGCTGTCCCTCCGGGCCGCTCCCGTGCCGCGACGTCATCTTGAAGTGCTCGTACCCGCCGCGGTGCGGGATCTTCAGGTCTTCGCCGGGAGTGGTGACCGCGACGATCCGGTCCGGCAGATCGTCCGGGCCGCCCTCCAGCAGTGCCTTGTTCGCCATGACCCCAGTGTTCCCATCCACGGCTCGGCCCGCATCACGAGGGCCGCGGCCGGGGCGTCACCGCAGGGAACCTGCGCGGGGAAGGCCGTGCACCGTTGATGCCCGGCCATGTCGTTGGATACGCTCCGGCCTCCACACGACGGGAGCCCGCACGTTCCTCCGTCGTCGACGCGCGGGAGTGTGAAGATGGGTGGACCGGCGCCCAGGCCCCGGCGGGTAGCCGTTGTGACCCTGCCGCTCGGGAACGGTCACACGGCGGCTGCCCACGTCATCGCGAGCGTTCTGCGGAGGGACGGCATCCAAGCCGTGGTGTACGACCCTTCGGAGACCCTGTATTCCCTCTTCCCGCTGACCCGAGTGCTGAGTCGGTTTTACCGGTTCGCGGTCAACTGGAGAGGTGGGGCCGTCCATCTCGCTCTTTACCGGCTGGCGGACCGCCACCCGACCGGCGTGTCCAGAATCGTCAGTATCGTGTTCGGTCGGCGTTTCAAGGCCTGGCTGAATTCCATCGGGCCCGTGGACTCCTTCGTTTCGACCTTCTCGCTGCTCGGATTTCTCCTGGGAGAGAAAGGCGAGGCGCCCGTCGTCTCCTTCGTCACGGACGCCGGGAAGGTCAACCGAATTTGGTTCCAGGGGTCGATCGAGAAGCACATTGTGCCCGATTCCGGCAGCTATGCCACGGCCGTGCGCTGTGGTGTGGAAAGCGGGAGGGTCTCCCTCGTGCGTCCCCCCATAGCGGTGGGCGGCAGGCTGGTCAGACGACAGGCCCGGCGAGACCTGAACCTTCAGGAGCGCTTCACGGTGCTCGTCACGGGGGGTGGCTCGGGCCTTGGGAAAGGCGTTCTGGAAGCCGCACGCGCGCTGGTCGCGGCACGCACCGACGTGCAGTTGCTGCTGAATGCGGGCAACAATGCCAGACTCTTCAAGGATTTCACGGATCTGTGTGCCGCGGAAACCAACTGCACGGTCACCGGATTCTCTTCGGAGTTCCCCCTCATGCTGGCAGCATGCGATCTCGTCGTCGGCAAGGCGGGGTGGCTGACTTTGAACGAGGCCATGTCGGCTCATCGCCCCACGCTGATCGTCGACGTTGTTCCCGGGCAGGAAGAGGGGAACTGCTCCTTCGCCGAGGAAGCCCGGGTGGGACGCCGGGTCAGCCCGATCGAAGTGCCGGAGGTGGTGCGGCTCTACGCCGGTTCGGAGTCAGCCCTGCGCGAGGATTTCACTTTCGTAAGTCACATGCTTTCCGCAGCATGGGCGGACGAGCTGACCAATGAGATGAAAAAGACGATCACGGGATAGGTGGTATTGACTTGCCGTCTTCGATGGAGGAAGAGATCAGCGCCGCGCTGCGTTCGGAAATTTCCGAGTTACGCGCCAGCTGTGAAACCCTGATCTTCGCGTTCGACCGGATGCTGAACTTCGCGCTCGCCTTCTCGGTGGGAGGTGCGGGAATCGCCTTGACGAAGGGGCACTTCATCGTCATGGCCGTGGTGCCCTTCCCGCTCGCTGTGATCGTCGGCTATCTGCTGTCCCTCAACGTGGAAGGTCTGAGCCGTGCCGGACACAAGAAGTATGTGGAGGAAAAGCTGAACGGCGTGCTGGGGGCGCCCGTTTACCTTGAGGAGAGTGCGGTCGCACCCACCCGGCAGGGGAATCACTGGTTCGGCCGCCCCGGCGTGGTGAGCATGCAGCTGACCGTGGGAGTCCTTCTCCTCGGAACCTTCGGGTTGGGCCTGCAAGCCGTTCTGGGGGAATATCACCAGTTCTGGATGCTGTACGCAGCAGCCATGCTGCTCTCGATCCTGTCCCTCGCGAGTTCCGTCCGTGAGCTCAGCCGAGCGTACGGGCTGGCGTACGAGGCGGCGAGGGATGCCGATTCCGCGTTCGGGTCGTAGGAGCCGGCCGCACGGCGATGGCGATGTGGGGGCGGCCCGTTCCCGCCCGCTGCTGGAGCGGCTGCCTGACCGTGCCGGCGGCAGAGCACCCTGTTGAATGTGGCGCACCAAATCTCTCGACCAGAGATCAAGGAGACACCGCCCGTGATCGTGATCGCCCACCTCAGCGACATCCATCTCAACGGCGGCCGGCGCGCAGCCGACCGTACCCGCGCCGTCATGGAGTACCTCGACGCTCTGCCGCACGACCTGGACGCCGTGCTCGTGAGCGGGGACATAGCCGACCACGCCGCCGCCCACGAGTACGAGGAGGCCGCCAAACTGCTGCGCTCGCGGCACCCGCTGGTCGTCTGCCCCGGCAACCACGACGAGCGGGCCGCTTTCCGGCAGGGCCTGTTGGGGGAGTCCGGGGAGGGGGCGGCCTCCACGGAACCGGTCGACCAGGTGGTGCGCGGCGACGGGTTCGTCCTCGCGGCGTGCGACTCCTCCGTACCCGGCGCGCACCACGGCCTGCTGGAGGATTCCACCCTGGCCTGGCTGGACGGCGTACTGACCGACACTCCGCGGGACACCCCGGTCCTGGTCGCCTTCCACCACCCGCCCGTCGCGCTGCAGACCCCGTACGTCGACGAGATCCGGCAGTTCGGGGAGGAGCGGCTCGCGGAGCTGGCCGGACGGCACCCGCACCTCACCGCGTTCCTGTGCGGGCACGCGCACACCGCGGCGGCCACCACCTTCGCGGGGCGGCCGGTGCTGGTGGCGCCTGGCGTGGTCTCCACCCTCCGGCTGCCGTGGGAGGGCCCGTCGGGGTCCTCCCCGCACGTCCACCTCGACGAGCCGCCGGCGGTCGCCTTCCACGTGCTCGGCGACGACGGGCGGCTGACGACCCATTACCGGGTGGTCATGGACCGCCGGTAGCTGCGGCCGTCACGGGTCCGCGTGAGCAGGCCCGAGGTGATCAGATAGCGCCGCAGCGCCGAGCAGTCCTCGTGCACGGTGCGCAGCGCGTCGTTCACCTCGGGTTCGGTGTACTCCCGGTCCACCGCGAAGAAGGTCTCGGCGAGGTGCACGAGGAGCTGCTCGCGGCGGGCGGCCTTGCGCGGAATGGCGATGAGCCGTCCGCCGGAGAACAGGTCCTGGACGTCCCGGCGGGCCGGGCGCGGTGCGCAGGACTGTTGGTATTCGGTGCTCTGTGACATATCGGCGAGCTTGGCCCGTCCACGGCCGGCGGGCAACAGAATTTCCCACGGGGGCTTACCCGAGGCGCCGCATGCGAACGGCCCGCTGTCCCGGAGGTGTCCGGGGCAGCGGGCCTAGGGGGTGTCTTGCCGATCAGGCCGGATCAGGGGCCGACGGTGATCTGCTGCGCCGGGTCGGTGGTGTCGGTGACCTTGTAGACCGCGTTGAAGGTGGACGAGGTCGCGCTCGTCGGGCAGCCGAACCCGCCGGTGACCTTGACCGGTACGGAGGCGTTGGCGAAAGTCAGGCTCGACGGGGCGCCGTTGGTCCAGCTGCCGCCCACGCTCGCCGCGGCGGTGGGCGCCGCGGTGACCGTACACGAGGCGAGCCCGGTCGTCTTGACCACCAGCCCGCCGACCGGCACGGTCATGGTGGCCGTGATCGGGGAGCCGTCCTGCATCGACACCGTCCAGGCCCCGCTGGTGGTGACCGTGGGGGTCACGCCCGGCATGCTGGAAGTGCAGGAGCTGTACGTCGGCGCCGAGATCGGCGAGGACACCGGCCCGGCCGGGTTGGTGTTGCCGGGGGCGGCCGGCACCGTGCCGGTGGCGACGGAGACCGTACAAGTCACCGTCACGGAACCGGCCTTGAGGGTGGCCTTCCCGCTGAGGGTGGCCTTGAAGTCGTGCCCTGCCGGGGTGACGGTGGTCGACCCGGCGAGCGGTGCGGGGGCGGCGGCGGCGGTGGCCGAGGCCACTGACACGGCTCCGGCGACGGCCATCCCGAGGGCGAGCGCGGTGCGCGTACGGCTCATGGCTGGGCTCCTTGGGGATCGGAGTGCGGCGTGGGGACCGCGGTGGGGGGAGCGGAGGTGGGGGGACCGGTGTGGGGACCGGCGGGTGGACCGGTGTCGCGAGCGGAGGCGTACGGCTGCCAGGCGAACATCAGGCCGCCGCCGAGAATGCCGAGCAGGGTGCCGATCAGGAAGCCGCCCAGATTCGAGAGGACCAGTGCGGCGGTGGCGATCAGGGTGGTGAGGACGCCCGCGAGAGTGCGCTGTGGGGGAGCGAACCAGGCGGTGAGGCCGAGCACGATCATCACGATGCCCATCAGGACGGACGGGATGCCCGCCACGCCCTGCTGGAGCATGATCTTCAGCGGTGCCAGCGGCAGGGCGCAGATCCACGACCCGGCCAGGATCGCGAACAGCCCGCCCCAGAACGGTCTGCTGCGCCGCCACCGCCGCCACCGCGAGCAGCTCAGAAGCATTCCTTCTTGCCCTTGCTGACGCTCATGCTCAGCCCGGAGAGCTTGAAGGTGCCCGCGTTGGTCGCCCACGCCGTCTGCTGGAGATCGGTGATGCGGACCGTGTCCGCCTGCTGGGCGAAGAGGTCCTGCATGCCCTGCGCGTCGGCCGGTCCCTTGTCGAGGGTGGAGGCGTCGCGCCCGATCTCGATGTTGCTGAAGACGGCGTCGCCGGAGAGCTGGGTGGCGTCGACGAACAGGTTGGTGGCCTCCACCGGGGTCTTGCGGCCGGCGGTCAGATTGAGCGAGATGTCGCCGACCACCGGCAGCGAGGTGACCACCGACTGGCAGAGGCTGTGGAGCCTGGCCTCCTTGATGGCGGTGACCGCCACCGGGAGGAGCTCGCCGCGGGCGTTGACGTCGACGCTGCCGTACTGGACGAAGCCCTCACCCTCCAGGCTGCTCGCCGACACCTTGAACTGCTGTCCCGACACGGCGAAGGAGGCGGCCAGGACGCCCTGTGCGAGGGCGATCCCGAGGCCGGCGGTCACGGCGACGGCGGGGACGGTCAGGACGGCGAACCGCCGCCAGCGGACGCGGCCGGAGCCGCTGGGAACGTCGGATAAGTGAGGGGAATCGGTCATGAGATCGTCCCTTATATCGGCTGTGCACCGTTGTTACCGACGAGTTGAATGTAAGAGTGCCAATGACGGTTGGCAAGGTTGTGCGAGCGCACCCTTTGAGCCGACTCCTACTGCTGCGTACGCAGCAGTTCGCCGACCTCCGCGTCCACCCGTCGAGCCATCGCCCGCGCGAACTCCGTGGTCACGACCTCACCGGCCACCGGCCGCAGGGCCGCCACCGCGGAGGTGATGTGCTGGAGCTGCGTGGCCGAAAGCTGCTCCAGCCCCTCCGCACCGATCACATGCCGCCGGAACAGCCCGACGAACCGGTCCGCGAGCGCCGCCGCCTGCGCCTGTACGAACTCTCCCGCATCCAGGATCTCCGCCAGCGGCACTCCCTGCCGCACCAGCGTCAGCGTCGCGTGCAGCAGCCGGGGACTCGGGTGCGTGACCCGGTCCCCGTCGATCGTCACGTACCCCAGCTCCGCCGCCCGCCGGGTGTCCTCGGCGGTGGCCGTGGGGCCGAACAGCTCACGCAGCTCGGCCCGGGTCATCGTCACCGGCTCCTCCTGTACCCAGTCCCGGGTCATCTCCCATTCCAGGCCCAGCAGTTGGGACAGGCCGCCGCCCTCCTCCCACGCGCGCAACAGCTCGGCGATGCCGTTGACCGTGTAGCCGCGGCCCAGCAGGTCGCTGATCAGGCGCAGCCGGGTCAGGTGGTCGTCGGAGTACCAGGCGATCCGGCCCTCCCGGCGCGGCGGCGGCAGCAGCCCGCGCTCCTGGTAGTAGCGCAGGTTGCGCACCTTGACGCCGGCCGCCCGGGCCACGTCCTCCCGGCGGTAGCGCCCGCCACCGCTCCCGTCCCCCACCTCGCTGCTCACGCGGCAGAGTGTAGGACGTACTGGCAGGTCACATGGGCCGCGGACGATCCTGCTTGACCGCCCGCAGGACGACGAACTTCGGCTCGCTCGCGACGACTTCGCTGTTGCCGAAGAGCCGGCGCAGGTGGGTGTGGTAGCCCATGTGCCGGTTGGCGACGATCCACAGCTCGCCGCCGGGCCGCAGCACCTTGCGCGACTGCGCGAACATCCGCAGCGCCGTCGCGTCCGTCGTGGCCTGGTGGGAGTGGAAGGGCGGGTTGCTCAGCACCAGGTCCACGGAGCCCGGGGCCAGCATCGCCACCCCGTCCCCGACGAAGAACTCGGCGGTCCGCCGGCCCTCGCGGATGTTCGCCGTGTACGTGGCCCGCGCCGAGGCGAGCGCCTGGTAGGACTCGTCCGTGAAGACGACCTCGGCATCCGGGTCGTGGACCTGCACCGCCGTACCGACGACGCCGTTGCCGCAGCCCAGGTCCACGACCCGGGCCCCGTCGGTGTTGGTCGGCAGGTTCTTCAGGAAGAAGCGGGTGCCGACGTCGAGCCGGTCGGCGCAGAAGATCCCGGCGTGGTTGACGACGGTCAGGCCGGAGGCCGACCCGGCGTCCTCGTCCACCGTGTACGTCAGCGGCCACGGCCCGGGGGTGGTCGGGCGGGTCGCCCCGGGGGTGCCCGGCGTGCAGAAGATCAGGCGGGCCTTCTTCTCCGCGAGCGAGGTCTTCGTCGGCCCGAGGATCTTCTCGAACAGCCGCAGCGTGGAGGTGTGGATCTCCTTGACCATGCCCGCGCCGACCACGACCGTACCCGCGTGCACGTGCGGGGCCAGCCGGTACAACTGGTCCTCCAGCAGCGCCAGACTCTTGGGCACGCGCACCAGCAGTACGTCGATCCGCTCGGGCGGCGGGTCCTGCGTGGTGAGCAGCGTCACCGTCGCCTTGGACGTGCCGATCCCGGCCCGGTCGAGGTTCGCGGCGGTTGCCGAACGGGAGAGGGCAGAGTCGGTGATCTGCGTCGGGCGGTACGCGGCGAGCGCCGTCGTCAGCGTCCCCCAGCGGTCCCCGAGGACGGTGATCTGGCCGGCTGAAGCCAGATCCACCGGGCCGCGCTCCCCGGTACCGGAGTCGAGGTGGCGCAGCAGGTACTCGTCGGCGGCATCCCAGGCCTGGAGCCGGTCGCGCGGGTCCTCGGGGAAGCGGGTGAGCTCGTAGGAGCCGAAGGGTGTGGTCAGACGGTTCATATGGGACCCAGGCTATCCGAGGAGGCGGCCCGATCCCGCATCGCACGGGGCCGGGGCGCGCGCTACTCGGGGAACTCGCCCGCCATGGCGGCGGCCATCCGCAGGTACGGGCGCGCCTCGGTCGCCCGGCCCAGGCGCTCCAGGGTGCGACCGAGCATCAGCTGCGCATAGTCCTCCACCGGCCAGCGCTCCAGGATGGCGCGGAGCTCGTGCTCGGCGCGGGAGAGCCGGGCGGAGTGGTAGTAGGCGCGGGCCAGCAGCAGCCGGGGCGCGAGCTGCTCGGGCGCCTCGCCCGCCAGCGCGTCCAGGATGCGGGCGGCCGTCACGTACTCCTTCGCGTCGAAGAAGAGCTGGGCGCGCGCCCAGCGCTCGGCCGCCGTCCCGTGCTCGACGTACGCCGTCGGCGCGTCCAGCGCGAAGACCGGATCCATCACGTCCACCGCGTCCACCGCATCCATCGGGTTCATCGGGTCCACCGCATCCCTTCGGCCGTTCAGGTGGTCTGTCCGCTGCCTCCAACACGCCTTCGCGGTGGAACATTCCACTCAACGCGGCCACCCCCGCGGGGCTAGGTTGTCCGCATGAGCAATCTCGATCGCCAGCCCGCTCTCTCCGCCTGCGGCGGCCGCGGCTTCGTCGTCGCCGAACCGGTGCGCGAGCTCCTCAGCCCGCGCACGGTCAAGCTCGGAGAGTCCACCGAGGTCCGCCGCCTCCTGCCGAACCTGGGCCGCCGCATGGTGGGTGCCTGGTGCTTCGTGGACCACTACGGCCCGGACGACATCGCCGACGAGCCCGGCATGCAGGTCGCGCCGCATCCGCACTCCGGGCTCCAGACGGTGAGCTGGCTGCACGAGGGCGAGGTGCTGCACCGCGACAGCGTTGGCAGCCTCGCCACGATCCGCCCGCGCGAGCTGGGCCTGATGACCTCCGGCCGCGGCATCAGCCACTCCGAGGAGAGCCCGCGCCCGCACGCCCGCTTCCTGCACGGCGCCCAGCTGTGGGTGGCCCTGCCGGACGCCCACCGCGAAGTGGAACCGCACTTCCAGCACCACGCCGAGCTTCCGCAGGTGACGGCCCCGGGCCTGACGGCAACGGTCATCCTGGGCACCCTGGACACGGCGACCTCGCCCGGCACGGCGTACACCCCGATCGTGGGCGCGGACCTCGCCCTCGCGGCGGGCACCGAGACCCGCCTCCCGCTCGACCCGGACTTCGAGTACGCGGTCCTGTCGATGTCGGGCGAGGCCCACGTCGACGGCGTCCCGGTCCTCCCGGGCTCGATGCTCTACCTCGGCTGCGGCCGCACCGAACTCCCCCTGCGCGCGGTCTCGGACGCCGGCCTGATGCTCCTGGGCGGCGAGCCGTTCGAGGAGGAGATCGTCATGTTCTGGAACTGGATTGGCCGGTCCCACGAGGATATCGCACAGGCCCGCGTGGACTGGATGAATGGGACCAGATTCGGCGAAGTGAAGGGGTATGACGGCCCTCCGCTTCCGGCTCCTGACCTGCCCCCGACCCACCTCAAACCACGCGGCCGAGCGCGCTGACCTGCGGTAACTGGAGAGAGGTGGTCCCCCCGGAGCGCGGGTCGTATGCCTTCCGGTTGCTGAAGCCTCTGCGCTACCGATCACGCCCCGCGCTTGCCCTTTGAGGGTGCGGGGCCTTCCCCTTCTGTGGGTGTCCGTGGGTGGGCGTGTGTCTGCGAATGCTGACCCAATGCTGACTTTTCTGACGCTGCATCAGGTAAGGCTTCGGGCAGGTGCAGACGTCGAATCGACTTCGTCGGCGATCGGCGCTTGCCTGGAATTTGTTCCCGGCTACGTGCCGGTCGGGGTGCCCACTGCGCCTCGCACGGGCCGGACCGAGAGTCTGATCGCCGGGGTGCTACCGCTTGTAGGAAGCCGACAACCCCTGCAGCGGTTGTCGCAGCGGCGTCCGCCGTGCAGCCTTGGCGAGCTGGGCTTCTGCGAGGCAGCGCGATGAACGGCGTTGCCGGAAGAGGTCCGCAGCTGCGCTGCCTGGGCGTGCATGCTCCCAGCGATGAGAGGGAATCCCGCAGACAACCGATCGCGAGCGTAAGTTCCCGCCTGGGCCGCGGTTTGCCTGTTGGCCGCAATGGTGTGAATTTACTGGAGCAGGGGACTGATTCCAGGAAGAATCCCCCCACGGCGATGCTGACTGATATGCCGTCTGACCGGCTGGATGCGCTGATCAAGCACCCGTTTCACCGGGAGAACGCTGAGCGGCTGGTCGGTTTCATCGAGGACCTACGCCAGTGCCACAGCGTCGAGGATTTCGTGAAGTTCCAGCGGGAACTTCTGCATGCCACACTCGCCACAAACCTTGCACGCGCGGAACGCTCGCGAGTGATCAAGCGCCTCAGGAAGCGGCAGTCGCTTCCCGCCGACGCTCCCGAACTCGTCGTTGGTGATCCTCACGACTTGGATGATTGGCGACTGGAGTCCGATGTCCTGGAGCGTGTGGGCCGCCAACTGCGCTCCATCGGTGACGCCATGGCCTGGCGGGCCTTCCGATACGACCGCCGCTACATACTTACGCTGCGCCGCAATGAATCGTCGGGACCGATGACCCTCAGCAAGGAAGGCACGGTCCACGAGATCCAGTCGGGCAGCAAACACCACTTGATCTGCGACGGACGCGGCACCCCGCTGAAAGTCATCACGACCGCGGCGAACGTCAACGACGTTACCCAGACCCTCGCCCTGGTCGACGGTATCCCACCGGTGGCGGGCCGTCCCGGCCGGCCCGCCGGCGTCCGGAGGCTTTGCTCGGGGACAAGGGCTACGACTCCAACCCCAACCGGGAAGAGCTGCGTAAACGCCGGATCCTGCCTGTCATCTCCCGGAAAGGAGCCCCGAACATCAAGGGCATGGGCAAGCTCCGCTACGTCGTCGAGCAGACCTTTGCCCTGCTCCACCAGTTCAGACGACTCACCGTCCGATGGGAACGCCGCACCGAACTCCACGGCGCGTTCATCTCCCTCGCCTGCAGCCTCATCTGCTGGCGATGCCTCAACAAACCCAACCCGTGATCGTGTTACGAGCTCAAAGAAGCCCGCTTTTTCTATCAGCAAGCCGATAGCACGGCTCCCAGCAGAGACGTCCGACTGCTCCAAGCCGAGATTCTGATGAAACGTGGCACCGAGCTGGCAGAGACCGGAGGCGACCCCGAAACTGCCTGGGGCAATTGGCATGGGAAAGACCAAAGGCGCGCTGCCATCATCAGGCAGCGCGAATGGGCACTCTCTGTTGCTAGCCGGGCCTTCCGTCAAGCCGGGGCAATCTTTTGGGAGATCGGTGAGCAGCAGAAATCCAGCGATGCGGCCTACCGGGATTGGGCGACCGGACCCAAGCGAACCAGGGCAATTCTTGGGCCATTCAACCCATCGTCCTTGGTGGCCCATGTGACGTGTTGGAGCTCGGACCAGGACTGGAGCCAAGACGAAAGCCGGCATCAGGAGCGCCTGGCGTCCCCTTCACCTGCAAAGGACTCAACGGAACTGCAGGAGGCGGCAGGGGTCAGCCCCAAGGCGCGGGTTGATGTGCACGCGTCACCCCCGTCACTCTTCGTTGAAGTTGCCGTCGGATTCCTGGCAGTCAAATTACTGGGCCCATTCCTTGAAACATTTGCCACCAAACTCGGGGAGCGGTTCGGAGAGTCGACCAGCGAAGCGCTCGGGCGCATCAGGGTGACACGCAGGCGTAATAGAAGCTCCAGAAACCTGGAAATCGAAGATCCACAAACTTTCGCCCCCACCGTTCTCGTCCTGCCGGAGGAATTCACCGAGGAAGCCTGCCTCGCCGTTATCGATCTCGACATCACCACAGAGGAAGTACGCGGAACAACCCTGCGCTGGAACCCGGACACGGCCACCTGGCAGGTGACCGAGAGGACTGAAGGCTCGCGCCACCAGCCGCACCGGAGTGCGCAGAGGCGACAGGGGCTGCAGGCGCATTCCGCAGGCGGCCCCCGGTACCTCGGGCACGCTCGCTCCCGTTCCTGCGGCCATCGTGAAGAGGGCCGGCCGACCAGTCTCCCTCCCGGATGCGGACTGCCCAGACCACGACAGGCAGCAGTCTCGTGTGCGCTCGCACAGGGTGGCCGAGCCGGTCCGGCGGGAGCCGTACCGCGGCGATCGCGTCGCCACGCCCAGCGCTGTTCCTACTCTCTTCCGGGCAACGTAAGTGTCCTGAGGGCTCGCGTGGTGGGGCGGTGCACGCTTTCGGATGTTCGCCGCTCACTTGCCCGCCGGCTTGGGCATCCCGGCTCAGGGCGTGGCAGTGCGCGAGGCGCCAGGCAGGCCACCGGACGGCTGACAGAAGCCCGTCTCGGGCTGGTTGTGTAAGGGGAGTGGTTGTGGGGTGGAAGAGCGAAGAGTACGGGCCGTCGCATGAGCGCTGGGCCGGCGCCCTTCTCGCGGACGGGACCGAGCCGGGCCCGGTGTATCTGAATCCGGGGAGCGGCGCCGACTTCCATGAGACGCGGGAGTGGTGGGCTTACAGCGGCATTCTCAACCGGCCCCGCGTGACCGCCACACGCGGTGCCTGCGCGCGTGGCTGGCGCGGCACCGCGCGGTATCCGATTGACTGGGAGGTGGCGGACGCGGCCAGCATCTACGAGCCGGTCATCGAAGGCCCGCAGGAGGACTGGGAGCGCCACCTCGACGAGGCTGAGGCACGGACGGTGCGCCCATCCTGCGGGAAGGCGCGGATCCGGACCGCGCGTCGCTCGTCCGGGAGTCCGGGCATCTCGAGTGGCTGGCCCGTGGTCTGATCCCCTCGGACGCCGGAGCATGGGACACAGCATTCGGGGAATACCGAACTGCCCGCCAGGCACACCTCGAACTTGCGCGAGCGAGTCTTGGCCTGCCCACTGGGGAAACACGGTCGGATGTCGCCTGGCCGCCGTCCTGGCGGCCTCCGCCGGACCGCGCCAGAAGGCGTCCGGGACCATGACGCGCGTCCGGTCCATGCGCCGCCACCCGGGTAACGAGACAGCGTTCCGTTGTCCGGGGACGAGAGGGTGGCCGCAAGGTCCTGAGGTGCGCGAAGAGTCATGTGAGCGGTTGTCCGCGCTCGCGGACGAGCCCGCGGCGTACTCGCCCGACGCGGCACCTACACCCTGTCAGACCTCGCCGGCATCGGGAAGCCCGGCGGCAGACGGCTTCGGCTACACCGGACTGCCCCACCGTATGGCCGTCTCCCCTCCGGAAACCAGAGGGAGACGGCCATACGGTGGGGCAGTCCGGTGTCCGTCCGGGCCGTGGTAGCCGCCGGGCTTCCGGCCCGCGATGCGACCGTCGTCCCCACGAAGGTACCGGCCGCCTCCCCTGTCGTGAGTGGCAAAAGGGGAGGCGGGATACGCCGGTCCGGTTCCTCGACGGGCTCCACCTGGTCC
>NZ_JBVIFS010000013.1:0-203081 GCF_055571215.1 Streptomyces sp. NPDC030995
CAGGCGGCCTCGATGGGGGTGCCCTGGTCGACGAGTTCCCGGGCGCGGGCGGCGATGCGCAGCTGGTAGCGGGAGTAGCGGCGGTGTCCGCCCTCGGAGCGGAGCGGGGTGATGAGGCGGGCTTCGCCGATGGCGCGGAGGAAGCCCTGGGTGGTGCCGAGCATCTCGGCGGCCCGGCCCATGGTGTAGGCGGGGTAGTCGTCGTCGTCGAGACGATCGTCGAACGAGTCGTGTGCTGTCATTTGCACCTCTTTCTGCGGAACGCGTGGAGGGGCCCTGGTGCCGTACGGCACCAGGGCCCCGAAGGAACTACTACACCATCTGCCGACCCTAGTACTGCGTCGGCCTTCTGTTTCCGCGGACCTGACCTGCACTCGGCCGGGGGCGCGGGGATCGCGGTTGCTTGACCGGGGACCACCTCACTATCGATGTCCTGCGGTACCCGGGCTCAAGACTTCCGCCCGGGCGATCCTGATGGCGTCGCTGGGCTCCTCCGTTCTTCCCTCGGTGATCAACTGCTTGCCAAACGGGGGACTGCGTACTGCTCGTACTGCTCATGGCGGCCCCTGATCACTGCGGGCCACCCGGTCCGGTCGTCAGTCCCGTCGCCGTCCTGCAACAACGCTGGCTTCGAAACTCCACCACCGCACCGTTCTGCGAACCGCAACTGCGCGTGCTGCTGCCCGGCAGTTCGTCTCTGCCAGGCCTTGCTCTCTCTCTGGGCTACGAGAGAAACCATAACCAGGCCACCACCCAATGTCTACTCTGGCCGAGATAGATTTTCGTGCGCTCCGAGGGGAACTAACCTTCGGGAACGGTCCGGGGGCCAGGGTGACCCGGCGCCGCGTGGAGAAGCCCGCCGGTACGCAGGAGGGCCCGACCGGCGTGTGCCGGTCGGGCCCTCTCGTCGTGCGGGTGTCGGCTCGCGCCCTTCCCCTCGGTCAGACGGCCAACGGGGTGCCGAGCCTCGCGGATGCCCGCTGGAGCGGGCTGAGTAGGGGCGTGGGCGCGGCGGCCTGAAGGCCACGGCAGGTGAAGCCGAGCTGGGTCATGGCCCGGAGGACTTCGCCGACGCTGAAGTCACGGCGGTCCTGGCGCGTGATGACCTGGCCGACCTGCTTGACGGGGTAGGTGCGGCGGCCGATGATCACGGACTCGCCCATGACCTCCTCGGGCTTGACGCCCTTCATCGATTCCAGGACGCCGCTCTTGGTCAGCTCGAACGGGAAGCGGGCGATGACACAGCGCATGATGCCTCACAGGGGGAAGAGGTGAATGGTCCGACCGCGGTGAGGTGGTCAGCGTGCGAGGGCGAGGACGCCCGGAGCGGTGCCTTGTCCGCCTTGTCCGCCTTGTTCGTCGACGGCGGGTAGGGCGTCGAGCCGGCGGTAGCGCATCGCGTCGTCCACCGTCCGGTGCGCGGGCTCGGCATCCGCCGAGCGCGGCTGCATCTCAGGCCGCCGCATCGAAGGTGGACTGCCGCACGCTCACGCGCCGGGCCGCCGAAGCGGGACTGCGTCGACCGCGGGAGGCGGAGCTGCGCTTGGGCCGCTCGGACACCGGCGCGGTGATGGTGACGGGGATGCCGGAGGGAGCCTGGGCGCCGGTGATGCGGTGGAGCGCTTCGTCGCCGGAGCGGACCTGCGTGGTCTGCGGGACGATGCCGGCGGCGGCCATCAGGCGGGTCATGTCGCGGCGCTGGTTGGGGGTGACCAGGGTGACGACGCTGCCGGACTCGCCGGCGCGAGCGGTGCGGCCGCCGCGGTGGAGGTAGTCCTTGGGGTCGGTCGGCGGGTCGACGTTCACGACGAGGTCGAGGTTGTCGACGTGGATGCCGCGGGCCGCGACGTTCGTGGCGACCAGGACGGTGACGTGTCCGGTCTTGAACCGGGCCAGGGTCCGGGTGCGCTGCGGCTGTGACTTCCCGCCGTGCAGGGCGGCGGCGCGCACTCCGCTGTTGAGCAGGTCCTGGGTGAGGCGGTCCACGGCGTGCTTGGTGTCGAGGAACATGATCACCCGGCCGTCGCGGGCGGCGATCTCGGTGGTCGTGGCCTGCTTGTCGGCGCCGTGGACGTGGAGCACGTGGTGCTCCATCGTCGTGACCGCGCCGGCGGACGGGTCGACGGAGTGGACCACGGGGTCGGTGAGGTAGCGGCGCACCAGGAGATCGACGTTGCGGTCCAGGGTCGCGGAGAACAGCATCCGCTGGCCTTCGGGGCGTACCTGGTCCAGGAGCGCGGTGACCTGGGGCATGAAGCCCATGTCGGCCATCTGGTCGGCTTCGTCGAGGACGGTGACGGCGACCTGGTTCAGTCGGCAGTCGCCGCGGTCGATGAGGTCCTTGAGGCGGCCGGGGGTGGCCACCACGACTTCGGCGCCACCACGCAGCGCACCCGCCTGCTTGCCGATCGACATCCCGCCGACGACGGTGGTCAGACGCAGCTTCACGGCGCGGGCGTAGGGGGTGAGGGCGTCCGTGACCTGCTGGGCGAGTTCCCGGGTGGGGACCAGGACCAGCGCCAGGGGCTGGCGGGGCTCGGCGCGCTGTCCGGCGGTGCGGGCCAGCAGCGCCAGGCCGAAGGCGAGGGTCTTGCCGGAGCCGGTACGGCCGCGGCCCAGGACGTCCCGGCCGGCGAGGGAGTTCGGCAGGGTCGCGCCCTGGATCGGGAACGGCACCGACACCCCCTGGGTGCCGAGCGCGGCCAGCAGCTCCGCGGGCATGTCGAGGTCGGCGAACGCCTCGACCGCGGGCAGCGCCGGAGTGATCGTCTTCGGCAGGGCGAACTCACCCTGCAGGGCGGCGGGCCGGCGTCCGTAGCCACCCGAGCGGCTCGGACCTCCGCCCGAACGGCTCGGTGCGGAGGAACCGAAGCGCCTGCCCCGATCCGAACCGGCGGCGGAGCCGTAAGCGGAGCCGTAAGCGGGGCCGCCGGTTCGGCTGCGGGTACGGGAGGAGCGGTCGTTCGTACGTGCGGGGTTCATTCAGAACCTTCCTTGATGCGGCGCGTATCAAGGAATTCCCGCAGCGGAAGAGCAGCGCGGGGAATCGCAGGAACGGGCCGAATGGAATGCGAAAGCGAACTTGGCCGACGGGAAATCCGTGTCGGCGCATGCGCTGAAATGTGGATAGCGCGGGGAAGTGAATCCAGTGCACCCGCAGGTGAAACCACTGCGGGAAATGCATGCAGCTGGGGCCCGCACCCCGAGGGATGCGGGCCCCAGCTGCAAACTGCGCGTCAGTGTCAGGCGGGAACGATGTTCTCGGCCGTCGGGCCCTTCTGGCCCTGCGCGATGTCGAAGGTGACCTTCTGGCCTTCGGTCAGTTCGCGGAAGCCCTGGGCGGCGATGTTCGAGAAGTGGGCGAAGACGTCAGCGCCGTCACCGTCCTGCTCGATGAAGCCGAAACCCTTGGCCGCGTTGAACCACTTCACGGTGCCAGTAGCCATGTCATATCTCCTTTGGGGCAGTACACCGGAATCCGCACTGTGTGGACGCCGTGTCGCCGCGATGATGCCCCGCCGGGAAAATGACCCGGAAATATGAAGCGCTTCCGTGCGACGCGGAGGCCGACTGGAGCGCTTGAAGTTTTTGGGTACCAAAACTGCAACCGAGATCGACAGTAGCACGCCGCACCGACTCGTGGAGGTGAAACATTTTCCCCCAGTGCGCCGCGGCAAAAACTCTCCCTGCGGGGTCCATTAAATTCTCAGACCGCGGGCACAGATATTCCGATACCCGGGCACAGGTTTACCGTAGGAGATGTCCCCGCCCACACCGTGTGGGGCCGGAAGGACGGGAGAGGCCGCCATGACGACCTGGGTGCCGGCCTCCTGCACGCTGCCCACCATCGAGCAGCCGCTGCGGGTCGCGGAATTCGATGCACTGTTCGCCCAGAGGCTGGCCGGCTCTTCCCGGCCCGACCGGCTGCGCCTGGAGATGGTGCTCACCGGCGGCCCGGGAGTTGAGGAGACGGTCCGCGATCTGGTGGCACGCGAGAGCGTCTGCTGCTCGTTCTTCACCTTCACCGTCAGCCCCGGCCCCGGCCCCGGCCCCGAACGGGTCCGACTGGACGTCGAGGTCGACAGCGCGCACGAGACCGTACTGGACGCCCTCCAGGAACGGGCCGCCGCGGCCACCGGGGGACCTGGCCGCCGTCGACGCGGGCTGTGACCACCTGACCGTCTGTGCCTCCGGCGCCTGCTGCCTCATCCCCGCCGCCCCTAGGCTCACCCCTCATGACCGTCGTTCGTTCCGTCGCCCTGTTCGTCGTTGCCGCCCTGTTCGAGATCGGCGGCGCCTGGCTGGTCTGGCAGGGCATCCGAGAACACAAGGGCTGGATCTGGATCGGCGCCGGCGTCATCGCCCTCGGCCTGTACGGGGTGGTGGCCACCTTCCAGTCCGACGAGAACTTCGGGCGCATCCTCGCCGCCTACGGCGGGATCTTCGTGGCCGGGTCGATCGCCTGGGGCATGGTCGCCGACGGCTACCGGCCCGACCGCTACGACGTGATCGGCGCCCTGGTCTGCCTCGCCGGCATGGCCGTGATCATGTACGCGCCCCGCAGCCACTGACCGGGTACATCCCTTGTTGGCCGTGGCGAGGTCAGGCCGTCGCCTCCGCCCGTGCGCGGCTCCGGGTCTCCTGTCGTACGACACGCCGGCGCCGGGACGGCATGCCCGCTGTCGGGTTGGCGACGCCCCAGGCTGCGCCCTTGCAGATCAGTTCCTTGTAGAGGGCGGCCACGCGGCCCGTCAGGGCGCTGTCCACTGCACGGTCGTCGGCGGTGACGAACTGGATCAGGCCCTCCTTGCGGCCGAGGGAGATGCACTGCTGGAAGTAACGGATGGAGACGCGGGGGACCTTGGTGTCGGCGAGACGCGCGGCGATGGCGTCGGCGGCCTGCCAGGCCATGGGGACGCCCGAGGCGCAGGACATGCGCAGGGGCTTGCCGCCCGGGCCGATCGCCATCGCCGCGTCGCCCACGGCGTACACGTCCGGGTGGGAGACCGAGCGCATCGTGGTGTCGACCACGATCCGGCCGTGGTCGGTGTGCTCCAGGGTGGTGGCCCGGGCGATCGGGTGGACGGCGAAGCCGGTGGTCCAGACCGTGACCTCGGCAGGGATGGTCCGGCCGTCGGCGGTCGTCACGCCGTCCGCCTCCACGGCGTTGACCGCGGCGTGTTCGTGGACCGTGATGCCGAGCTTGTCCACCACCTTCCGCAGGTGGGAGCGGCCCTTCTCCGAGAGCCAGTCGCCGAGTGCGCCGTGGGCGGCCAGGGCGACGTCGAGGTCCGGGCGGGCCTCGGCGATCTCGGTCGCGGCCTCCAGGCCCGTCAGGCCACCGCCGACCACGACCACGGGCCGTCCGGCGTCCAGGGCGGCCAGGCGATCGCGGAGGCGGAGGGCGCCGGGGCGGCTGGAGACCTCGTGGGCGTGTTCGGTGGTGCCGGGGACGCCCCCGTGGTTCCAGCCGCTGCCGAGGGCGTAGACCAGAGTGTCGTACTCCAGTTCCTCCCGCTCGGGGCCGTTCGCGGCGGCGACCGTCACCGTCTTGCGGTCCACGTCCACGGCGGTGACCTTCGCGAGCTTCAGTTCCACACCCGTGCCCGCGAACATCTCGCCGAACGGCCGGGGCCTGAGGTCCTGGCCGGCCGCGAGCTGGTGCAGCCGGACACGCTCGACGAAGTCGGGCTCGGGGTTGACGAGGGTGATGGCGACGTCCTCGTGGTGCAGCCGCTTGGCGAGGCGGCCGGCGGCGAGGGCACCGGTGTAGCCGGCTCCGAGGACGACGATGCGGTGCTGCATGTCCGTGCTCCTGTCTGGGCGGTGGCTGCCGTTGTCCGGCGTGGTTTCGCCCCTTGAACCGGGCAGCCCCGCGTTTCCTGACAGGATCGGAGTGTGACCTGCGCCACACCCCTGCGCCACACCCCCTCAGAGGGTGTGGAGCGCCTCCCCGTGGTCCGCGGCAGCCCACAGCTCGGTCGCGCGGACGAGCTTGTCGGGGTTGACCTGGCTGCGGACCGCGACGATGCCCTCCGCGGTGACCTCCAGGCAGGCGATCCCGACGACCCGGCCGTCCACGACCGCCACGATGGCGGGCTCGCCGTTGGCGGTCGTGGCGTAGATCTCGGGCGTGCCGCCGACATGGGTCCGCTTGGCCGCGCTGGGCTTGAACATGCCGCGCATGAACGTCGCGACCGCCAGCGCGCCCTCGAACGCCTTCGCGCGGGCCGGGACCTTTCCGCCGCCGTCGCCGACCGCGACGGCGTCCTGGGTGAGCAGCCGTACGAGGGGTTCGGTACGGCCGCTGGTCGCCGCGGCCAGGAACTCCTCGATGATTCTCCGGGCGGCGGCCTCGTCGATCTCGGTGCGTGCCTTGCCGTCCGCGATGTGCTTCTTGGCCCGGTGGTAGATCTGCTGGCTGGCGGCCTCGGTGATCTCCAGGATCTCGGCGATCTCCCGGTGCGGGTAGTCGAAGGCCTCGCGCAGCACGTACACCGCCCGCTCGTTGGGCGACAAGCGCTCCAACAGGACGAGGACGGCGTACGACACCGACTCGCGCTGCTCGGCGGTGTCGGCCGGGCCGAGCATCGGGTCCCCGGCGAGCAGCGGCTCGGGGAGCCACCTCCCCACGTACGTCTCGCGCCGGGCACGTGCCGAAGTGAGCATGTTGAGGCACCAGTTGGTGAGGACCTTCGTCAGCCAGGCCTCAGGCACCTCGATCCGCTCGACGTCGGCCGCCTGCCAGCGCAGGAACGTCTCCTGCACGGCATCCTCCGCCTCGCTCGCCGAGCCGAGCAGCCGGTAGGCAATGGCCTCCAGCCGGGGCCTGGCAGTCTCGAACCGGTCCACGTCACTCATGATCAGGGCCATGCTCGCGATCCTAGGCGCCCGTCGGGGTGGAACGGCAGGGAGGCAGCGCCCTCGGATGAGCAGCGCGGAGTACGCGACGAAGGCGCCTGGACCGGCGTCCCAGGCACCTCGGTCGGCGGGACGACCCTTGGCGTCAGCGGAGGTTCTTCCAGAACGCATGGTTGTGGTCCTTGGCGAACTCCGTGCGCTTCCACGGCCCCGAGGCCAGCGACTGCACGTAGCCGCCGCTGCGGAAGCTCGGCCAATCCGTCTTCCCGTACTCGGCGAAGTCCACCCAGGTGTCCGTCATTCGCTTGCCGAGGCGTTCCTGCTTCTCCGTCAGCTTCTCGAACAGGGGCAGCTTGAGGTCGAAGAGGTAGGGCAGCTCCGACATGTGCGAGGCGCGGAGCTCGAAGCTGAGCTTCGGGTCGCCCGCCCACGAGGGCGTCTCGCGCTCGCTGAACTCGAACATCCGGGTCGGCGTCCACTGCGACAGCAGCCGGGCGGTGTCCAGCGTCGGAACCGACCAGGTGCGGTCGGTCAGGACCGTTGCCAGGGCCTCGCCGGCGGAGCTGAAGCGGCTCAGCGGGTAGCGGGCCAGCACCGCGTCGGCCTGGGCGCCGAACTCCTTGCGGATTTCGGGCTCGTACGCCTCGGGCGGCATGGGACCGCCCGTCAGCTCCTGGCCGAGGATCCGGCCGCGCTCCTCGTCGTGGTTGACCCCGATGAGGACCGGGACGCGGTTGAAATTGCCCGTGCGCAGCGCCTCGGCGGGGGCCAGTGGCATGAGGTCCGTACCGGCGATCGGGCGGGGCTCGTTCCAGGTCCCGTACGCCTTCATGAGCGTGGCCGCGTCCGTGCCGCGCAGGCAGGACTCCGCATCGTTGCAATCCTTGCCCTCCTTGGACTTCAGCTCCTTGAGCTTGGCGAGCGTGGCCTTGGCCTCGGCCTCGGCTTCCTCCCGGGTGCGGGAGCCGCCCGTGGCGCAGGGCGCGCTCTGCACGATGGCGCGGTCGAACAGTCCGGTCGACTTCGGCGATGCGAGGTGGCCGCAGACGCTGTACCCGCCGCCGGACTCACCCATGATCGTCACGTTGCCGGGATCGCCCCCGAAGGCGCCCGCGTTGGCGCGGACCCAGCGCAGCGCGGCCTGCTGGTCCTCCAGGCCGAGGCCGCCGGAGGTCCCCAGCGCCGGGTCCGACAGGAAGCCCATGACACCGAGCCGGTAGTTGACCGACACGACGACGGCGCCCTCGGCGGCCAGCCGCTCGGGGCGGTAGAGGTCGCCACTGCCGAACATCAGGCTGCCGCCGTGGATCCACACGATCACCGGCCGCTTGCCGGTCTGCGTGGCGGGGGTGGTGACGTTCAGGTAGAGGCAGTCCTCGGCCTCGCTGGGCACTCCGACGGGCAGCCCCTTCGGCTGCGCGCAGGGGGATCCCGGAGTGGTCGCCTCGCGTACCCCGGTCCAGGGCACGGCGGGCTGCGGCGAGGCCCAGCGCAGGTCCCCCACCGGCGGAGCCGCGTACGGGATGCCCTGGAAGCTGCGCAGGCCGTCGCTGTCGGCGGTGCCACGCACGGCGCCGCCGGTGGTGCCGACGACCGTGCCGGCGGTGCCGCCTGCTGCCGCTCGCGCGGGGGTGGCCGGCCCGACGCCCAGGCCCATGCCCAGCGTGGTCAGCGTGAGGGCGGCGGCGATGAACCCCTTGGAAACGTTCCTGGTGTGTCTCATGGCCCGAACGCTACGCAGGTTTGCACGATCGTGCAATACGCTTGTATAACTCGATCGTATGAGGCGTTCGTGTCACACGGGCGCTAGGCTCGTGAGCATGGGAAACCGCGAAGCCCTGCTCATCGGCGCCAAGGCCTGCCTGCGGCAAAAGGGATACGACCGCACCTCTGTGCGTGACATCGCCACGGCCGCCGGCGTGAGCACGGCCGCCGTCGGCTACCACTACGGCTCGCGCGAGGCACTGCTCAACCAGGCCCTGTTCGAGATCCTCGACGAGTGGGGCGACGCGATGGGCCGGGCGCTGGTCCCCGACGCCGACGGCTCCTCCAGGGCGCACTTCGAGCGCATCTGGGAGAGCCTGATCGAGGACTTCGGCGCGCACCCCGACCTCTGGCTCGCCTCGGTGGAACTGTTCATGCAGGCCCAGCGCCAGCCGGAGCTGCGCGCCGCGCTGGCCGGGGGCACCGCTCAGGGGCGGCGTGGCATGGCGGCCATCCTGGACGGCGTCCGCGAGGAGGAGGTGTCGGACACCTCCGTCCGCACCCTCGGCGCCGTGCAGTTGGCGCTCGTGTCGGGTGTGATGCTCCAGTGCCTCAGCGACCCCTCCAGCGCCCCCACCGCTGCCGAGGTGCTCGAAGGCGTCCGGGCCCTGGCCGAGTTGGCGCGCTGACCATGACAGACAACGAAGAAGGCCCAGGTCGCTGACCTGGGCCTTCTTTCAAGAGCGGATGACGGTCGGTGACTCAGTCGTCTTGGTTGTGCTGCTCCACGTCTTGACGATGCGGGGTCGCCTCGTTGCGCATCGTCCGGACAGCCCCAGGAGCTCGTGCAGGACGAGGCGAGGTCCCTCAGCCATGGCGGTGCCGCAGGCCGTTGTGTGCCTGCGGCACCGCTCGGGCGTTGGGGTCAGGACGGGTCGCCGTACTGGAGGCCGCGTCCGTTGGTGCCGACATAGACGCGGCCGTAGGTGTCGGGGTCGCCGGCGATGACGCCGACGCCGCCGATGCTGCCCCACTGGTGGGCGTCGTCGTTGACGCGGAGCCAGGTGGCGCCCTTGTCGGTGGAGCGGAAGACTCCGGTGACGTCCTTGACGGTACCGATCAGGTACAGGGCCTGGTAATCGGCGCCCGGCGCGGCCTTGCCGAAGCCGAGCGCGGAGCCGGACTGCACCGCGGTGAGCGTGGTGAAGGTGCGACCGCCGTCGGTGGAGTGCAGCAGCCCCTTGTCGCCGCCGGAGATCCACAGGTCCCCGGCGATGCCGGGGACGGCCGCGAGCCGGCCGGCGGGCAGGTTGGTGGCGCGGGCGGTGAAGGTCGCGCCGCCGTCGGTGCTGGCGTAGAGCGTGCCGTCGGCCAGTGAGTAGAAGGTCTTGGCCGAGGAGCGGTCGGCGACGACCACGGCGCCGGTGCCCAGACCGCTGACCTTCGACCAGCTCGCCCCCTTGTCGGTCGAGCGGTACGGGGCCTGACCGGCCTCGGTCCAGACGATGGCGGAGCCGTCCGCCGAGAGCGCGACATGACCGCTGTCGGCGCTGCCCACCGGCTCCGACTTGAAGCCGTTCCAGGTGCTGCCGCCGTCGGTGGAGTAGGCGCCGTCCTGCGCGCCGCCACGGCCGACGCGAACCATCGCCGAGGGATTGGACTGGGCGAAATCGATGTCGGTGCTGGTGATCATCATCGGGTTGTCCAGCCGCCCGGCGGGCACCTTCGTCAGGGAGTCGTGGCGGAATCCGCCCAGGTCACCCATGGCGGAGATGACGGTGGCGCCGCCGGGCGGGGCGACCACGTCCATCAGCGAGGTCTCCTCCAGCCCCCGGGACCCCACGATCCAGTGGCTGGTGCCGCCGTTGTCGGTGGTGTTGGCGTCCTTGCTGCGCCAGATGCCGCTGCCGGTGCCGTACAGCACGTGCCCGGAGTCGAAGGGGTCGATGGCCAGGGCGGTCATCCAGTGCCCGATGCCGGTACCGACGTATGGCGCGCCGGAGGCGTCCCGCTCAGATTTCGCGGCCTGTGCCTTCCAGGTCGTGCCGCCGTCGGTGCTCCGGTACAGCTCGTCCTGGGGCCACCACCGGTGGAGGGTGGTGACCATCACCGTGGACGGCTTCTGCGGGTCGACGGCCAGACCGGAGAACCCGTAGTTGCCCTGGGACGGGGAGATGTTCTTCCACGCCCCGCCGGCCGGCGTGTACTTCCACACCGAACCCGCCGTCGCATCGCCGATGGAGTTGGCGTACGCCAGGTACAGCGAGCCGTCACCGGAGACCACGCCGTGCTGCGGCATCTCGCCGGTGGGCTGCCCGGAGACGGCCTGCCAGGTGCTGCCGCCGTCGGTGGAGCGGTACAGGGAGGTGGACTTGTCGGCGACGCCGACATAGACCGTCCCGCTGCCGGCCGGGCCGTACGTCACGAAGGTGACGCCCGCGCCACTGCTCGCCCCGTCCTTGACGGGGAACGAGGAGACCTGACTCCATGTCACGCCGTGGTCGGTGCTGCGCCACAGGCCGTTCTTGCGGGTGCCCAGCAGCAGGGTGCCGTTGTCCGCGGGGTTGACCGCCAGCCGCTCGCCCGCTCCGCGGCCGTATTCGTTGGCGCCCAGCTTGAACGGCAGAGCGGTGCGCTGGAAGGTGCGGCCCCGGTCCATGGAGCGCAGGAGCTCGGCGTTGCCCGCCCAGCCGTTGGTGTAGGTGCCCGCCGCGGCGTAGAACCGGTTGGGGTCGACGGGGTCGGTGGCCAGCGAATCGATGCCCAGCAGGTTCCAGTCCTTCTCGCCGACCCAGTCGGTGAGCGGGATCCACTGCTCGGCCGCGGCGTCCCAGCGGTAGGCGCCGCCCATGTCGGTGCGCGCGTACAGCAGGCCCCTCTCGCGGGGGTTGAACACCAGCCCGGTGACGTAACCGCCGCCCACCACCTGGGCGTTGTTCCACACATACGGTCCGGTCGCGGTCGCCTGGGTCTTGGCCGTTTTCACCAGCTTCCACTGCTGGTTGGTGCTGCCCTTGCCGTGGTACTGGATGACTGCCGCACCGTCGGCCGTGGACTCTCCGGAAACGTCCAGGACCCGGCCGCTCTTGCGGGAGGTGAAGGTGACGGCGTCGGAACCGCTCACATCGTCGATCCGCCACTCCTGGGAAGTGGAAGAGCTGTCGGTCTGCTGCTCTGCGGCAGCGGCCTGGGCGGTCGAATCGCCCGCTATGCCCAGCACTTTGCCGCTGTTGCGGTTCACCAGCTCGTAGTAGCCGTCCCCGGTGGGTCTCAGCTTCCACTGCTGATTGGCGGTGTTCTGGTCGGTCCACTGCTGGATACGGGTGCCGTCGGCGGTGGAGAAGCCGTTGACGTCCAGCACCTTGCCGCTGCGTACGGAAACCAGCCGGTAGTAGGCATCGCCGTCGACCGTCGCGGCTTGTGAGTCCTCCTGCACGAACAGGAGATACGGCACGACGATGGCGGGGACGCCGAGCAGCAGGCTGGTCGCGGTCCAGCGACGACGGTGACGCCCGCGGCGCCCGCCGTTCGTGGGGTTCTTCATGGGGGGTGTTCTCCTTGCATGCCACCAGAGGAAAGTGGATCCAGCTACCGGAACGGCCGGATCCGACTCCTTGTGGTAACAGGCCCCGCAAAGGGTTGCCTTGAGCCGGGAACTTTTTTCAGGTCACCTCGTGGTGCGGTAGGCGTTGATCAGTGGCCGGGTGCCCTTGGTGCCCTTGGTGCCCTTGGTGTCCACGGCCTTGGTCGGCGGATCGCTTGTCTCCTGATGTCTGAGCCAGCGGCTGAGCACGTCGGCCGCACCAGCCTGGGTTTCGAAGGTTCGGTCGCCCTTTACGACGCGGTGGGCCTTGCGGGTGCACCTCCGCCGCAGCGGCTCCGTCACCGCGGCGACGTCGCTCGCGGCTCGGAAGACGGCCTCCCCCTTGTCGACGGTCGTGACGAGCACCCCGCCGGGCCGCAGCACCCGGGCTGCTTCGGCGATCGCCGGGGTGACGTCGTCGAGCAGATGGAGCAGCCAGACGATGACGACGGCGTCCACCCTGGCCGTTCCGGACCCCGTCCCACGCGTTTCGGCGCCGAGGACGTGGCCACGGCCTTTGCACGGCACGCCGTCTCCGAGGCCGGAGCTGTCTCCCTCCGAGATCGTCGGTCTTGAACGGGCCGTCCGCGAGTTGGCCGCCGGCTACCCGAACGCGCCCGGATGATCTGTGGGAGTCGGCCATGGAACACCACCGACAAGCCCACGACGCGCGGTACCGGGCCCTCCAAGTCGGCGCGGGCCCCGGTCCATTGATCCAAGGCACAGGCTTTGGCCGCATACCCTTGCCGACGCCAAGGTGCGGCGCCGTACGCGGCGGATCGCTCCCCTGAGGGAGGTTGGAATGGGGCTCATGGATGCGGACCACGCGGGGCTGGTTGTCGCGGCGCAGGCCGGTGACGATCGGGCGCGCGAGGAGCTGATCGCCGCGTACCTGCCGTTGCTCTACAACATCGTCGGGCGAGCGCTGAGCGGACATGCCGACGTTGACGACGTCGTCCAGGAAACCCTGCTGCGCGTGGTGCGCGACCTGCCTGCCCTGCGTGCCCCGGAGAGCTTCCGGTCCTGGCTGGTGTCGATCACGCTCCGCCAGATCAATACCCACTGGCACCGGCAACGCGCCTTCGCCGGCCGGACCACGGTCATCGACGAGGCACTCCAGATACCGGACGCCGACGCCGAACCTGAGGACCTGACGATCCTGCGTCTGCATGTGTCGGACGAGCGCCGTCAGGTTGTCGAAGCCGGCCGGTGGCTCGACCCGGACCATCGGGTGCTGCTGTCGCTGTGGTGGCAGGAATGCGCCGGCTCGCTGAGCCGTGACGACATCGCCGCCGCGATGGGGCTCACTGTCGCCCACGTCGGAGTACGCCTGCAACGCATGCGCGAGCAGCTGGAACTGAGCCGGACGATCGTCGCCGCGCTGGAGGCCGACCCGCGCTGTCCGCAGTTGGACGAGACCGTCGTCGGCTGGGACGGTCTCCGTGCATCGGTGTGGCGCAAGCGGATCGCGCGGCACACCCGCGGCTGCCCGGTCTGCATGGCGACTACGACAGAACGGGTTCCGGCCGCACTGCTGCTCCCCAGCCTCGCGCCGCTGGCCGTCTCGGCCGGACTCATCGCCGCGCTGGCCGCCAAGGGCCTGCTGCCGGGTACGGCCGCGAGCGCCGCCGGGCTGGCCACGGCACCCGTCGCCGTCGGCACGGCGACGGGTGGAGGCAGTCTGCACAGCGCGCTGATCGGCAAACTCCACGCGGTGACCGCTCATCCGCTGGTGGGCCTCGCCACCGGCGCTGTGCTCATCGCCGGGACCGCCACCTACGCGACCTGGCCCGAACCGGCGCACCGGGTGCCCGGTGTCATCGCCGCTCCCACGGTCGGCAACCCCACGCCGATCCCGTCGAGCACCACCACGTCGGCCGGACCGTCCCCGGTGAGTCCGTCCGCCGTCGCAGGCACTGTTCCGCTGGGCGCGCAGTCGCTGGAGTCCGTGGACGAGCCCGCCCTCTACCTCACGTATGCCGACGACTTCGCGACGCTCGGCCGAGTCTCCGCATCCAGCAGCGCGCAGACACGGCAGCGGGTCACCTTCACGGTCATCGGGGGGCTGGCCGACACACGGTGCGTCACCTTCCGCGCCGCCGACGGCCGCTATCTGCGCCATCGTGACCTGCGGCTACGGCTGAGCTCCAACGACGGCAGCGAACTGTTCCGTGAAGACGCCACCTTCTGTCCGCACCCCGGGTCGGTCACCGGGTCGGTAACCCTGCACGCGCACAACTACCCCGGATCGGCCCTCCGCCACCGCGACGGTGGCATCTGGCTCGATGGCTCCGACGGCACTCAGGCCTACGCCGGCCAGGCTTCCTTCATCATGCGCAGGGCCTGGGCTACCGCTCCCTGAGCATTCTGGACCGAGTCGCGCAGTGACAGCTGGTGATCCTGCACCACGATCCTGCACCACGCCGTTCCCTACCCGGCAGTGAGCCGAGTGCTGCGCCGAATCCAGCTTCGATCCAGGGCGACGCGCGCCCCTTCCACAGGGACGACCAGACCGCGGGGCTTGGCGTAACGCTTTTTGCCTGCGAGATGCAGCACCGAGCAATCGTCCGGACGGCGCGACTTTTCTGTTACGAGACCGCGAGTTCGGAGGCCTCCACTTTCGTGGGGTGCCTTCCCGCCGCTCACCATGACGTGTCGGCGTGGGAGGTTCCCCGACTTCCCCCGTTGACGTATCCCCTGAAGAAAGCCCCTCCAATGACGCGACACACCCACGACCCCCGGGCGACCGGTACGCAGGAACGGCGCCACGTCCTGCACCGCACCCACCCCGCGGCGGATCAGGCCGTACCGGCCGATGCGCGCACGATCACGGCACCCAGGGTGACCCGCGACCCCCGAGGAGAGTCATGAAGGGCCTGCACCGGCTCGGCCGGCGTCGCCGAACACTGACGATAGGACTGTCGGCCGCGGCGATGGTGGCCGGTGTCGTGACGCTCCTCCCCAGCTCCGCCGGAGCCGCGAACCTGGGTACGCAGGCGGCCCCCTCGGGCAGGTACTTCGGCACCGCTGTGGCCGCCGGCAGGCTCGGCGACTCGACGTACGCCAACATCCTGGACCGGGAATTCAACATGATCACCCCGGAGAACGAGATGAAGTGGGACGCAATCGAACCGTCCCGCGGCAATTTCAACTTCGGCCCCGCCGACCAGATCGTCAACCATGCGTTGGCACGCGGCCAGCGCGTGCGCGGCCACACCACGGTCTGGCACTCGCAGCTCCCGTCCTGGGTCAGCTCCATCGGCGACGCGAACACGCTGCGCAGCGTGATGAACAACCACATCACCACCGAGATGACCCACTACAAGGGCAAGATCTACGCCTGGGACGTGGTCAACGAGGCGTTCGCCGACGGCTCCACCCAGCACCGCAGCTCGGTGTTCCAGAACGTGTTGGGCAACGGCTTCATCGAGGAAGCGTTCCGCACCGCCCGGGCGGCCGACTCCTCGGCCAAGCTCTGCTACAACGACTACAACATCGAGAACTGGTCGGACGCCAAGACCCAGGGCGTCTACAGCATGGTCAAGGACTTCAAGTCCCGCGGCGTGCCGATCGACTGCGTCGGGTTCCAGAGCCACTTCGGCACCAGCGGCCCGCCGTCCAGCTTCCAGACCACCTTGTCCAACTTCGCGGCCCTGGGCGTTGACGTCCAGATCACCGAGCTGGACATCGCCCAGGCGTCGTCCACCCACTACGCCAACACGGTCAACGCCTGCCTGTCCGTGGCCCGGTGCACCGGCATCACGGTATGGGGCATCCGTGACAGCGACTCCTGGCGCAGCGGCGACAGCCCCCTGCTGTTCGACAACAACGGCAAACCCAAGGCCGCCCACACCGCCGTCGTGAACGCCCTCAAGGCCGCCCCCGGTACCACCGGCGGGACCGGTACCGGGGAGATCAAGGGCGTTCCCTCCGGTCGTTGTATCGACATCAACGGCTCCACCACCGTCAACGGCACCCAGGCGCAGCTGTGGGACTGCAACGGACAGACCAACCAGCGCTGGACCTACACCTCCAGCAAGCAGCTGAAGATCTACGGCAACAAGTGCCTGGACGCCAGGGCCAAGGGCACCAGCAACGGCACCGCGGTGGTCATCGGGGACTGCGACGGCGGCGCCAGCCAGCAGTGGAACATCAACACCAACGGCTCGATCGCTGGCGTCCAGTCCGGGCTGTGCCTCGACGCCGTCGGCGCGGCCACCGCCAACCGCACCAAGATCCAGCTGTACTCCTGCTGGTCCGGCACCAACCAGCAGTGGACCGGCCCGTCCAGGACGTCGACCCCGACAACGCCCGTGCCGACGTGTGCTCTTCCGTCGACGTACCGGTGGACGTCGACGGGTGCGTTGGCACAGCCGGCGAACGGGTGGGCCGCGGTGAAGGACTTCACCAACGTGGTGTACAACGGCAAGCACCTGGTCTACGCGTCGAACGCGGCGGGATCGTCGTACGGCTCGATGATGTTCAGCCCCTTCACGAACTGGCCGGACATGGCGTCGGCCGGCCAGACCGGGATGAGCCAGGCCGCGGTGGCGCCCACGCTGTTCTACTTCGCGCCCAAGAACATCTGGGTGCTGGCGTACCAGTGGGGTTCGTGGCCCTTCATCTACCGCACGTCGAGCGACCCCACCAACCCCAACGGCTGGTCCTCGCCGCAGCCGCTGTTCACCGGTAGCATCCCCAACTCCAGCACCGGCCCGATCGACCAGACCCTGATCGCTGACGGCCAGAACATGTACCTGTTCTTCGCCGGTGACAACGGCAACATCTACCGGGCGAGCATGCCGATCGGGAACTTCCCCGGCAGCTTCGGCTCGTCGTACACGACGGTCATGAGCGACTCGAAGAACAACCTGTTCGAGGCGCCGCAGGTCTACAAGGTTCAGGGCCAGAACCAGTACCTCATGATCGTTGAGGCGATGGGTGCGAAGGGGCGCTACTTCCGCTCGTTCACGGCCTCCAGCCTGAGCGGTTCGTGGACCCCGCAGGCCGCCAGCGAAAGCAACCCCTTCGCGGGCAAGGCCAACAGCGGTGCCACCTGGACCAACGACATCAGCCACGGTGACCTGGTCCGCAACAACCCCGATCAGACCATGACCGTCGACCCCTGCAACCTGCAGTTCCTCTACCAGGGCAAGTCCCCCACCGCGGGCGGCCCGTACGACCAACTGCCGTACCGGCCGGGTGTCCTCACCCTGCAGCGCTAACCTGCCCGATCCACGGTGATCGCGATTCGGGGCGGCCTGCCGGCGCGGAGACGAGCGGTTTACGGCACGGGCGACTCCACCTGCTGACCGATACTCACCGCCTCGAGGAACCCCAGCCGTGCGTCGGCTGGGGTTCCTCTCTCTTCTGGACTTTCATCGCGGGTACGGACCGAAGCACTACGACGCCACTGCGGACACCGCGCCTCGGGCGGTGGAGTCCGAGGCCGCAGTGCCGAGCAGGGCGGTGAGCACGGAGTGACCCGGCGCACCAGGAACTCTGGTGCGGCGGGCCGCTCGACGGTCTCAGCTCTGCTGCAGGGAAGCCAGGATGAACGCGAAGTCCGCCGACGCGAGTTCGAGCCGGTACTGCGCCAGGACACCGGGTCCCACAGCGGCGCTGCCGAGGCCCTGGACGGCATGGTCGGTGTGAAGGTGGATCACCGGGCCCGGGACGAGATCGCTGGGGTGCCGTGCGGCGTCGAGCTGTTGGTCGGTCCAGCTGGCGCGCGGCGAAATGGAACGGCTCTTCGCCACCTCGTCATCCCCGGTGGGAACCGTCGGCAACCTTTTCGCATCCTGCGGCGACCAAGCAGTGCACCTCGACTCGAATCTTCGAACGGACGGACATGCAGACTGCACGGCAGGCCGCGCGGCAGCGCAGGCGTAGACACAGGCTGATGATGGGAACGGCGGTGACGCTGACCGCCGCGGGCGTCCTCGTCTGCCTGATAACGGCCATGCTCCCCGGCCCCAAGGCCGAGGTCGGGGCCGACGTGGTGGCCCCCGCCGCCACCCAGGCGGAAGCCACGCCCTCGACCCCGACGAGCCCCGCGCCCCCGACGGACAGCTCGCATGCCGCGGAAACCCCGACTGCGGCCGTCGGTACCACCACCGCGACGCCACAGCCTTCGGCGAAGGCAACCCCGCAGGCGGCGTCCAGCACGGCACCGTCGGCAGGCCGCATCCAGCCCGAGACCACCTACAAGGGCGTCGCCACCGCCTACGCCGCCGGCGACGGCAACGGCGCCTGCCTGTTCGGCCCGACCGACGACCTCATGATCGCGGCGATGAACACCACGGACTACGAGTCGTCCAGGGCGTGCGGCGCTTACGTGCGCGTCCGCGCCGCGAGCGGTGCCTCGATCACGGTCCGGATCACCAACGAGTGCCCACTGCCCTGCGCACCCGGGCAACTGGACCTCAGCGAACAGGCCTTCGCGAAACTGGCCGATCTCAAGGTCGGCCGTATCCCGATCACCTGGAGCCTGCTGAGCCCCCAGACGTCCCGCACGATCTCCGTCCGGTACAAGACCGGGTCCAGCCCCCACTGGTGCGGCATCCAGGTGATCGACCACCGCAATCCGGTCGCACGGCTGGAGGTACGCACCACCAAGGGCTGGCGGAGGCTGCCTCGTACCGACTACAACTACTTCCTCTCCGCCGACGGCAGCGGGTGCGGCGGCGCGATGAGGATCACCGACATCCACGGGGAGCAGCTGACGGTCGACGGGACCGCGCTGCTGCCGAACGTCGCACAACCGACCCGGGTCCAGTTCGCCCCGCACTGACACCGCACCGCGGCCGGGTGGCGGATCCGGGGTGTGGCGCATCGGAGCGCCCTGGGCCGCACCGGGCGTTGGTACGCTGCCGCCCGGATGTTAGCGCACACATTTGCGGAGGGGGCGGGCAACGGACATGGTCCTCGATGACGCGTCCGCGGAGTTCCACGACTTCTTCGAACGCCACTACGCCGAACTCGCCCGGTTCGCCCATCTCCTGACGGGCGAGGCGGACAGTGCCGACGATCTGGCCGCGGACGCCCTGATCGCACTGTGGCAGCGCTGGGACCGGCTGCGCCAGGCCGAGTACCCACTCGCCTACGCCCGTGGTGTGGTCGCCAACCTGGCACGGTCACGGATCCGCAGCACGGTGCGCGAGCGCCGCCGGATCGCCCTGTTCTGGTCCCGCGGCGCGGAGCCCTTGGACGGTCCGGACGTGGCCGCCGTGGTGGACGTGCGGACCGCTCTCGACCGGTTGCCGTTCCGGAAGCGGGCATGCGTGGTCCTGCGGCACGCCTTCGACCTGTCGGAGAAGGACACCGCTCTGGCGCTCGGAATATCGGTCGGTACGGTGAAGAGCCAGACCTCGAAGGGGATGGCCGAACTGGAACGGATGCTGGGCAGCACAGGAGCAGCCGGGGAACTGTTGGCGGGGAGGAGGAGCCGTTGAACGAGGAACTCACCGGGCGGCTGCGCGCGGCCGCCGAGGCCCACCAGCCCGACCGCGCCCGGATCCTGGCACGCATGGAACGCGGCATGTCCGGCGCCCCCGCCGGCCCCCGCGAGTCATCAGGCACGAGGCCCTGGCCCAGGGTCGCGCTCGCATCCCTCGCCACGGCCGGCATTCTGGCAGTCGGGGGTTTCGCCGTCGCCGCCATCGTCCAGTCCCCGCCGGCCCGGCCGGACATCTCAGCCACCCCCGCCGCGCCGTCCGCGACCGGGACTCCCCACCCGACGCCGTCGGCGCCCACCACCGGTAGCCCGACCGCGCCGGACCGCCCGTCCTCGACGAGCCCCAGCCCTGCGATGTCAGGCAGCGCGGGCTCGGCCCGGCCCGACAGCGCGCACGTCCAGGACGGGCCCCTGTGGTCGGCCGGCTCCTTGGGGACGAACAGCAACAGCTTCTGGGCTCAGAGCAACATCACCCTCAAGACCACCCAGCCGCTTACCGCACTCACCGTGGAACTGCGCATCACGCAGACCGGCGCAGTGCAGAGCACCGGCAGCTGGCGGACGCTGCCCGCCGAGGATTTCACCGTCACCGTGCAGCACGAGGGCGGAGCAGTGGTCTACCGCTGGATCCTCAAGCCGGGCCGCACGGTCCCGGCCGGACAGCATGTCTTCGCCGGCCAGTACAACCACGCCGCCGGCGAGCGCGAGGTCGAGCACGACGGCTACCGCGTCGACGCCGGCGGTCCCCGCGGCGCCCTCTCGGTCTGGGGCGGCTTCACCCCGGCACGATGAGGCCACGCCCGTAGCCCGATGGCGCGGGTGCGGCGGCGGTCGAGGCCGTGGATGTCGAGAGCGTCCTCGGAACGAGCCCAGCTGATCTACCAGCACTCCACCAAGGAGCACCAGCGCAGGCTCGCCGACGACATCGACGCCACCGTCCGGCTCCAGCGGGTTCCTGCCGACCGCGGGCAGCCGGCCCGGCTGGGACCGCCCGCACGCTCGTGTCCCCGCTTCCGGCGTCGGCACCCGGCCGAACCGCGCGGGCGAGGTGATCCGCGCAAGGGGCGCGGCATCTGACCGCTGTGACCGTCTTCAAGGGCACGGTTGGGGCACGCCCCTCGTCTTCAGGCTGGGGTGGTGTGCGGCTGCTTCGGGCCAGGCGGCGGTTGCCTCAGGGAGAGGATGATCAGCAGAGCGAACGCGGTGAGGGCGGTGAGCGTGCGCAGGTTGTTGAAGAGTTCCCAGCGCCGCAGGATCTCCGCGTGATCGACCGGTGCCGAGGTGAGTGCCCATTCCTTGATCCGGCCGTTGATCGGAACGTTCCCGAACCGGGTTATCAGGAAGGAAGCGAGGGTCAGCAGACTTGCCGTACCCGCGATCAGGCGGGCGCGGCCGCGTGTCAGGGTCGCGAGAGTGAGGGAGCTCAGCGTCGACACGGCCATTGCGGCCTGCATGGTGATGCCGTTCATCTTCATCAGCTCGGCGTGGAATGACAGCCGCATGTCGAGCGGTACTGCGTTGAAGGTGGGGACGAGGTTGGCCGCGCCGTAGCCGAATGCGCCGGCGAGGAGGCCGGTGGCGAGCAGGGCGAGTCCTTGGAGGAGTCGGATGCGCATGGTCGTTGGCTCCAGTACATAGGTGCTTGTGGGGCCAGGTCCGGTCGACGGCCCTGAGTGGTGGAGGCGGGAGAGGACCCGAGCCAGAGCTGTGGTGCGTCACCGGCAGTGGTTCGCGCGGCGGCTACGACCGGGTGCCGGAGCGCCCCGATGAGCGGCTGGACAGTACCTGGCCCAGCGCCAGCACGCTCAGGCCGAACGTCAGGATGCCCAGGGGGACATGGAGCGACGACATGTGCGCGATGCCCAGCACCACCTGCACCGAAGCGAGTACGAGGAAGCCGGACGCGTACAGGATGGGGCGGGGTGACCCGCCGCCCGACCGCCAGGCCAGGATCGCGGCGAGCACGTACAGCATCGATGCGCCGTACATCACCTTCGATCCGGCGTCGTGCAGTACCGCGCCGAGGGACGAGGACAGCAGCATTCCGGCGGTGACCGCCTGGAAGAAGAGGGCCAAGGTCTGCAGGGCTATCGCGACCTGCGGGAACGTGAGTCTGCCCTGTACTGCCGTCGTCTGTGTGGCCATGACGCGGTCCCCTCTTCTGCCTCGCGGCGGTGGATCGGCGGTGTCTCGACAGTCCGACGATGCGGGCCCGCGAAATGTCAGGCGAAGCGCCGGCCTCACAGCCCGTCCACCAGACGCCCGTGGTCGCTGCCGCCAGCCGGCCACGGGCGTCGTACGTGGACATCGCCGCCGCACCCAGCGGGTCGCGGCTCTCCACCACGCGGTCCGTCTTGTCCGCCAGGTGGGGGCAACGAGTCGTACTACCGCTCCAACTGCAGCTGAGAACCTTCGCGGTTCTCTGGGCTTCCCGTAAGCCATCCCCGTTCTGATCTCGAAGATGGAGTTAAACATGCAGGTCAGTCGTATGATCAAGGGTGCTGTCGCAGCTGGTGCGCTCGTGGTGGCCGTCGCTGCCCCGGCGCTGGCCGGCGAGTCGGATGTCAGTGGCGGTAAGTGGTACTTCGGGGTCAGCAGCAGCGACTTCGTGTAATCGAACTACTATCACCCGGACCGTTGTCACGGTTCCTCGGCGAAGGGCAAGTACCTCGCGCAGAGCGGCAACGTCGAGAAGGACAGGACGTCCTACGCATCGGCGCCGGAGGCGGCGTGGGGCAACCAGTCCTACTACCGCTCCAACTGCAGCTGAGAACCCTCGCAGTTCTCCGGGCTTCGCGTAGTCATCCCTGACCGTGTGGGGGGCCGGAAACAGGTCCCCCACACGGCCGGGCTCTTCTGCGATGTGCTCAGCCCCACGTCATGCCCCCAAGCGCTCCAACCTAGGTAGTCGATGCTGCACCGAGGTATCAAATTCATCTACGCCGCCGTGCTCGCGTTCTCCGCGGTGGTCTCGTTTCTGTTCGTGCGGGGGCTGGACGAGGACTGGGTGCTCGGTCACTCGGCTGTGGTCTGGGTGCTTGACTCCGACGACTCGACGAGCGGGTCGCAGGTCGCGGGTGATCTGGCGTCGTTTGCCGCAGATCACAAGGTCTCGGTCGCCCGCGAGGTGCCTGACCTGAAGGACCCCGACGGCCGCCGACATCTCTACCTTGCTTCCGGCTCCCCGGACTCCGATGGGGCGTCATGGCTGAACGAGGGCTATCCGGCGTTCGGCCGGGACTACCGCACCGAGGTGCATCCGCTCGCTGAGATCGGACAGCGGGACCCGCGGGGCTTCTACTACGTGTTCGGGCCGCCGGAGGCCGCCAAAGCCCTGGTGGCCGAGTTTGCCAGTCTGGGCCTGCAGGCGAGTGTGCAGCACCCGCTCTCCCTAGCGGAACTGGCTCCGTACTACTCGGACGGCGCTCTCGCCTTGGCGCTCGGTGTGGTCGCTCTGGCCGCTGTGACGATGACCGGCGCGAGTGTCCTGCTCAACGCGAAGACGTACGGGGTGTTGCGCCTGCAGGGAAGGTCCTTCGCCGAGATCCTGCTCCGTGACCTGCGTCAACTGGCCGCGTTCGGCGCGATCGCGGCCGGCGCGGTAACCGCTGTCGTCCTGCTCCTCCTCGGCTGGTACAACGGTCTCGCCTGGATTGGCCTCTTCGCTTCGGTGACCGCAGGCATCGCTGGCCTTCTCGTCCTTCTGATCCTGGCCACCCACGCGGCCGTGCTCGCCCTGACCTTCAAGACCGACATCCTTCCCGCGCTCAAGGGCGAACTGCCTGCCAGAGCGGCCTCCGTCTCCGCGTACCTCGTACGCGTTCCCGCCCTGCTGCTCGCCCTCAGCATCGCCACCTCTGTCGTCATGGCCGGCCAGGACATCCTCTCCCGACAGGAGAGCAGGGACGTCTACGCCAAGGTGGGTGATACATCCTCAATCCGCCTCAACGGCAGCCTGGGCGAAGACGACACAGAGGTGATGGAAGAGAGTGTTGGGCGATGGCTGCGCCAATCCGACGCGGCTGGCAAGCTCATCGTCGCCGGCCGCCGCGAACTCCGTGACATAGCTCCGCGTTCCGGCCTGCCCCAGGGCGAGTTGCTCATCGTTAACGAGACCTTCCTCACCGAGCAGCCCTTCTTCGATCCCGCGGGAAGCCGCTATACACCCGCACCACAGGACGGCAAGGGCCCCGACGCCCACGCCGTGCGCGTGCTCGTGCCCGAATCCCTCGGTCGGCATGCATCGGCCATCGCCGCGGAGATCCCCGGAACCCTGAGCCCAGCCCAACCGGAACGCATCCGGCCGGACCAGGTGCAGACGCTTACCGCCAAGAGCGGCCAACGAGTCTTCGGCTACAGCTCTGGCGACCAGGCACACACCGCCGCCCGCAACATCAAGGAAGACCGCTCGCTGGTCAGCGACCCGGTTCTCGTCGTGATCCCCAACGGATCGCGGTTCCTCACCGACAATGCCTACACCTCGTTCGCCACCCAGGGAGGTGTGGTCTTCCCCGACCCTGCCCACATCCAGGAAGGCATCGAAGCGAACAAGCTGCAGGACGAAGTCATAGCCATCCGTCCGGTAGGGCAGAACGCGGCCCTGCAGATGCGGGACGCGCTCAACGACTTCCGGCTCCATCTATTCAACTTGGCCGTAGCCGTGGCCGTGCTTGTCATTACCGGCATCGGCGTTTGCATCGTCTACTCCCGCAAGAACGCCCAGGCCATCTTCGTCAAGCACATCAGCGGCTGGACGTTCGCGGCCAGCCACCGTTCCGTGTTGGCTGTCGAGGGAGTCCTCGCCGTTCTCCTGGCCGGCTGGGTCCCGTTCGACGTGTGGCAGCAGAACCAGGAACTGAAGGAGTACACGGCCCTCGGTATCCCCGCTCCCAGCGAACCTGCGCAGATCACCGCACTGGACCTGGGCCTCACCACAGGGCTGGTCGCCTTCGAGGCCGGTGCCGTGCTCTTGGCGCTGATGGTCTTCCACCGCCGAATCGTCAAGGAAGGGGCGACCGAAGGATGAAGCCACCCACACCCACACCCCTTCACTCAGGAGGAGCAGCGCCGTGATCGATATTGAGAAGCTGTCGAAATCCTTCGGCCCTCGGACCCTGTGGTCCGATGTCACCTTGACCATCAACGGCGGAGAGATGCTCGCCCTGGTCGGCCCCAGCGGCTCGGGTAAGTCCACCCTCCTCAACTGCCTTGGTCTCCTGGAAACACCCAGCGCGGGCGCGATCCGACACCAGGGCAAGGACATCACCCGATTCGACCGGCGCGGGATCCGGCGGTTCCGCCGCGAGGTACTGGGCTACCTCTTCCAGAACTACGCCCTGATCGAGAACGCCACCGTCGCCGCCAACCTGGAGGCCGCCATCAAACCCCGGCGGTCGCTGAAGCACAGCCCTCGCTTCACCATCGCCGAGGCCCTCGACCGCGTTGGCCTCGCCGGGCGCGAGAAGGAGAAGATCCACTACCTCAGCGGCGGAGAACAGCAGCGGGTGGCCCTTGCCCGACTCATGGTCAAGCAGCCGGCACTCGTACTCGCCGACGAGCCGACCGGCGCCCTCGACCACGCCAACACCACCATGGTCGTCGATATCCTCCGCGAGATGAGCCACGCCGGATGCGCTGTCGTCATCGCCACCCACAACGACTATGTGCGTGACCGCTGCGACACCGTTTTCGCTGTCAACGAGCCTGCCCCGGTAATGGCCTTCCCGCCGAGGTCAGCCCAGAGGTGATCTCGTATGGGCTCAGCGTCTTGTGCCAGTAGGGTTGCGGAGCCCCTTCGAGCGATCGTGCCGCTTACTTCGTCACGGCCTCCGGCGGTGGCCCTCATGGCGGACCTGGATATCCACGGGCAACGAACCAGCCGACGGCCATGCTCGTCCTCGATCAGAGCGCGCGCAGTGATGCTGAGGCCCAGTGTCTCGCTCGGCCCGAAACGAAGCAGCGCAGAGGACGCGGAGGCTCGTTGTGATTACCGAAGCCCGCTGGAAGTCGAGGACCACCCTCGTGAGGCGGTCTCCGGTCGGCTCCACGGGATCGTGAGTACCGCGGTTTCAGGCGTTCATGGCGTCGCGGACTTTGGCGGTGTCCACGAACTGTTCGAAGCGGACGATGCGGCCGCCGCGGACGATGAAGTGGTGGGCGACGCGTACGTCGATGTCCTTGTCGGTGGCCTTGTTGGTGGCGGTGTAGCGGGCCAGGACCACGACGTTCTCGCCATCGACGATGTAGGTGTCGTCATGGGCGGTCCAGTTGTCCCAGTCCTTGCCCAGCCGTTCCATGACAGCGGAGGTGACGCCGCCCGGGGTGCGGTAGGTGCCGGCCAGGGGGAAGCCCGCCATCTCGGTCCATTCCACGTCGTCGGCCAGGGTGGCCCGCAGCGCTTCGAGGTCGCCGTTCGCCGAGGCGAGGTACTGACGGCGCACCACGTCGGCGGGGGCGGTGGAGGTGTGGAAATCGGTCGTCTCACTCATGGTGATGTCCTTTCTCAGGTCGGTCAGGACAGGACGCGTTCGGTGGCGGTGGGGCACCGGCGGTAAGTGGGAACGCGCCTGGCTCCTCCGTAGCGCTGCAGCAACTGGTGGATGCCCGCGCCGAGGACGGCGCCGGACGGGTGCGCAGGGTGACGGCGATCAGGCATCCGGCTTCGGCGAGGAAGACGGAGAAGCCGTTCCAGGCGGGCGCCGGTTGAACAGTGGCGAACCGGACCGGGGCAGCGGCCGCTTCCTGGCCCCAGACCAGACGTGCCAGCCCCGCCCCGGCCAGCAATCCGGACAGCAGGGCGAGCGTATAGGGAAGGACCCAGCGTGCGGGGAACGCGCCCATGAGCCATAGGGCGACGCTGACCGCCGGGTTCATGTGCGCGCCCGAACGCCGCCCCCACGGACTGCGGATCAGGCCGAGCAGCACCCGAGAGGGGGGTGCCATGAGCCAGCGGACGACGGTCACGATAGGTACGCGCGACGACAGGCGCGGGAGGGCCGGCCTCGGCGGAGCGGGTGGTGGTGCTCATCGTGCTCTCTCACAGGGCTCGGTGGTCAGGGTCTGCCCGGTCCCGGGCTGGGTGCCCGGGACCGGAACGCGGGGTGCGGGTCAGCCCCAGGTCATTTCGCCCTTGGCGACCTTGGCGCCGAGCTGGGCCGCGATGAGCATCCCCGCGTCCGGGTAGCGGGCGACCAGTGCGCCGGTCAGGGCCTCGCCGCTGTCGGCCTTGTCCAGTTCGGCCTCGAAGGCGGTGAGGTAGTCCCGGGTGTAGGCGATCGGGCTCGCGTCGAGGGTCGTGGTGGGCAGGCGGTGGCCGGGGACGGCGAAGGCCGGGTTCAAGGCCGTCATCTCATCCAGCAGCTCGATCCACACAGCGCGGTCCTGGGGCTTGCCGGTGTCGGCGACCCAGACGTGCTCGTTCTGGAAGAGCAGGACGCCGGCGACGATCGCCCGGTGCTCGGCCTGCCACAGGTAGTGGCGGTCGGGCAGCCCCGGGTGGCCGCCCTTGAGCTGGAAGACGTGGCCTTCGAAGGTGAGGTCACCGGTCAGTTCGGTCATCTCGACCAGCCGGGTGGGGCGGTTGGCGCCAACCGGCTCCCAGGCCTTGAGCTTGCTCTCGTAGGCGGCCTTGATGTGCTCGATCACCAGTGGTGTCGCGAGGATCTCGGCGTCGGGGAAGGCATCGGCGATGACCTCGGCGCCCCAGTAGTAGTCGGGGTCGGCGTGGCTGATGAAGACCTTGGTGAGGTTCTTGCCGGAGTCGAGGATCTCGGCGGCCAGCCGGTGTCCGTCGGCGCGGGTGAACCCGGTGTCGATGAGGAACGCGTCGTGCTCACCGGTGATGAGGGTGGCGGTCTTGTTCTTCGAGCCGACGGGGAAGTCCAGGTCGATGACCTTGAAGTCGAGAGTGCTCATGATCATGTCCTTTGCTGGGATCAGCGTGAGGGGTGCGGGCTGCCGGTCGTCTGGGGTTCAGGTTCACCCCGCCGTGTCCGGGTGGGAGCAGACCGTGCGGGTGTGTCGGCCGAGATTCAGCGGCCGGACGCGGCCGACGGGGTGCGGGCGGAGCCGAACTGCTCCAGGACGGTGTCGATCGTGTCGGGATGGGCGTGGCCGACGGCGAGCACCGCGGTGCGGTCGCCGTCCTGGACGAGGAGGGTCGGGTAGGCCTTCGCGCCGAGGTCGGCCGCCCGCCGGAAGTCGGCCTCGGCCGCGCGGCGTGCGGCCGGTGCGGTGAGCGCGGCCCCGGCTTCTACCGGGTCGAGGCCGGCTGCCGCGGCGATCCGGGAGAAGGTGTCGGGGTCGGAGAGGCTCAGGCCGTCCTGGTAGAACGCGGCCTGCACTGCCACGGCCAGCTCCACCGCCCGCTCCGGGGCCGCCTGTCGCAGCACGGTCACGCCTCGGGCGGCGTCCAGGGAGTCCATGACGAACGAGCCGTCGGCGATCAGCCGCTCGTACCCGGCCCCGAACACGACACCGGTCAGCTCGCTGATCTTGGCGTTCGCGCCCTGGACGTAGCCGAACTCGCGGATCGGCACGGCCCGCGGCCCTGTGAACAGACCGCCCGACACGACTTCGACGGGCAGTTCGGGGTGGCGCAGGGTGACCTCGGCCAGTGTGGGGGCAAAACCGTAGGACCAGCCGCAGTAGGCGTCGAAGACGTAGACGAGTTTCATGGGAAGGCCTTCGCAGAGGGAGTCGCTCCACACCGAAGCGATATACCTGCTTGAACAGTATCTGCCGTGTCAGGTATTCCGGCTTGCTGAAAGGCCCTCGATCTCGGGGCTTCCGCCCCTACCGCAGGCGGGGCAGCGCGTCCCGCGCCGAGTGGGACAGGATGCGCAGGCACTCCATGAACTGCTCCCGTGCATCCTCGGGCAGCGGAGCCAGGAAGTGGCGGCGGATGTTCTCCACGTGCAGCCGGCTGGCCCGCACCACGAGGTCCTCGCCCCGCCCGGTGAGCCGTACCAGCTTGCCCCTGCGGTCCGCGGGGTCGTCGGCGCGCACCACCAGCCCGGCGGCCTCCATCCGGTCCACCAGCCGGGTCATCCCGCCCGTGGTCAGGACCCGCTCCTGCGCGATCGCCCGCATCGACATGCCCCGACCACCCGCCCGGCCCACGATCAGCAGCACTTCGTACATCAGGTGACTGATCCCGAACTCCTCCTCGATCGCACCGCCGAGCAGGTACTCCAGCCGCCCCGCGGCCCCCTGTAGCCGTCCGAACGCGAGCACCAGCTCATCGTTGGCCGCCTCCTGCGCCGAAGCGATCCCCGCACCTTCACCCACCGCCACACCCTTCGCTCGTCCAATCCGGATCCCAGCACGATCATCGCCCCTCCCGGCCGCCCGGCTCGCGGCAACGCCCTCCCCGGCAGGCGCCGCGGACAGCCCTGGGTCGGCAGGGCCCGGCCGAGGCGGATCCGCCCGCCGCCCTCTCGACGCGGGCGGCGCAGCCGCGCCGGGGCTGTCGCGTTGCCGAGCTGATTCCCTCCGCCAGGCGGGGGCAGGCTAAGAAGTGCACCGGCCGGGCTGTGATTGCGAAGGGACCTGAGGATGATCCAGGCAGCGGACATTCGCGAGTGGCGTACCCACGATGTGGTCGACTCGGGCGGGCACAGGATCGGCGCGCTGGAGGCCGTCTACGTGGACACCAGCACGGACGCGCCGGCCATGGCCACCGTGCTGGTGGGGCTGCCCACCCGGCACCGGCTGGTCTTCGTTCCGCTGGACGGCGCGATCGTCGGGCCGGTGTACGTCAAGGTCGGCTACGACAAGGCGCTGGTGAAGAAGAGCCCTTCGATCGGCACGGACGACGTCCTGCCCGCCGAGGAAGAGGCAGCCATCTTCCAGCACTACGGCCTCACCTACCGGCCCGGTGCGGGCGGTGAGCGGTTGCTCGCCCGCCGCTGAGCCCCATTCGCCCGAGGAGGTGTCCACGTCGTGAAGGTTTTCTTGATCCTGGTCATCGTGGCGATGGTGCTGGGCATCATCGGCGCTGTCGCCGAAGGCATGCTCTATCTGCTGTTCATCGGCATCCTGGTCTTCGTGGCGGCCCTGGTCTACCTGGGCATGCGCGGGCGTCGCTCCGGACGCCGCCACATCCGCTGAGACGGCAGGGTGACCTTCTGCACCAGGCCTGTGCTGCGGGGATAGCGGTGGGTGACCGTTCGGGATGCGCGGGGGTGGGGGCGCTGTTTCGCTGGTGGCATCCGCTCTCCCCCAGATCCCAGGAGTGATCATGAGCGTTTCAGGCGAGTCCGGCAGCCGCGCCCAGCAGATGCGTGACCAGGCAGCGAAGCTCGAGCAGGCCGCGGAGCGTGCCACCGACCCGGCGGAGCGTCAGCGGCTGAAGGACAAGGCCGTGCGGCTTTCGGAGCAGAGCAAGAAGGAGAGCGAGCGGGGCCTCGGGGACGTCGACCCCATGTGACGGCCCTACGACATGTACCGGCCGGTGGCTGCCCGCGCGTTCTTCTCTACGTGAGGGAGACACCGGCCGGTGTTTTGCGTCCAGCACCCACGGCGGGCGGTACTCGTCGCGGTCAGGGCCGGTGGTCAGGTGCTGAGCAGGCGGTCGAAGAAGGACCGGTACTGGCGCAGGGCCAGGCGCAGATCCTCGGTGGCGACCTCCTCGCCGCGGTGCCATTGGCTTTCGAGGCTCTGCTTGTGGTCGGCGAAGGTGGTGGCGAGCAGCTGCATGACCTCGGCGACGAGCCCGTCTGCCGCGAGCACCGACTGCCTCGGGTCGTCGACGAATCCCTGCTGGACCTCCTGCCACCGGGTACGGAGGCCCTCCGCCTCCTGAGCCCCGAGAAGCGGGGCGGAATCAGGAGGGCCCGCGGCGTTGGCCGCCGACACGTGCCCCCGGCCCACACCTCTAGGGGGACGGGAGGTGTGTGGCGGCCCCCGATTCCGTGCCCGGCGTCAGGGGCCGTCGTCACCCGCGCAGGCCAGCGGCGGCCTGGACCCGGCTCGCCCAGAGTGACGCCTGGCAACAAGGCCCGTTGATCATTACTGCACGGCGAACGCGTTCACCCGAGTCCGGCCGTGGCATTCCTGTGGCTGGTGTACGGTCCCGAGCCGGAGTCGCTCCGCTCGTGGTGGCGAACGGAAACCCCACCATCAGACGACGTCGGCTGGGCGCGCAGCTGCGCCGGCCACGCCTTGCCAGCGGCCTGACGATTATGCAGGTGGCGCCTGAGGTCATCGCGTTCGCGATCGACGCGGGCCGTGCCGAATACCTGGACTGGATCACCCGGGCCACCCGCTAACCTTCCGCGCACTCCAGCAGCTCGTCAGCCAGTGACGCGGGCTGCTCGCTCGCGGAGCTCCTGAGCCTCCGGGACTCCGCTGTATCGCCGAAGGCGGACGCGCATGTCCTGCAGAGCGGCCTGGACCTTGACCGAGCGGATGCCGTCTGCGCAGTCGAGGAAGTCGCGCCAGGTGGCCGAGTTCGCCGGCCGCAACACCGCCGTCGGCGAAGCCGCCAACCCGCTCTGGTACTTGATGGCCCTGGGCGGCTGGCTCGTCCCGGACTACCAACCCGACGTGTACGCCCGCACCCTCCGACTCTCCCTCCCGCCACAGACCCGCCCCCGCATCGAACACCTGGAGCTCCGCGAGGGCAGTCGGCACATCGACGTCCGGTACTCCTGGAACACCGGCCTCGGCCGCGGTGCGGCCATCACCCGGGCCCTGGACGCTCTCCGCGGTGAGGGCGGCACCGCCCTGGAGGAGATCCACGCCTTCCTCGCCCTGCGCATCCTCGGAGTCATTCCGGCAGCCCGGCTGACCGGACACGACCTCCTGCTCGTGCTGATCAAGCTCGCCGAAAGCCAGGACCCGCTCACGACCCTCGACGCGTTCTTCACCACTACACAGGCACCTCACCCCAACCCCGGTGAACGGAGCAGCCATGTCCCTGCCCCTGCTTGAGATCCCCCTCCAGGCCCGGCCGCTGCAGGGCCGCAACGCCCTGGTGACCGGCGGAGCCACCGGTATCGGCGCCGAGATCGGACGGGCGCTCGCCGCCGCCGGAGCCACCGTTGCCGTCAACCACCTCGGCCAAGACCCCGACGCCCACGCCCTCCTCGCCGCCTTCGAGCGCGACGGAAGCCCCGGCATCGCAGTGAACGCCGACCCGACCCCACCGCCGTGCAGACCATGGCCGACCTCGTCCGCGCCGAGATCGGCCCCGTCGACATCCTCGTGAACAACGCCGGGTCCTACCCCCGCGTCCCCTGGCAGGACACCGACGAAGCCGCCTGGAATTACTCCCTCGACGTGAACCTCACCGCCCACTACCGCACCTGCCACGCCCTGGCCCCCGGCATGATCGAACGCCGCTGGGGCCGGATCGTGAACATCGGCAGCGTCAACGCCCGCGCCGGCCGCACCAACCTCGTCGCCTACAGCACCGCCAAGGCGGGCCTCCTGGGCCTGACCCGTTCCCTGGCCCGCGAGCTCGGCCCGTACGGCATCTGCGTCAACACCGTCCTGCCCGGCGCCATCGAGGTGGAAGCCGAGACCGCCATCCCCGCCCACCACCGTGCCAGCCCGGAAGACCAGATCAACCGCCAGTGCGTCCCGCGACGCGGACGCCCCGAAGACGTAGCGGCCCTGGTGGCGTTCCTCGGCGGCCCGTCCGCGTCGTTCATCACTGGGCAATCCGTCCACGTCGACGGTGGCTGGCTGCTGCACTGAGACCGTCAACAAGCAAGGAGACAGAGCGAAATGATCGAACGAGTCCGAGCCGTCCTCGTCACTGCGGACGACACGATGCTGGTCATCCGCCGCACCAAGCCTGGAGTCCCCGTGTACTGGGTGCTGCCAGGCGGCGGGGTCGAGGAGAGCGACGAGTCCCGGGAGGCCGCCCTCCACCGGGAGATCCACGAGGAGATCGCGGGGAAGGCCGATGTCATCCGCCTCCTGCACACGATGGAGTCCGACGACGAGCGTCAGCTCTTCTACCTCGCCCGCATCGATACGTGGTCCTTCGAGGACCGCACCGGCCCCGAGTTCAGTGCCGAGGGGCGCGGCGAATACGCGCTGGAAGAGATCCCGCTGACCGTGGAGGGGCTCGACGGCATCGACCTCAAGCCCGAGGAGATCACCCACGTCCTGCGGGGCGCCATCGGTGCCGGCGGACTCGGGGCCGGGGTCGTGGTCTAGTCGCGGAATCCTCCGGCGCCGTGTGCCGGACATGGGGGATACGTTGCACGGTGTTCCCGGTGTTCTTGCCGTGCACGGCTCTGACCAGGTACTCGGGGCCGAGCAGGATGAGTAGGCGTACTCAGGTGGCGGTCCTCGGCAGCTTCGAGACTGGGCGCAGGTCGAACGAAGCGGAACGGAACGGGGAACGTCATGGTGCGGCGCTGGTCGAAGCCCGAGATGTGGGTGCCCGGTGGATACCTGGCCCTGGTGGTCGCCATGCTGGTCTACATCGCGATCGGCAGCCGGACCGGGGACATCGGGATCTTCGCAGCCTTGCCGATCCTGGCCACCGCGCCGGTCAGCCTCCTGCTGCTGAGCACCTTCGGACCCGCCGCGGACGCCCTGGACGAGTCGGCCCCGGTCGAGGGGCCCATCTACGAAGGCTCGCAGCCGCCTCCCGAGCCGCCGCCCACGGAGTTCGTGCCGGAGTCCGCCCCGCGCCCCTCGGACTGGGTGGCACCGGACACGTCCATCGACACCAAGCTCGACATGTGGTCCGACTTCGGCTTCTACGGCGCGGTCCTGGTCAGCGCCCTGGTCAACGCCGCGGCGATCTGGGCCCTGCTCCGCTACGTGGCGCGGCGGCGCGACGCCAGGAGTGCGCGGGTCTAGCCGTACGGCCATGCGGACATGCCGCCGGGGCCAACGCTGAAATGCGTTGGCCCCGGCGGCGTTGGTCAGAAGGTGTACGGGGCGAAGGAGCGAGGGGGCTCGATCATGAGGCCAAGCACCCGCTCGAATTCGACCCTCTCGTCATCGGAGAAGGCCGCGATGATCTACCAGCACTTCGACGACGAACGCCAGCAGGAGGTCGCCGGGGGCATCGACGCCCGGGTACGCGCTGCCCGCGTCAAGGGAGCGGTGAAGAGGCAGGCGAAGGGCGCTTGACGATCGGGTGGGGGAGGGAACAAGGCGTCACGCCTTCCTCCCCTCACCGGCTCTCTGGGTTCCGTTGGACCCGAACAGCAGCGGCGGCGCTCGTCGATGGCCCGTCTACGGCCGTGCTGTGTCGAGAGGAAACCTGGCGCTCAGACACACCTCCATGCGTCGAGGAAGGCTTTCCGCTCAGCCGGATCAGCTGATTTGTGGTCCGCGTGCAGGACCCGCCAGGCGGTGAGTTCGAGGTCCCGGAGCCACAGCTCGCCGATGACCTGCGTCTTGAGGTCGGGGAGGTGGTCGGATTCGGCGAGCGCCTGGCCGATTACCTCTCCGGCTGCGACGCGCTGGGGCGGGGTCATCTCGTCGACTGCCGAGAGGATCTGACCGGCCAGACCGGTGCCTTCTCCGGCCAGCGAACTCAGCACGAACGTCTTGATGTTGGCGGGCAGCAGGTAGAGGGAGCCTGAGGTCCTCCACAGGTCCGACCAGAAGCGTTCTCCGGCCTCGGTGGGAGCGGGGAGCGCGGCCAGCAGTCCGAGGAGGTGCGCGGTGGCCGCGTACCCATCGGAGTGGGCGGATGCGACGACGGCGATGTCGGCGACACGCTCCACGTCGATTCGGCCCGCTTCGAGGCGTGGGTCCAGTCCCAGTCGCTGTTCCAGCTGGTGGGAAAGGGGGGCGGATGCGTGGGAGCGGAACTCGGGAAGCATCGGCGGTCCTTGAACGTAGGAGAGCGGAGAGGCCGTTCGGAAGCCCTGATCGTTCCCATGGCCCGCCGACTTACACGACTTCCACGGCCCCAGTTGGCGGCAGGCCTCCAGGACCGGAACCATGGGCGGCTGAACAGACCATGTCCGGCGGTGCCGGCCCCGGTGGTCCGAGGCAGGCCTCGGGCAATGCTCCTGCGGGCAGGCTCCTAACATGAGCACGTGGTTGCCAGCGACGCCCAGCAGTCCGAGGCAGGAAGGGAAGCAGTGTCCCGCGACGACGTCGAAACCGACGGTGTGTCTTCCGCACCGACGGTCGGAGGATGCGAGCCAAGTGGTCCTCCCTCCGGATCGCACCGTGACAAGGCCGCCGAGGACTCCCACCCGGTTGCCGACCTGGTCGAGCGAGCGGCCGATCTGGTGGAGCCGATCAAGCCGAAGCTACGAGGCTGGCTTCACGCCGGAATGGTCCCCGCATCGCTGGCCGCGGGCATCGTCCTCATCTGCCTGGCGGGGACACCGCACGCCACCCTGGCCTGCACCGTGTACTCCGTCACCGCCTGGATGCTGTTCGGGACGAGCGCCGTCTACCACCTCGGCACGTGGGGACCACTCGGTGAGGCCGTTCTGCGTCGCCTCGACCACGCCAACATCTTCCTGATCATCGCCGGCACCTGTACCCCGCTTGCCGTGCTCCTTCTCCCCCCTGACCAGCGGTCCGTCCTGCTGTGGATCGTGTGGACGGGCGCTTTGGCCGGCATCGCCTTCCGTGTCCTGTGGGTCGGAGCTCCCCGCTGGCTGTACACCCCCTGTTACCTGGCCCTGGGCTGGGCACCGGTGCGTTACCTGCCCGACTTCCTGGACAGTGGTGGGGCGCCCGTACTCGCCTTGATCGTGACCGGCGGGCTTCTCTACAGTGCGGGCGCGGTTGTCTACGCCCTTCAGCGCCCCGACCCCTCGCCCCGCTGGTTCGGCTTCCACGAGGTCTTCCACGCCCTGACCGTGGCAGCCTTCACCGCGCACTACATCGCCATCTCCTTCACCGTCTACTGAGCACGGCAATGTTCTGCCCGGGGGCTGCTGTCGCCCTGGGGCGGGCGAGTTGCCGGCTGGCTTCGGGTCAGGGTGCGAGGGGGCGGCGGAGGGAGAGGTAGTAGTTGCCGACGGCGGACAGGTAGCGGTGGTCAGCCGTTTCGCTGTCGGTGGTGAACTGGGGAGCGGCTTTGATCTCTTCCCGGGTCCCTGACACCTTTACCGTCCGTGTTTCGGTGTCGATGCCGGCGACGGCGCCGGCCGGGATCAGAATGCTCTTGCCGAACACCCACACGCCGGTGTCGACGACCAGGTGTTGCATGCCGGGCTGGTCCTGCTGGCGGTCCACGTGCCCGATGGTTCCGTCAGCCGCCTCAACCGTGAACCCCACCAGTGACTGCCGGGACGTGTAGCCGCTGTCCTGCGCGTACATCCACACACCGCTCACAACCCCGTCTCCTGACTCTCGGCTCGAAGGCGGCGGCCACAGCCACACCGCCGGCTTGACTCGTCCATCCCCATGCCCCGGCGCTTGCCTCGCAACCGGGTCCTCAGGATTCCGGGCGTGCGCGCTATGCCGGTGGCCGGGCAGCGTCCCCGAGTAGGGCCGATGCCTGCTGTTTGGTGAACCAGTCAGGCAGCGCGGCCTGCACGGGCAGCAGCAGCCACCTGGCGTGCGGGTCCTCGGGCAGGGTTGCGGACGGTCGCCCCAGCGGGTTTCGCGGACTGGCCGGCCGTGGGCACAGGCTGCGACCGCACGTGGGGACGCCTTCTACGAGGCTGTGGGGGCAGACCGTAAGGCCTCGGGCGCTCGGAAGGAGCGTCAGGGAGCAGTTCTCGTGGAGCGGCCGGCTCCCACGGCGTCGGAGGAGGACAGGAGCGGTCATGCCCCCAACCGAGGAGCGAGATCCAGGCGCCGATCAGGGGCGCGCCGGCAGTGAGCAGTTGGTGGAAATGGACCTCGTGGGCATGCTCGCGGCAGCGGAATCCGCCTCCCCCGTCGAGTCACTGGACGTCGTCGCACGGATGCTCAGGGACCGCCTGAACGCTGCTGCGGTCTCGTTCCTGATCGTCGACTTCACCGGGTCGTCAGTGGTGCGGCTCGGGGCAGCCGACAGCGTCGAGTCCGACGAGCCCCCTGAGCGCGTCGCTCTGCCCGGCACCCTCTACGCGGACGTGTTGCGCACACCCAGCGGCCGGCCCTCCAGCGAGAGGGCAACAGTTTGGTCAGGGTCGTGGCGCCCGTCACCAACCGCGGCGACGCCATCGGCCTGCTCGAACTCTTTCTACCGGATCGCCCCGACGAAGACGCGATGAGGCAGATCGGTGCGACCGCGCATGCCTTGCCCTACATCGTCATCGCGAACCGGTCCTTCACCGATGTCTACCAGTGGGGCCGTCGTACGCGGCCCCTGAACCTGGCGGCCGAGATCCAGCACCGGCCCCTTCCCGCCTCACTGGCATGTGAGGCGGCCCAGTTCACGGTCGCCGGAGCGCTGGAACCGGCGACGCACGTCGGCGGTGACACCTTCGACTACGTCGTAGACCGCGACACCATGCAGCTCTCCGTCACCGATGCCATGGGCCACGACGTGGAAGCCGCGCTACTCGCCACCCTCGCAGTGGGCGCCTCCCCACCAGGTCACACGCAGCGCTGACGCCGGGGCGGACCTGGCGGAGGCGTCCGCGCCCGAATAGCACTCTTTCGACGACCGACGACCGACGACCGACGCCCGCCGATCCCGACGGGCACGCTCGGTTCAGGCCGAGGGCGGCGGCGCGGATGATTCGGCGGCGCGGCGGTACTCGGCGTTGATGCGCTGGGCTTCCTCGAGCTGGTCTTCGAGGATGACGATGCGGCAGGCGGCCTCGATGGGGGTGCCCTGGTCGACGAGTTCCCGGGCGCGGGCGGCGATGCGCAGCTGGTAGCGGGAGTAGCGGCGGTGTCCGCCCTCGGAGCGGAGCGGGGTGATGAGGCGGGCTTCGCCGATGGCGCGGAGGAAGCCCTGGGTGGTGCCGAGCATCTCGGCGGCCCGGCCCATGGTGTAGGCGGGGTAATCGTCGTCGTCGAGACGGCCGAACGAGTCGTCTGCTGTCATTGAACCTCTCTCATGGAACGCGTGGAGGGGCCCTGGTGCCGTACGGCACCAGGGCCCCGAAGGAACTACTACACCATCTGTCGGCCCTGATACTGCGCCGACCCTGTGTTTCCGCCGACCCGACCGAGATGCTGCCGGGAGTGCGGGGATCGCGGTTGCTTGACCGGAGACCACCTCACTATCGATGTCCTGCGGTACCCGGGCTCAGCCTTTCGGCCCGGGCGATCCTGATGGTGCTCGGCTCCTCCGTTCTTCCCTCGGTGATCAACTGCTGGTACTGCTGGTACTGCTGGTACTGCTGGTACTGCTGGTACTGCTCTACTGCGTACTGCTGGTGGCCTGACCTAGCGCCACTCTCCGGCAGCCAGCCCCGTTGCCCGTCCTGCGTCTGCTCTGGCTTGGAACCCCACTGCCGAACTTCCCGGTGCGCGCGTCCGCAGCCGACGCCTTCACCGAGGTGCTGCTCACTTGACTTCACTGCTGGGTACTGCGCACTGCACTTACGGGTACTGCCACTGCGTTAACTGCGGTCCTGCTCACGGCGGCCCCTGATCACTGCGGGCCACCCGGTCCGGTCGTCAGCCCCGTCGCCGTCCTGCAACAACCCTGGCTTCGGAACTCCACCACCGCACCGTCATGCGAACTGCGACTGCGGGTACTGCTGCCCGGCAGTTCGTCTCTGCCAGGCCCTGCGGTCTCTCTGGGCTACGAGAGAAACCATAACCACGCCACCGCGCAATGTCTACTCTGGCCATCATAGATTTTCGTGCCCGCCGAGGAGAGCTAGACCTTCGCGGTCGGCCCAGGATGCGCAGAGCAGCCTGCACAGCAGGTCAGGGGCTCAGGAGACGCAGCCGAGCGTGGGGGGTCCCCCGGGTCTCGTCGATTGGCGTCGTGCTTCGACTGCTCTTCGATCCCTTCCTGGAGATGTCTGAGTCGGGTTGGCGTGCAGTGGGGGGCGCAGGGATCAGGTAGGCAGGGGCCGGACGCGGATTGCCCGGACGCGCCTCGTATGCGCACCCCTGACCTGTACGGCGGTACCGGTGGATTCGGCTGGCCAATGGTCAACCGCCTCGCCCGAGCGACCGCTGTCACCCGTCGGGCCTCCGGCGGGAAGACGGTGAGTGCTCTTCTCGACCGGTAGTCCTCCCGGTCGAGAGAACGGGACGACCGGTGCATAAAATCGGCTCCCATGTCGAAGCCTGACGAGCTGCTCGTTGACGTTGCCACCCTGGTGGAGTCCGGGCAGAGCAATCAGATGTCCCTGACCGTGGTCACCGGTGGCGCTGTCATCACCGGTCGGCTGGCACCCGAAGCCGTGTGGAGGCAGAGGGTGTCGGAGGTCCTGACGGACTCCGCCCGCCTGGGCGAGTTCGCCGCCATCTTCACGACCACGACACCCCACGAGGGGCCGCCCACTCATCTGCACTTCCATGTGGCCCGCATCCTTCAGGGCACGGTGGGGATCCCGGAGACGGGTGGGATGTATCGCGTCTCGATCGCGGATGTCAGCGCCTGGACCATGGGCGACTTCAGCTACTCCGACCACTGACCCGACATCGCGTAAGAAACCCCTGGGTACGCGGGAGGGCCCGACCGGCGCGTGCCGGTCGGGCCCTCCTCGCTGTTCGGGTGTCGGCTTGCGCCGGTCCTGTCCGTCAGACGGTCACCGGGATGCCGAGCATCGTGGAAGCCTGCTGGAGCGGGCTGAGGACGCGCGTGGGCACGGTGGCCCGGGGGAGGCCGCGGCAGGTGAACCCGAGCTGGTCCATGGCCCGGAGGACTTCACCGGCGCTGAAGTCACGGCGGTCCTGGCGGGTGATGACCTGGCCGACCTGCTTGGCGGGGTAGGTGCGGCGCCCGATGATCACTGACTCGCCGACGACCTGCTCGGGCTTGATGCCCTTCATCGACTCCAGGACACCGCTCTTGGTCAGGTCGAACGGGAAACGGGCGATGACACAGCGCATGTTGCCTCACAGGAAGAAGAACGGGGGGACGGTCGTGCCGTGGTGAGGCGGATCAGCGGGCAAGGGCGAGGACGCCCAGAGCACTGCCCTGGTCATCGACGACCGGCAGGGCATTGACTCGGCGGTAGCGCATCGCGTGTTCGGCTTCGGCCATCGTGGTCACGGGTGAGGTGACCGGCCCGCGGTCCCCCAGCAGGTCGCGGAGACGGACCTGGTCGGTGTACGCCGCGCTGTCGCGGATGGCGGTGAGCTGGGCCTGCGTGACCAGCCCGGTGCACAGGCCGTCCTCGTCGCAGACGAGCAGATGACCCGCGCGGGCGCCGGCCATGACGGCCAGGGCCACCTCGACCGTCATGTCGTCACAGACCTGGGGACCGGCCGCCTCCATCGCGTCGCCCACCGTCCGGTGCACAGGGTTGGCGTTCGCCGAGCGGGGCTGCATCTGGATCATCGTCAAAACGTGCCTCCTGCAGAGATGGGTCAGTTTCCTGATCACGTGCTTCTCAGGCCGCCGCATCGAAGGCGGACTGCCGCACGCTCACGCGCCGGACGGTCGAAGCGGGCCGACGCCTGCCACGGGAGGCCGCACTGCGCTTGGCGCGTTCGACGACGGGTGCGGTGATGACGACGGGGATGCCGGAGGGGGCCTGGGCGCCGGTGATCCGGTTCAGGGCCTCTTCGCCGGAGCGGACCTGGGTGGTCTGGGGGGTGATGCCGGCGGCCTGCATGAGGCGGGTCATGTCGCGGCGCTGGTTCGGGGTGACGAGGGTGACGACGCTGCCGGACTCGCCGGCGCGGGCGGTGCGGCCGCCCCGGTGCAGGTAGTCCTTGGGGTCGGTGGGCGGGTCGACGTTCACGACGAGGTCGAGGCTGTCGACGTGGATGCCGCGCGCCGCCACGTTCGTCGCGACCAGCACGGTCACGTGACCGGTCTTGAACTGGGCGAGGGTGCGGGTGCGCTGGGGCTGCGACTTCCCACCGTGCAGGGCGGCGGCCCGGACACCGCTGTTCAGCAGGTCCTGGGTCAGCCGGTCCACGGCGTGCTTGGTGTCCAGGAACATCATCACCCGGCCCTCGCGCGCCGCGATCTCCGTCGTCGTCCGGTGCTTGTCGGCGCCGTGGACGTGCAGCACGTGGTGCTCCATCGTCGTCACCGCACCGGCCGAGGGGTCGACGGAGTGCACGACCGGGTCGGTCAGGTACCGGCGAACCAGCAGGTCGACGTTGCGGTCCAGGGTGGCGGAGAACAGCATCCGCTGCCCCTCGGGACGCACCTGGTCCAGGAGGGCGGTGACCTGCGGCATGAAGCCCATGTCGGCCATCTGGTCGGCCTCGTCCAGGACGGTGATCGCGACCTGGTTCAGACGGCAGTCGCCCCGGTCGATGAGGTCCTTCAACCGGCCGGGCGTGGCGACGACGACCTCCGCGCCTCCGCGCAGCGCTCCGGCCTGCTTGCCGATCGACATGCCGCCGACGACCGTGGTCAGGCGCAGCTTCACGGCGCGGGCGTACGGGGTGAGGGCGTCGGTCGCCTGCTGGGCCAGCTCGCGGGTGGGGACGAGGATCAGGGCCAGCGGCTGGCGGGGCTCGGCGCGCTGCCCGGCGGTGCGGGCTAGCAGCGCGAGGCCGAAGGCGAGGGTCTTGCCGGATCCGGTCCGTCCGCGGCCGAGGACGTCGCGGCCTGCGAGGGTGTTGGGCAGGGTGGCTCCCTGGATCGGGAACGGCACGACAAGGCCCTGCGCGCCGAGGGCCGCCAACAGTTCGGCCGGCATGTCGAGATCGGCGAAGGCCTCGACGGCGGGCAGAGCGGGAGTGATCGTCTTCGGCGGGGCGAACTCGCCTTGGATCGCGGCGGGCCGGCGGCCGTAGCCGCCGGAGCGGCTCGGACCTCCGGAACGGCTCGGGGCCGACGAGCCGAAGCGGCTGCCCCGCTCCGAACCGGCGGCAGCGCCGAAAGCGGGGCCGCCGGTGCGGCTGCGGGTGCGAGAGGAACGGTCGTTCGTACGTGTGCGGTTCATTCAGAACCTTCCTTGATGCGGCACGTATCAAGGAATTCCCGCAGCGAAAACGCAGCGCAGGGAATCACAAGAACGGGCCGAATGGAATGCGAAAGCGACTCTGGCCTACAGAGACTCTGTACGGTCGCAGGCGCTGAGATGGGGAGGCGTCATGTGGACGCGAAATCCAGAAAAGTCGAGTGGGGTGAAGCTCCGAGGAGTATGTAACCCTGAATGCTTCGTCCCGCAGGTGACACCACTGCGGGGAAATATGTGCAGCGGGGGCCCGCACCCCGAGGGATGCGGGCCCCAGCTACGAAATGCGCGTCAGCGTCAGGCGGGAACGATGTTCTCGGCCGTCGGGCCCTTCTGGCCCTGCGCGATGTCGAAGGTGACCTTCTGGCCTTCCAGCAGCTCGCGGAAGCCCTGGGTGGCGATGTTCGAGAAGTGGGCGAAGACGTCGTCGCCGCCACCGTCCTGCTCGATGAAGCCGAATCCCTTTGCCGCGTTGAACCACTTCACGGTGCCAGATGCCATGTCGTATCTCCTTTGGGGCAGTACACCAGCATCCGCACTGTACGGACACCGTGTCGCCGCGATGATGCCCCGCCGGGAAAATGATCCGGAAATATAAAGCGCTCGAATGTGGCGCGGAGGCCGACTGGGAACGCTTGAAGTTTTTGGGTACCAAAACTGCAACCGAGATCGACAGTAGCACGCTGCAGCGGCTTGTGTACGTTAAATATTTCCACCGCGTGCGGTGCGGCAAAAACTCTCCATGCGGGGTCCACTAAACTCTATGACCGCGGGGACAGATATTGATTCCCCCCGAGTGCAGCGTTTCGGGAGCAAGGGCGTCCGCCAGCTGCGACGTGCAGTCCAGTGGGACGTGCGCCTGCGGGGTGGGTCCGCAGCGCCCTCCCGAAGGGATCGGCAGCTCGCAGGTGCTCCATGGCAGTTTCGGGGGCGTCCCTGGCAAGGCGGCCGCGCGATGGCCTCGACGGTGGCGGCCGCCTCAGCGGGAAGGCATGGTGGGCCGGCCGTGGCCCACACGTGAACGACAGGACCAGCCGTGCCCGGCCGCTCTGCCGGAGTGTCCTGCCCAGGGTCACTGCCTTCATCCACCGGCACCCGTGGGAACCTCCTGACGAGATGGTCAGCTCAACGGTGATCTCAGTGGCCATCTCACTGGCACGGCTGGACCAAGCCGCCCCCGAGTCCCGGTGCGCCGCTTTCTTCGAGACTTCACCAGTGGGGACCCGTGTGTGAAGCCTGTCCCGCTGAGAGGCGTGGCACTCTCGTCGCGAGCACCGTTGGCGGGGAAGGTGGCGCAGGTGATGGCTGAGCTGAAGTTCGAAACCGTCGTGTGCCCGCACTGCGCGGCCTGCCCGGCCACTGGGCAGGCCCGTACCATCGCCGCCGACCGGCGCCGGGTGACGGTGACGTGGCACCTCCCTTCCTGCCCGCATTACGCCGCCGATCGCGTGTTGGCGGGGAAAGAGGACTAGGTAGTCCCGTCGAGGGCCTGAGCCAACCCCTCCGGCCAACCGCCCCTTTTTGAAAGCGAATTCACGCGACGGAGGCAGCGGTGTGACGCAGGTCATCGAGAACGCGTCTTCGCGACGCGAGACCGGCGTGGGCCCGTGTGGTCCAAGTGGTGCGCGAAGAGCCCTCCGGCCGGGGAGTCCTGCGAGTTGGGGCACGCGGAGGGCACGGCGAGGGCCGAGAGGTCTAGACAACGAAGAAGGCCCAGGTCGCTGACCTGGGCCTTCTCTCAAGAGCGGATGACGGGAATCGAACCCGCGCTATAAGCTTGGGAACCACTCGGTACTTGGGCGCACGGATGGCCTCTGACCTGCAGAAACGGATGCTAAAGGCGCCGGTCGGGCTGCCGCGTCCGACCCCTTGCTGACCGTTGTTTACCGCCTTTACCGGCACGTTGTGGCACGGCCGCCGACTTCACGCGTTCCTGTCAGGCAGGGAGAATCCCTTGCGCGGGTGGCTGCGCCGCACGGATCACGGATCGGCCCGCCGTCTCCAGGAGCCCTGGCGCCTTCGGCTTGGATGTCTTTCGAGATGGCTTCATAGCGTCAGGGTGAGGTGACGGTTTATGCTCGGGCTGTGCGAGCCATGAGTGACCCCCTGACCGACGATGAGAAGACCGACCTGGACGCGGCCCTCAAAGCCGTCCGGCGGGCCGAGCAGGCTCTCGCGCGGGCGCAGGCTCATCTCAACCGCACGGCAGGCCGCATCGGCTCCGCCGACCGCTACGGGCAGAAGGCAGCGGTAGGCCGCCGCGTCGGATGGTCCCGCCAGCATGTGACCACCCTCGCCAACGCCTACCAGGCGGGCGAACCGGATCAGGAGGAGAGGACCGAAGCCGCATGAGTACCGCGCCCCAGCCGTCCGCCGTCCCGCAGCCGCCCGCCCAACCCGAGGCCATCCGCGCCGCCCTCGCCCAGGTTGCCCCGCACCTGCTCGCCGACTTCGACCGCGACCGCGCGGCCAGCACCGCCCGCGCGCGCGCCGAGGTGTCCGCAGTTCCCCTCCGCACCTTCACGGAGGCGTGGGCCGTCGAGGTGGCCATCGCCCGGCACCCGGAGACCGCCGCCCGGCTCCGCGCGCTCGAAGCCCGCGCCGGAGAGGTCAGCGACCTCGGCGAGGCGCGCGACGTCGCTGCCGAGATCAGCCGCATTCGCAACGCCGCCGCCGCCGAGGCAGGCATCCGTACCGTCGGCGAGGCCGCGCAGTGACCGACGACCGTTGGGTGTGGGAGTACGCCTTCCACGCCGAGGACGAGGTCGGCTACCCGAAGGTCGTGCGCGACGAGGTGACGGCCGTCGTCGACCAGATCGTCGAGCTCGCCAACCTCGGCATCGACCCGGCCGAACTCGGCGATCCCACCCCCGGTACGGCTCGCCGTCACATGCTCCCCTCCGGCGGATGGTTCGAGACCCAGGCGCTCCCGAGAATGAGGCCACGCCTCCTCGCCGTGGTCCTGGTCGTACCGCCACTGCGCATGCTCTGATCGTCTTCCTGCCGGAGTGTTTCGCGCACAGATCTGGCGTCTCCACCGAAGCTGGACGAGGGGCCGACCGGCACGGATCATCAAGGTCAGGAGTTACGCGGGATCACCAGGCCGGATTCGTAGGCGAGGATCACGAGCTGGGCGCGGTCGCGGGCGCGGAGCTTGGTCATGGCCCGGTTGACGTGGGTCTTCGCGGTCATCGGGCTGATCACCATCCGGTCGGCGATCTCGTCGTTGGACAGGCCCTGCGCGATCAGGGCGACGGCCTCGCGTTCCCGGTTGGTCAGCTCTTCCAGCCCCGTGCGGGCAGCGGTGTCGAGCGGCTGGGCGACGTACCGGTTGATCAGTTTGCGGGTGATCGACGGCGCGAGCAGGGCGTCCCCGCGCGCGGCGACGCGTACGGCGTGGAGGAAGTCCTCCGGCACGATGTCCTTGACGAGGAATCCGGTCGCGCCGACGCGCAGTGCGTCGAAAACGTACTCGTCGAAGCCGTAGTTGGTGAGGGTGACGACGTGCACTCCGGCCAGGACCGGGTCCGCGGCGATACGCCGGGTCGCCTCGATGCCGTCCATGACCGGCATCTGGATGTCGATGAGCGCGATGTCGGGCAGGTGCGCCTTGACCAGGGCCAGGCCCTCCCGTCCGTCGCCGGCCTCGGCCACCACCTCGATGTCGTCTTCCAGATCGAGGAGGGAGAGGAATCCGCTGCGGATGAGCGGCTGGTCGTCCACCAGCACGACGCGGATCACGACGACCGGTCCACGGGGAGTTCGGCCTGGACGGTGAAACCGCCGCCCGGGAGCGGTTCGGCGCGCAGCCGGCCACCGAGGGCGGTGACCCGCTCGCGCATGCCGAGCAGCCCGAAGCCGGGTGCGGGAGCCGTGCCCGGCGAGGCCTTGCCGTCGTCATCGACGCGTACCGCAATCGCATCCGAACGCCAGTCGATCCCTACCGATGCCGTTGCGGCGTGCGCGTGGCGGGCGATGTTGGTGAGCGACTCCTGAACGATCCGGTAGACGGTCCGGTCCACCGCGGTCGGCACCTCGTGGCGCCGTCCCTCGATCGTCAGCGTCGCGTCCAGACCGAAGGTACGGGCCTGTTCCACCAGCTCCGGGACATCGTTGAGCCCACGCGGCGGGGCCGTTTCGTCGTCGCGCAGCGCCTCCAGCGTTGCGCGCAGCTCCCGGCTCGCCTCGCGACCGGCCGTCTGGATTGCCGGCAGGGCCTCCGGCACCTCCTCACCCCGCCTGCGGGCCACATGCACGGCGACTTCGGCCTGCACCTTGATGACGGAGATCTGGTGGGTGAGTGAATCGTGCAGCTCCCGCGCGATGCGCAGGCGCTCCTCGTCGGCGCGGCGCCGCGCGGTCTCCTCCCGGGTGCGCTCGGCCTCGTCCGCCCGCCGCTCGGCCTGCCGCAGCGCCTCGCCGGCGGCCCCGGCGGCCGGGGTACGGCACACGGCCTCGGTCGCTCCCGCTATGAAACGCCCCGGCCCACGGCACCCTTGCCTCGCAGGCGCAGTCGTCACACTGCGGCTGGTGGATTGGGTGTTTCGGGGTTGCGCCGGTATTCGGCGTTGATGCGCTGGGCTTCCGCGAGCTGGTCTTCGAGGATGACGATGCGGCAGGCGGCCTCGATGGGGGTGCCCTGGTCGACGAGTTCCCGGGCGCGGGCGGCGATGCGCAGCTGGTAGCGGGAGTAGCGGCGGTGTCCGCCCTCTGAGCGGAGCGGGGTGATGAGGCGGGCTTCTCCGATGGCGCGGAGGAAGCTCTGGGTGGTGCCGAGCATGGCTGCGGCCCGGCCCATGGTGTACGCGGGGTAGTCGTCGTCGTCGAGACGATCGTCGAACGAGTCGTGTGCTGTCATTTACACCTCTCTCTGTGGAACGCGTGGAGGGGCCCTGGTGCCGTACGGCACCAGGGCCCCGAAGGAACTGCTACACCATCTGCCGACCCTAGTACTGCGTCGGCCTTCTGTTTCCGCGGACCTGACCTGCACTCGGCCGGGGGCGCGGGGATCGCGGTTGCTTGACCGGAGACCACCTCACTATCGATGTCCTGCGGTACCCGGGCTCAGCTTTCGACCCGGGCGATCCTGATGGCGGTCAACTCCTCCGTTCTTCCCTCTGGACCGATCACTTGCCAAACGGGGGACTACGTACTGCTGTTGATGCGAACTGCTCAGTGGCCTGCGGTAGCGCCACTCTCCGGCAGCCAGCCCCGTCGCCCGTCCTGCGTCTGCTCTGGCTTAGAACCCCACTGCCGAACTTCCCGGTGCGCGCGCCCGCAGCCGACGCCTTTACCGAGGTACCGCTCACTGACTGCACTGCTGGTACTGCGAACTGCACTTACTGAACTGCCACTGCGTTAACTGCGGTACTGCTCGTGGCAGCCCCTGATCACTGCGGGCCGCCCGGTCCGGTCGTCAGTCCCGTCGCCGTCCTGCAACAACCCTGGCTTCGGAACTCCACCACCGCACCGCCCTGCGCACTGCGTGTACTGATGCCCGGCAGTTCGTCTCTCCGGGCCTTGCTCGATCTCGGCTACGAGAGAAACCATAACCACACCGCAATCGAATGTCTACTGCGGCCATCACAGATTTTCGCGTGTTCGACGAGGAGGTAATCGGGGTCGAACACAACCCCGCATCCGCGTGCTGGGCAGCCAACAGGTGCTACCGCCTCCAGCCGTCCCAGCGCCTCGGCGCCTCGGCGGGCCGAGTGCGCGGATCGTAGGCGCCGGGCCGCCAGGGGGGTGGGGCGAAGAATAGAGTCGGCTTCCATGTCGAAGCCTGACGCGTTGCTCGTGAACGTCGCCGCCCTGGTGGAGTCCGGGCAGAGCAACCAGATGTCCCTGACCGTGGTCACCGGCGGTGCTGTCATCACCGGTCGGCTGGCTCCCGAAGCCGTGTGGAGGCAGCGGGTGTCGGAGGTGCTGACGGATTCCGCCCGTCTGGGCGAGTTCTCCGCCGTGTTCACCGCCATGCCACGTATGGAGGGGCCGCCCACGCATCTGCACTTTCATGTGGCGAGGATCTTGCAGGGAACCGTGGGTATCCCGGAGACGGGCGGGATGTACCGCGTCTCGATCGAGGATGTCAGCGCCTGGACCGTGGGCGACTTCAGCTACTCCGACCACTGACCCGCCACTACGACCAGAACCCGCCCTCACAGAGGTGAGGGCCCGACCGGGACGAGCCGCTCGGGCCCTCACTCCTGTACGGGTGTGCCGACAGCCGCGCCCGCCCCTGCGGTCAGGCGTTGCGGAAGTCCTGGAACGGGGTGGGGCGGGATCAGGCGGCGGGCTGGGGCTGCCGCAGCTCTGCCCGGCCGAAGAGGAGTGCGTAGCCGCCGGGGAGCTGGTGAAGGATTCGGGCGAGGAGGTCGGGGCCTGCGAGGCGGGAGACGACGGCGAGCACGGCGCCGGTGTCCCAGCGCGCGGTGGCCGGGGTGCCCCCGGTGCGGGCGGCCAGGTCTTTGACGAAGCCCCAGCCGGTGAGCTGTTCGGTGTCGGGGATCTGGGCGGTCAGGGTGAGGGCGGCCTCGACGGGCAGGCACTGCGCGAGGTCGACGCGTTCGTCTCCGGTGATCTGCCGGCCGAGGGCGGCGAGGACAGTGCGGACGGCTTCCTCGGCGCGTTCGCGGGTGGGATAGGCGCCTTCGTAGCGCACGCGTTCCAGCATCTGGTCGAACGTCATGGCCGCGAGGGACGGGTTCGCTCGAGGCTGGTCGTACATGGTGCTGAGGTTGCCTTTCTCTTCGAGGGCTCGGTTTCATACCGGCCGCGGTCAGGTGGGCTGGGGGTGGCCGAAGAGGAGGTCGTAGCCGGGCGGGAGCTGCAGCAGGACCTCGCGCATGAGGACGTCTCCCGCCGCGGCGGCCACGGTGGAGAGGACCGCGCCGATGTCCCACAGGGCCGTCTTCTCGGTGGCGCCTTCGATCCAGGCCGCGGTCGCGCGGATGAAGCGTTCAGGTGAGAGCGGTTCGGTGGCCTGCAGAGGGTTGAGGAGGATCAGGGCGTACGTCTCGGGGAGCCGGGCGGCGAGCTCGGCCCGCACGGTGCCGACCAGGTGTGCGCCCAGCAGGGCCAGGACGACGCGGGCCGCCCGTTCGGTCTCCTCCCGAGTCTGATACTCGCCGCGTTCCTGGACGTGGTCCAGGAACGCCTCCCGGCGCATCGTCATCACGTCACCTCCGGATAGGGGTGAAGGGGCGAGGGGTGCGGAGGACGGGGTGCCGGAGGGGGAATCGGTTCCCCGTCCTCCGCCGCTGGTGCCGGGCTGTTCAGCCGGAGATCTGCTTGCGGCCGGACTCGCCGCCGATGCTGATCTTCCGCGGCTTGGCGCGCTCGGCGATCGGGATCCGCAGGGTCAGGACACCCGCCTCGTAGTCGGCTTCGATGTGCTCGGTGTCGAGGGTGTCGGCGAGCACGATCTGGCGGGAGAAGACGCCGAGGGGTCGTTCGGAGAGCTCCATCTGCACGCCGTCGGACTTCTCCGCGGGCCGGCGCTCGGCCTTGACGGTCAGCATGTTCCGCTCGACGTCGATGTCGATCGCCTCGGTGCTCACGCCGGGGAGGTCGAAGGCGATCACGTACACGTCGCCCTGGCGGTAGGCGTCCATCGGCATGACGGACGGCTTGGACCAGGTGCCCGACGCACCCGAGAGCTGCTGAACGATCCGGTCCATCTCGCGGAACGGGTCAGTGCGCATCAACATCGCGAAACACCTCCAGTTGGTTCAGGCAGAAACTGCCAATGCGCTTCAACGTGCTCCCGTTGTAACATGTCATCGAAACGATGACAAGCAAGGAGTCATCTGGAGGATGACAGAGTCACGGAGAACGCAATGAACGAGGCCGCCGAGCCGACCACACCAGTCCCCTTCCTGGCTGCCGCCGCGGCACTGGAGGCCATCAACCAGGCCGTCAAGGACGCGCAGCAACCCTCCGCGAGACCAGCCGCTTCGCCGCCCGCGCCGGACTCGGGCCCGCACCCGGCTCTGGCTGCACTGCTGACGCTGCGCGAGGTCCGTGAGCAGCTCGCCGGCTGGGAGAGCGGCCTGATCGAAACCGCCCGCGGGCACGGGGCGAGCTGGGCCGATCTTGCGGGACCGCTCGGGGTCGCCAGTCGGCAGGCCGCCGAACGCCGCTACCTGCGCCTGCGCCCCGGCACCGCCGGAACCACCGGGGAACAGCGCGTCCAGGCCACCCGTGACACCCGCGCCGCCGACCGCACCGTTACCGCCTGGGCCCGCGACAACGCGGCCGACCTGCGCCGACTCGCCGGGCAGGTCACCGCCCTCACCGGCCTCCCCGCCAACGCCCAGGGCGCCATCGGCGACCTGAACCTGGCCCTCGCCGACAACGACGCTGCCCGTCTCGTTCGCCCCCTGACCGCCGCCCGGGCCCATCTGCGGTCCGAGGACGCCGAGCTCGCCGAACGTATTGACGCCCTGGCCCAGCACACGGACCAGCTCCGCCAGGACACCCATGACCAGCGCAACACGTGACACCGAACCCGCGAACTATCGACTGGCCAACGGGCGTCGGGAGGGCCACGCCCGTAGATGCAAGGAGTGATCACCATGGTCGAACACCCTCCCCGGAGGGCCTACGGTAACGACGTCGCCGTAGAGGTCCTGGACCACACCGTCGCGGTCAGGCCCACCGGCGAGATCGACCTCGAGACGGCGCACTCCCTGCAGCTCGCCCTCTCCGAAGCTCTCACCTACGCCTCACCGGCCAAGCCGGTGGCGGTCGACTGCAGCCGCCTCACCTTCTGCGACTCCTCGGCACTCAACGCACTCCTCGCCGCACGACGCACAGCGCAAGAGACCGGCACCGTCATCCGCTTGGCCGCCCCCAACCCCCAGCTCCAGCGCCTCCTGGAGATCACCGGCGCCCTGTCCCTCTTCCCCGTGGACCAAGACCCGCCGACGGTCGGCTGCCATCCGAGGGAATACCCGGACGGACTCCCCCAGTAGGCAGGCTGGTGGTGTGCGGGCGCTGTTCGGCGTACGGCGAAGGCGGGTCGCCTTTACGGCTCTCCGCTCAGCTGCGCCAGGGAAACTGGGTCTTCTTGGGATCTGCAAGGGCATGGGCTCGGAGACATTGCAGATACCGGCTCATGGAGCTGGTGGGATCGTCCACTTTGAACCGTTCCCTCCGCCCGTCAGACTGCCCAACGTGACTGATGCCGCGCCGACTGCAGAGACCACTCCCGACCAGGACAAGTGGCTGACCCCGGGCGTGAAAGGCGTCGGCTCAGCGAGCTTTCTGGCCGACGTCGGCCACGAGATTCCCACGGCGTTGCTGCCGTCGCTGCTGACCTCCACCCTTGGAGCACCGGCCGCTGCCCTGGGCGCGATTGAGGGCATCTCCGATGCGCTGGCAGGGGCGGCGAGGTTCGGTGGTGGCGTTCTCGCGGATGACCCAGCGCGTCGCCGGAAGGTCGCTGTCGGGGGCTACGCGACGACGGCAGTGCTGGGAGCGGCCACCGCAGGCGCGACAGCCGTATGGCAGGTGGGCCTCCTGCGTGCCGCCGCCTGGACCGCACGCGGCCTGCGGGTTCCTGCCCGTAACGCGCTGCTGGCGGACATCGTCCCCGCCAAGGCGTACGGACGGGCCTATGGCTTCGAGCGGATGATGGACAACCTCGGCGCCATCTTCGGACCGCTCCTCGCCCTCGGCCTGGTGGCCTGGCTCGGCGTCCAATGGGCCATCGGCCTCTCCGTCATTCCCGGACTCCTCGCCGCGGGCGCGATCGTTTACGCGATCCGCAAGACTCCCCGCCCGACCAGCCGAGACAAGGTCCCCCTCAAGATCCGTATCAAGCCGGTTCTCCAGGGCGATCTCGGCAAACTGCTGGGAGCGGTTGCTGCGTTCGAGGTCGGCAACGTCGCCGCGACCCTGCTGATCCTGCGCGCCTCGGACTTGCTGGCCCCCGAACACGGCACGAAGACGGCGACGACGATCGCACTTGGCCTTTACACCGCCTACAACGTCGCGGCCACGATCGCCTCCGTGCCCGCCGGCCGGTTCTCGGACCGGCTCGGCACCCGAGGCCCAGTCGTCGTCCTCGCCGGAGGCGTCGCGGCATTCGCACTCTCCTACGGCCTCTTCACCATCGACGCCACCACAGTTGCCCTCCTCGTGATCCCGTTCGTCCTCGCCGGCGTAGGCATCGGAGCGGTCGAGACCGCCGAGCACTCCGCCGTCGCGGCCCTCGCCCCGAAGGGCCTGCGCGGCTCCGCCTTCGGCATGCTCGCCACCGTCCAGTCGCTCGGCAACCTCGCCGCCTCCACGATCGCCGGCCTCCTGTGGACTCTCGTCTCCCCGACCGCCGCCTTCGCCTACCTCGCCGCCTGGATGGGCGTCGCCCTCATTGGTCTGCTTTGGTCCGCCCGGCGTGCGCGCGGGTAGATGCCGCCTGAGCGGACACCGTCCGTCAACTGCCTCTTTGGGAGCGCGATTTCGCACCCGATGTCGTCGATTGCGGCGCAGGTCACAGGAAGTGCGTCTCGCGATATGAGACGCCACCGCGTCCGGGTGGTGCAAGTGATGCACGGAACGCCCTCCGGCCAGGGCATTTCGGCGACTTGGGGCACGCGGAGGGCACGGCGAGGGCTCAGAGGTCTAGACAACGAAGAAGGCCCAGGTCGCTGACCTGGGCCTTCTTTCAAGAGCGGATGACGGGAATCGAACCCGCGCTATAAGCTTGGGAATCTATGGTGCGGAAGTCATCGGAATCCCATCTGACCTGCGGAAGTCGGCTCCGCGAAGCGACGTCTGGGGCCTCTCTGCGCTCCGGTTCTGACCGCTGTTGACCGTCCCTAAGGGCACGGTTGGGGCACGCCGCCCTTCACCCTGGCCGTTGTGGAGTCCTTCGTCGTCTGGAACACCTACGAGTCGCCATCGGCGGCAGCGTGGCTGTACCGGGGATCGCTCCCGCAAGCGGCAAGCGGCAAGCGGCAAGCGGCAAGCGGCAAGCGGACGAGGAGGGATCTGTGGTTGCCGTGCACCCGAACGATGCGCGGCACACCGACCCGCTCCGTGCTCAGTAGGAGATGACCACGGCTCCGTTGTTGTCGAAGGTCGCCTCGTTCGCTGCGGCAGAGGTGGCGACGGGAGCGGTGAAAGCACCGGCGCCCATCACCGTCGTGGCCGCTGCGACGACGCCGACGATTCCGGGTAGGGCTCGCAATGGGTGAACTTCCCTTCGTGTGACCGGAGGCGCACGAGGGATCAAGCCGTGACGCGGTGCGTCACGCGGCCCCCGGCGCCGAGTGTCACGTTCCCCACATCAAGTGCGCGCTGCGGTCACTGCCCCTGGCGAGCTCCGGCCCCCGTCGTGCCGCGCGAACGAGGACGCTCGGTCACCGACGCTGTTGTGGTGAGTGGTCCCACCCAACCTCTTGGAGAGATTCGCCCGTTCGTCGCCGAGTACGGTGCCCAGCACGGTGTGACCTTCTCGTAGGTTCTGCGCGTCCGGTGCGCAGACGCGTTCGTGCTCCACCGATGCGGCCGGCAGTCCGACGCCATCGGCGTGTACCACGAGGGGCGTCAGATGCTCGCCGAAGAGCTCGGCGTGGATCCCGGTCCCATGATGAGCGAGGTCTACCAGGGCATCCTGACCGGTCAGCCCTTACTGCGGTGCGCCGCATGACCGTATGAGTTCAGGCTCGTGTACATCACCGCGCCCGCGATCCACATCGTGGCGACGACCGCCGGGCTGTCACGCAGCAGCACCGAGAGTCCCGTCAGCGCAACGATGAAGGCCGCGAGCGACAGCGAGGGCCGAGGTCGTTGCCACGCCGACCGCGCGGCGACGACCTCGTCGATGACTTCCTCGACGATCTCGGCGACCCGGTCGTCGATCACATCGCCGAAGCGGTCGATGAAGAGTTCCATGTCGCCCTGGGTCGCCCCCGCGGGCCCGGTGATGTCACCCGCCGTTGAATGCTGCGTCTTCATGTCCACAACTCTGGCCCACCCGGCTCCCGATGGCAGTTATGCCCACCCACGGTCCAGGGGTGGGTTATCCCTACCCCAAGGTGGTCGGTTGTCCTCGTGTCGCCGTGGACCGGTGCCTGAGTACCGTCCTGAACGGGAGTTGGAGCACGAGCTGAGGGGCGCCGCATGGTTCAGGCACACGAGTACGATGATCACGCATCACGCATGGCGCCGGAGCCGGAGTTGAGTGACGACACAGCTGTGAACGGCGACCGTGGCAACCGGCCGTCGGGTTTCGCGGTACCGCCCAATCCCTACCGGGCACTGGTGACCCCACAACTGTGGCGTGCCTGTGCCCACCTGGCCACGGACGGCCTCATGGCGCTCGCCGGACTGGCCGTGCTGGTGACGCTCGGCATCGCCCTGTGCCTGGTACCCGTCGGCCTGACCGGCGTACCGCTGGTGCTCGTCGCGGGCTGGGCCCTGCACCGGCTCGGCGTCGCCGAACGGTACCGCTGGGCCGCGATCCACGGGCTCGACTTCCCGGAGCAGCCCCGGCCCTCCCTGTCCGGGCCGCTGCTGCGGTCGGCGGTCTCGCTGGCGAACGACCGGTCGACCTGGCGGCTCATCGCCTATTTCGCCGTTCTGGCGCCGCTGTCGCTGGTGACGTTCCTCGCCGTCCTGCTGGTGTGGGGCGTCCCCTTGGCACTGGTCCTGCTGCCGGCGTACTACACGCGACTGTCCTCCGGCCGGGCCGCCCTCGGTCCCCTGACCGTCGACGACCCGGGTACCGCCCTGCTGGTCGCAGCCCTCGCGCTGCTGGTGTGCGCCACGCTCTCACCCCTGGTGGTCCGGGCGCTGCTGGCCGTCGACGTACTGCTCGCCCGTACGCTGCTGGCCTCGCCCCGGGACATGGAGCTAGCCAAGCGGGTGGAGTACCTGACGGAGAGCCGTGCCCGCGTGGTGGACGCCGCCGAAGCCGAACGGCGCCGGATCGAACGGGATTTGCACGACGGCGCCCAACAGCGTCTGGTAGCCATGACGATGACGCTGGGGCGAGCCCGCTCCCGGCTCAAGGACACCGGGCAGGACGCGGCCCTGGAGCTCGTCGAGGACGCCCGGCGCAGTGCCCAGGAGGCCATCATCGAGCTGCGCGACCTCACCCGAGGACTGCACCCGCCGGTGCTCACCGACCGTGGCCTGGACGCCGCGCTGTCCGCTGTGGCCGCCCGCTCGCCGATCCCGGTGACGGTCGACGTCCAGGTCACCCCCCGGCCGTCGGCCACCATCGAGGGCATCGCGTACTTCGTGGTGACCGAGGCCCTGACCAATGTCGCCAAGCACGCCGGGGCGACCACGGCGTGGGTCGTGATCCGCCGGGCGGGAAACCGGCTGATCACGACCATCGGCGACGACGGCACCGGCGGCGCGAAGGTGGCACCGGGCGGCGGACTCGCCGGGCTGGCCGACCGGGTCTCCGGAGTCGACGGCCAGGTGCGTGTGACGAGCCCGTCCGGTGGACCGACCCTGATCGAAGTGGACATGCAATGCGCATAGTGATCGCCGAGGATTCCGCCCTGCTGCGGCAAGGCATCGTCCTGCTGCTCGAAGAGCAGGGGATCGACGTGGTGGACGCGGTGGGTGACGGCGAGGCGTTGCTGCGCTCCGTGGCCGAACACCAGCCGGACGTCTGCGTCGTCGATGTCCGGATGCCGCCGACCTTCGTCGACGAGGGGCTGCGCGCCGCACTGGTGATCCGAAACCGCTGGCCGGACATCGGTGTGCTGGTGCTCTCCCAGTACGTCGAGCAGAGCTACGCCATCGACCTCATCGACAGCGCCACCAGCGGCGTCGGCTACCTCCTCAAGGACCGGGTCTCCGACGTCGACGAGTTCGTCGCCGCCCTGGGGCGCGTCATGGCCGGCGACACCGTCCTGGACCCCGAAGTGGTCAAGCAAATGTTCGCGCGCAGCCGCCGGCAGGACCCGATGGCCACCTTGTCGCCGCGGGAACGAGAGGTCCTCGCGGCGATGGCCGAGGGACGGTCCAACGGGGGAATCGCCACCCTGCTGGTCATCGGCTCGGCTGCCGTCGAGAAACACATCCGCAGCATCTTCCTGAAATTCGGCCTGCATCCAGAAGACGGCGAACATCGCCGAGTGCTCGCTGTCCTACGTTACTTGGGAGCCTGACATCAGTACGCCGCCGCACAAGAAGCACCGCTGGATCCTCGTCCTCGGCCTGGCCGTCCTCGGCATGATCGTCGTCGCGGGTGCCTGGCTGGTCACCATCGTCCTGCCGGCCCGGGAGGACTACTCCTCGACCAGCACCGTGAATGCCGCCGACAGCACCTTGCTGCGCGTCGACACCGACGGCGCGGGCGTCACGCTGCGCGCCGGCAACGACTCCTCCGTCCATGTCGCAGCGACCGGCGACTACACCGACACCCGCCCGGAGGTGTCGGCCGTCGCCTCCGGGGCGACGACCACGGTGTCCGCGTCCTGTGCCGGCAGCTGCTCGCTGAGGCTGGAGATCACCCTGCCGGCCGGCCTCGCCACGGAGGTGAGCTCGGGAGCGGGGGAGATCACCGCCAGCGATCTGACCGGGCGACTGGCTCTGAACACCAAGGCCGGCGCCATCAACGTCACCAACCCCGGCGGGCCACTGGTCCTGCACAGCGGCAGCGGCCAGATCGTGGTGGCGGGCGCCAAATCCCCCCGGTTCGACGCCACCACCAAGGAGGGCGAAGTCCGGGCCGCGTTCACCACGGCGCCCACGACCACGAACGTGACCACCGACCAGGGCGGCGTCGACCTGGCCCTGCCGCCCCACGCCGGCTACTACGTCGAGGCCAACAGCGAGAGCGCCACACCGCAGATCAGCGTGCCGGTGGACCGCAACGCCAAGAACACGGTCACCGTGAAGACGGGCAGCGGAGGGGTGGACATCCACTGAGCCGCCGGTCCGAGCCCCCGCCGACCTTGGTCGGCGGGGGCTCGGTGGTTGTTCAACCCGGCGTCGGCCCGTGCGACCGGAGAGCGTACGCGGCAGCGAATCCCTCCGGCACGGCCACATCGCCGAGAGTCCAGCCCTGCGCGACGGCATCCGGTCGGAGGATCCCCTCCACGTCCACGCCCACCGGTGCACCGGTGATCCCGATCAACATGAGATCGCCGCTGTGCGAAAGCGAGAGGTGCACCCCTCCACCGTCCACCGCAGGACGGCCGGGCGGGCCGCCACAGGAGGGGCAGGGCTCTCGAACCAGCTGCACCGCACCGGGCGCGAGACCGGCAGCAACGGCTCCCTGACCGAGCGAATACACGGTCCACAGGGACAACGTGCCGTCGTACGTGTCGCAGAGCGCGGCACGGCGCACATCCTCAGGCCGTCCTCCGAGGATCAACTCGGCCGGGAACTTGAGTGCGGACATGTTGATCATTCGGCAAGTCCGGTGCTGCTTCGCGCATGTTCACTAGACAACAAACAAGCCCCAGGTCGCTGACCTGGGGCTTTGTTATGGAGCGGATGACGGGAATCGAACCCGCGCTATAAGCTTGGGAAGCTCATGTTCTACCATTAAACTACATCCGCACGCGGACCGGTTGTGCTGGATCCGTATCGTTGCTCACTCTACCTCATGATCGACCCCCGGTGAATTTGCCGCGGGGTCGTTGTCGTGTGTGGTGTGCACGGGGGCGTGTGGGCGCGGGAGTTGGGGCGTACCGTGTGGGTGCGGAGCGGCGGCTGGAGTGGGTGCGGATCATCCCCTAATGTGGCGATTCGTCGCAGTACGGCTCGTTGGGGAAAGGGACTCGATGGAGCACACCGTCGTCCGTTGTGCCGAAGGGCACGTTTTCAGTACCGCCTCCTTCCCGCTGCAGCACCTCGGTGCCGGCCGGATCGGGCCCGGGCGGCTGCTGCGGTGTCCGCGCTGTGCGCGGCTCCGGCAGGCCGTGCCCGTGGGTGGCCTGAAGCGATAGCGAGCAGGACGGGGCGCGCGGGCGCCGCTCTCGATTGGGGGTGGCCCGCGTGCCTGCGTATCCTCGGGACGTGCTTCTCTCTGATAAAGACATCCGGGCCGAGATCGACAGCGGACGGGTTCGCATCGACCCGTTCGAGGAATCGATGGTGCAGCCCTCCAGCATCGATGTACGTCTCGACCGGTTCTTCCGGGTCTTCGAGAACCACCGGTACGCGCACATCGACCCCGCGGTCGAGCAGTCCGACCTGACCCGGATGGTCGAGCCGGAGGGGGACGAAGCCTTCATCCTGCACCCCGGTGAGTTCGTGCTCGCCTCCACGTACGAGGTCATCTCGCTGCCCGACGACATCGCCTCCAGACTGGAGGGGAAGTCCAGTCTGGGCCGCCTCGGCCTGGTGACGCATTCGACCGCCGGCTTCATCGACCCGGGATTCTCGGGCCACGTGACCCTGGAGCTGTCGAACCTCGCCACGCTGCCGATCAAGCTCTGGCCGGGTATGAAGATCGGGCAGCTGTGCATGTTCCGCCTCAGCTCGCCCGCCGAGTTCCCGTACGGCAGCGACCGCTACGGGTCCAGGTACCAGGGGCAGCGCGGGCCGACCGCCTCGCGCTCCTTCCAGAACTTCCACCGCACTCAGGTGAGGCACGAGGCATGAGTGAAGTACGCGAGAACCTGACCTACGAGGGCTTCGGGCGCGCCGTCCGCGAGCTGGCGCAGACGATCGCCGACGACGGCTACGAGCCCGACATCATCCTGAGCATCGCCCGCGGGGGTGTGTTCGTCGCAGGCGGGCTGGCGTACGCCCTGGACTGCAAGAACATCCACCTGGTGAACGTCGAGTTCTACACCGGTGTGGGCACCACGCTGGAGATGCCGGTCATGCTGGCGCCCGTGCCCGAAGCGATCGACTTCACCGCCAAGAAGGTGCTGATCGCCGACGACGTCGCCGACACCGGCAAGACGCTCAAGCTGGTGCACGACTTCTGCCTCGGCCACGTCGCCGAGGTGCGCTCGGCCGTCATCTACGAGAAGTCGCATTCGCTCGTGCAGTGCGAGTACGTGTGGAAGCGCACCGACGACTGGATCGAGTTCCCCTGGTCGGTCCAGCCGCCCGTTGTGAAGCGTGAGGGTCAGATCCTCGACGCCTAGCACGCCTAGCAGAGATGCAGGAAGGGCCCGCCGCGCAGGTTGCGCGGCGGGCCCTTTTCGTTCGTGTGGGCTAGATCGTGCCCAGCTTGATGATCGACAGGAGTGCGATCAGCTGGATCGCCGACGCGCCCAGTGCCTTCGGCCACGGCAGGTCGTGCGACTTGCTGACCAGGGACGTGAAGAGCGCTCCGGCAGCCACCCAGGTGGCCCAGCCCAGGACCTGGACCACGCCGTTGTCGCCGCCCAGGAACACGGCGAAGAGCAGGCGGGGGGCGTCCGTCAGCGACATGATCAGCATCGACATGCCGACCGTCGGCTGCCAGGAGCCGTCGCCGCCCAGCTGGCGGGCCAGGGTGTGGGTGACCGCGCCCAGGATCAGGCCGCAGATGACGAAGGCCACGCCGGCCGACAGGACGATCGGGACGGCCTTCGCCAGGGTCGCGTTGATCACGTCCTTGCGGGCGTCGTCGAGGCCGAAGACCGCGAGGAGCCCGTAGAGGAAGGTCACGGTCAGCGCCGGACCCCAGACGGCGTAGTCGCGCATCTGGAGGAAGGTCTGCCCCGGCCGCATCACGATGCCGCGGAGCAGCTCCTTCCACGGCAGCCGCGGCCCCGCCGGGGCGGCAGCGGCCGCGCCCGCCTGGTAGGTCGCGCCCTGGTTGTACGGGTCCTCGCCGACGGCGAAGACCTGCGTGTGCCCCGGGTTGTCGTTCGTGTACCCGCCGCCGCCACCGCCACCGCCTCCGCTGCCGCCTCCGTGACCGTACGGGGGCTGCTGCGCGTGCTGCTGCTGCCCGTACGGGTCGAAGTACTCGGGCTCGCCGTGGCCCCCGGCACCCGGCTGCGGCCACTGCTGTTGCGGGGGCGGGCCGCCGGCGGGCGGGTAGGGCTGCTGGCCGTACGGCGGCGGTTGCTGCTGACCGTACGACTGCTGCTGCTGCGGGGGTTGTTGCGGAGGGCGGTTGTTGTCCCGGCCGCGTCCGATCCTGAATCCAGCCACGTGATCGAACGTACCTGGTCCGGCGGGCCCTTGTGGACGGGCGGCCGGAACACGGGGCCTTTGCGGCTGACCTGTGACATCCCCTAGGGGAACCCCCGGGGGGTGGTCCTGGCCCCGGTTCGATGTCCGGTTTACGTGGCTGCGCTGCGTTCTGTCGCTGTTCGTTACGTTGCCGACGGAATACGCACATATCGGGTCCGTAGCTTCGTATCTGTCGCCGCCACGCCGAGACACGAGAAGAGCCTCCCATCATGCGCAGCACCCGCCGTACCACCCTTCGTACCGCCGCCGTAGTCGCCGGCGCGGGCGTCGTTCTGGCCCTCCCGGTCGGGTCCGCCTTCGCGGACTCCCCGGCCGTCCCCGAGCCGGGGGTGCTGCCGGGCATCGAGCAGCCGAAGACCGACCCGTCCGTCGAGCCGTCCGTCGAGCCGTCCGTCGAGCCGTCCGTCGAGCCGTCCGTCGAGCCGTCCGTCGAGCCGTCCGTCGAGCCGTCCGTCGAACCGTCGGTCGAGCCGTCCGTGCCGCCGACCACGCCTCCGACGACGCCTCCGGTCAAGCCGACCCCGGGCCCCCGCGCGTTCGTGACCACCGTGAAGCTGGCGGACGGCTCCGTGGCCAAGGTCTACAAGATCAGCGGCAACCACTTCGAGGCGGACATCCACGCCGGCTCCACGAAGCTGGACACGCTGGTCAGCAAGGGCGGGGCAGCGGCGTACGGGCAGAACAACGGCCTGCACGTCGTACTCCACCCGAACGGCACCGTGACCTCGTGGATCGAGGGCGAGCAGAAGCCGAACCCGAAGCCCGAGGTCAAGAAGGAGAGCTCGGTCCGGCTCACCATGCCCGACGGGCGGATCGCCAAGCTGGTCGACGGAGCGAACGGCAAGCGCGTCGAGATCTCCACGCCGAAGGGCAAGGCCCTCGGCACGATCGACCTGAAGCGTCCGAGCACGCAGTACGACGGCTGGACGTACAAGCTCGTCCAGGACGGCAAGCGCGTGAAGTTCGTCGTCATCGACGGCAAGGGCGGCGGGAACAGCTGGGTGTTCGACTTCAACGGCAAGCTGATCGAGCAGTACAAGGCCGACGCGGCGAAGAAGGACACGAAGGCGGACGTGAAGAAGGACGCCGGCGCCATCGTGCCGAAGGGCGGCGTGAAGGCCGGTGCGGAGGGGGTCACCCCGGCTGCGTCGGAGACCCCGGCGCTGCTCGCCGCGGGCGGCGGCATGGCCGCGGTGGGTGCGGCCGGGCTCGGCTTCGCGATGCTGCGGCGTCACCGCGCCTGACCCCTTGCGGGGGGCCGGGCATGCAGGAACGGCCGGTCCCCCGAGTGGGGGACCGGCCGTTCCGGTGTTGTGCGGCTGTGCCGAGGGCCTACTTGGTGTCCTCGGGCTTCGCCTCGGGCTTCGCCTCGGCCTCGGCCGGAGCTTCTACCTTCGGCGCGGGCTCGGCTTCTGCAGGCGCGGCGGCCTGCTCCGCCTGTGCCTCCGGCTCGGCCTCGGCCACGGCGTCCGCCGGGGCCTTCGCCTCGGCTTCGGCCTTCGCCTTGGCTTCCGCCTCCGCCTCCGCCTCAGCGTCGGCCTTGGCCTTCGCTTCGGCCTCGGCCTCGGCCTTGGCCTTCGCTTCCGCCTCGGCCTTCGCCTTGGCTTCCGCCTCGGCCTTCGCCTTCGCGGCGGCCTCCTCGGCTGCGGCTGCGGCTGCGGCTGCAGCGGCGACGGCCTCGGCCTCCGCGGCCGCCGCGGCGAGTTCCGCCTCCGTCGGTTCCGGGGCCTTCACCGACTCCAGCAGCAGCTGGGCCACGTCCACGACCTGCACGGACTCCTTCGCCTGGCCGTCGTTCTTCTTGCCGTTGACCGAGTCGGTCAGCATGACCAGGCAGAACGGGCAGGCGGTCGAGACGATGTCGGGGTTCAGGGACAGGGCCTCGTCGACACGCTCGTTGTTGATGCGCTTGCCGATCCGCTCCTCCATCCACATCCGCGCGCCACCGGCGCCGCAGCAGAAGCCCCGCTCCTTGTGGCGGTGCATCTCCTGCTGCCGCAGCCCCGGCACGGCCGACATGATCTCGCGCGGCGGCGTGTAGACCTTGTTGTGCCGACCCAGGTAGCAGGGGTCGTGGTAGGTGATCAGGCCGTCGACCGGCGTGACCGGCGTCAGCCGGCCCTCGTCGATCAGGTGCTGGAGCAGCTGCGTGTGGTGGATGACCTCGTACTCGCCGCCCAGCTGCGGGTACTCGTTCGCGATGGTGTTGAAGCAGTGCGGGCAGGTCGAGACGATCCGCTTCGCCGACTTCGGCTTCTTCGTCGCCGGGTCCTCGTCGTCCTCGCCGAACGCCATGTTCAGCATGGCCACGTTCTCCTGGCCGAGCTGCTGGAACAGCGGCTCGTTGCCCAGGCGGCGCGGCGAGTCACCGGTGCACTTCTCGTCGCCGCCCATGATCGCGAACTTGACGCCCGCGATGTTCAGCAGCTCCGCGAAGGCCTTGGTCGTCTTCTTGGCCCGGTCCTCCAGGGCGCCGGCGCAGCCGACCCAGTAGAGGTAGTCGAACTCCGAGAGGTCCTCCGCGTCCTTGCCGATGATCGGGACCTCGAAGTCCACCTCCTTGGTCCACTCGACGCGCTGCTTCTTCGCGAGGCCCCAGGGGTTGCCCTTCTTCTCCAGGTTCTTGAGCATCGTGCCCGCCTCCGACGGGAACGCGCTCTCGATCATCACCTGGTAGCGCCGCATGTCGACGATGTGGTCGATGTGCTCGATGTCGACCGGGCACTGCTCCACGCACGCACCGCAGGTCGTGCAGGACCACAGCACGTCCGGGTCGATGACGCCGTTCTCCTCGGCCGTCCCGATCAGCGGGCGCTCGGCCTCGGCGATCGCGGAGGCGGGGACGTCCTTCAGCTGCTCGGCCGTGGCCTTCTCGTTGCCCTCCATGTCCTTGCCGCCGCCCGCGAGCAGGTACGGGGCCTTGGCGTGCGCGTGGTCGCGCAGCGACATGATGAGCAGCTTCGGGGACAGCGGCTTGCCGGTGTTCCAGGCCGGGCACTGCGACTGGCAGCGACCGCACTCCGTGCACGTGGAGAAGTCGAGGATGCCCTTCCAGGAGAACTGCTCGACCTGGGAGACGCCGAAGACATCGTCCTCGCCCGGCTCCTCGAAGTCGATCTCCTTGCCACCGCTGGTCATCGGCTGGAGCGCGCCCAGCGCGACCGCGCCGTCGGCGTTCCGCTTGAACCAGATGTTCGGGAAGCCGAGGAAGCGGTGCCAGGCGACACCCATGTTGGTGTTGAGCCCGACCACGATCATCCAGATCAGCGACGTGCCGATCTTGATCATCGCGGTGAAGTAGATGGCGTTCTGGAGCGCGCTCGCCGAGAGCCCCTTGAAGGCCAGGACCAGCGGGTACGACACGAAGTAGGCCGGCTCGTACGACTCCACGTGGTGGATCGCGCCCTCAAGACCGCGCAGGCACAGGATCGCCAGGCCGATGGTGAGGATGACGTACTCGACGAAGTACGCCTGCCAGGCCTTCGAGCCGGTGAAGCGCGACTTGCGGCCCGCCCGCGAGGGCAGGCTGAGCAGGCGGATCGCCATCAGGACGACGATGCCGACGACCGTCATCAGGCCGATGAACTCGATGTAGAGCTCGAACGGCAGGAAGCCGCCGATGATCGGCAGCACCCAGTCGGCCTCGAACAGCTGGCCGTAGGCCTGGGCCAGCGTCGGGGGCAGCGTCAGGAAGCCGATCGCGACGAACCAGTGCGCGAAGCCGACGATGCCCCAGCGGTTCATGCGGCTGTGGCCGAGGAACTCCCGGACGAGGGTGAGCGTTCGGGCCTTCGGGTCGTCCGTACGGCTGCCGGCCGGCACGGGCTGGCCGAGCTTCACGAAGCGGTAGATCTGCGCCACGGCTCGGGCGAGCAGCGCGACGCCGACCACGGTCAGGACCAGCGACACGATGATCGCGGCGAGTTGCATGGGAGGGCTCCTCGGGCGGCACTTACTAAGCGGTAACTTATGAAGTCAAGGCTTGAGGTTACCCATTCCCGACGCCGCAATGTAGCCGAGCGTGCGGTGATCTGTGTCGCTCAGGCGAGCCTTTGTCTGTAGGCCGCCCGCGGGGTCTGCGCAAGGATCGCGAGGTCCATCCCGAGCCAGTGGTTCTCCACATAATGCCGGTCGAGCAGCGCCATCTCCTCCCAGGGGAGGTCCGAACGCGCGCTCACCTGCCACAACCCGGTCATTCCGGGCCGCACGAGGAGCCGGTCGGGGCGGTCCGTACGGGGCTCCGGGCGCGGCCCCACCAGGGACATCTCGCCGCGGAGCACGTTGAGCAGCTGGGGGAGCACGTCGAGGGCGCAGCGGTCCAGCGCCTCGCCGAGGCGGCCCGTGCCGTCGGTGCGCAGCCGCCACGTGCGGAACGGCCGTCCGGCCAGGCCGGCCGCGGGCTCCCGTACGAAGGGGTGCCCGCCCTGGGTCGCGCACAGCAGTGCGGTGACGGCGGCGAGCGGCAGCCCGAGCACTGCGAGCAGGGTCACTGCCCCGACGAGGTCGAGCACCCGCTTCGCCGGTGGGGCGGCGGGTACCCGTACCCGCGGAGCGGTGAGTGTGAGGGGCATGCCAGCACGCTCCCGCATGCGGGTGGTGGTCCCGGGGTGCCGCGCGGCGGTGGTGACCCGTTCGGCCGCCCCGCCGCTGCTGGACGGTTCAGCCCCTCCGGCGTTTGAGGAGCGGGGTCTGGGGCGGAGCCCAGGGGCCGTGCCGGGCCTGGGCCCGAAGGTTGCGCGTAAGCGGCAGCTAAAGGTTGAGCCGACCACGCTCAGCTCTGTTGACGCCAGCGCAGCGATACGGCATCTTTGAGTCTGTTCCACTCAAGTCAGCTGGAGGAATCGAAATGGCACGTGCGGTCGGCATCGACCTGGGCACCACTAACTCCGTCGTCAGCGTTCTGGAAGGCGGCGAGCCCACCGTCATCACCAACGCCGAGGGCGCCAGGACCACGCCGTCCGTCGTCGCCTTCGCCAAGAACGGCGAGGTCCTCGTCGGCGAGGTGGCCAAGCGCCAGGCGGTCACGAACGTGGACCGGACCATCCGCTCCGTCAAGCGCCACATGGGCACTGACTGGAAGATCAACCTGGATGGCAAGGACTTCAACCCGCAGCAGATGAGCGCCTTCATCCTGCAGAAGCTGAAGCGCGACGCCGAGGCGTACCTGGGCGAGAAGGTCACGGACGCGGTCATCACCGTCCCGGCCTACTTCAACGATTCCGAGCGTCAGGCGACGAAGGAGGCCGGCGAGATCGCGGGCCTGAACGTCCTGCGCATCGTCAACGAGCCGACGGCCGCCGCCCTGGCCTACGGTCTCGACAAGGACGACCAGACCATCCTCGTCTTCGACCTCGGTGGCGGCACCTTCGACGTGTCGCTCCTGGAGATCGGCGACGGCGTCGTCGAGGTGAAGGCCACCAACGGTGACAACCACCTCGGTGGTGACGACTGGGACCAGCGCGTCGTCGACTACCTGGTGAAGCAGTTCGCCAACGGCCACGGCGTCGACCTGTCCAAGGACAAGATGGCGCTCCAGCGTCTGCGCGAGGCCGCCGAGAAGGCGAAGATCGAGCTGTCCTCCTCCACGGAGACCTCGATCAACCTGCCCTACATCACGGCTTCCGCCGAGGGCCCGCTGCACCTGGACGAGAAGCTCACGCGCGCCCAGTTCCAGCAGCTGACCGCGGACCTCCTCGACCGCTGCAAGACCCCGTTCCACAACGTCATCAAGGACGCCGGCATCCAGCTGTCCGAGATCGACCACGTGGTCCTGGTCGGCGGCTCCACCCGTATGCCGGCCGTCGCCGAGCTCGTCAAGGAGCTCACGGGCGGTCAGGACGCCAACAAGGGCGTCAACCCGGACGAGGTCGTCGCCATCGGCGCGACGCTCCAGGCCGGTGTGCTCAAGGGTGAGGTCAAGGACGTCCTGCTCCTCGACGTGACCCCGCTGTCCCTCGGCATCGAGACCAAGGGCGGCATCATGACCAAGCTCATCGAGCGCAACACCACGATCCCGACCAAGCGGTCCGAGATCTTCACGACGGCCGAGGACAACCAGCCGTCCGTGCAGATCCAGGTCTACCAGGGTGAGCGCGAGATCGCGGCGTACAACAAGAAGCTCGGCATGTTCGAGCTGACCGGCCTGCCGCCGGCCCCGCGTGGCGTCCCGCAGATCGAGGTCTCCTTCGACATCGACGCGAACGGCATCATGCACGTCACGGCCAAGGACCTCGGCACGGGCAAGGAGCAGAAGATGACCGTCACCGGCGGCTCTTCGCTCGGCAAGGACGAGGTCGACCGCATGCGCCAGGAGGCGGAGCAGTACGCGGACGAGGACCTCCGTCGCAAGGAGGCGGCCGAGTCCCGCAACCAGGGCGAGCAGCTCGTCTACCAGACGGAGAAGTTCGTCAAGGACAACGAGGACAAGGTCCCGGCCGACGTCAAGACCGAGGTCGAGGCCGCCGTCTCCGAGCTGAAGGAGACGCTGAAGGGCGAGGACACGGCCGAGATCCGCACCGCGACCGAGAAGCTCGCCGCGGTCAGCCAGAAGCTCGGCCAGGCCCTCTACGCCGACGCCCAGGCCGCTCAGGGTGCCGCCGGTGACGCGGGCGCCGAGGGTGCCCACCAGGCCAAGGCCGACGACGACGTCGTCGACGCCGAGATCGTCGACGACGAGAAGCCGAAGGGTGGCGCTGCCTGATGTCGGAGGAGACCCCGGGCTTCGACGAGAAGCCCGAAGTCCCCGCCGACGCCGCTCAGGACGACGCCGAGCCGAAGGCCGCCGACTCCGCCGACAAGGCGGAGGGGGCGGCCCCGGCCGGGGACACCGCACAGGCCGCAGGCCAGGAAACAGCCCTGCTGGCGCAGCTGGACCAGGCCCGTACGGCGCTCTCCGAGCGCACCGCGGACCTCCAGCGGCTCCAGGCGGAGTACCAGAACTACCGCCGCCGGGTGGACCGGGACCGGGTCACGGTCAAGGAGATCGCGGTCGCGTCCCTCCTGACGGAGCTCCTCCCGACCCTGGACGACATCGGCCGGGCACGGGATCACGGCGAGCTGGTCGGCGGCTTCAAGTCGGTGGCCGAATCGCTGGAGACGGTCGCCGCCAAGATGGGCCTGCAGCAGTTCGGCAAGGAGGGCGAGCCCTTCGACCCGACGATCCACGAGGCCCTGATGCACTCGTACGCGCCGGACATCACGGAGGACACCTGCGTGGCGATCCTTCAGCCGGGGTACCGGATCGGCGAGCGTACGATCCGTCCCGCACGGGTCGCGGTGGCCGAGCCCCAGCCGGGCGCGGCCCCCAAGTCCGAGTCCGCGGAGGGCGAAGCGCCGTCGGACAAGGACGCGGATGCCCCCGACAAGGGCTGATGCACCACACGTAGAGGCACGAGAGGAGGGACACCGGGGATGAGCACGAAGGACTTCGTCGAGAAGGACTACTACAAGGTCCTCGGTGTCCCGAAGGACGCCACCGAGGCCGAGATCAAGAAGGCGTACCGGAAGCTCGCGCGCGAGTTCCACCCGGACGCCAACAAGGGCGACGCCTCCGCCGAGGAGCGCTTCAAGGAGATCTCCGAGGCGAACGACATCCTCGGCGACGCGAAGAAGCGCAAGGAGTACGACGAGGCCCGCGCGCTGTTCGGCAACGGGGGCTTCCGCCCCGGTCCGGGCGGCGGCGGCTCGTTCAACTTCGACCTGGGTGACCTCTTCGGGGGCACCCAGCCGGGTGGCGGCCAGGCGGGCGGCTTCGGCGGCGGCCTGGGCGACGTCTTCGGCGGCCTCTTCAACCGCGGCGCCGGCGCCGGTGCGGGAACCCGTACCCAGCCGCGCCGCGGCCAGGACATCGAGTCGGAGGTCACCCTCTCCTTCACGGAGGCGGTGGACGGGGCCACGGTCCCGCTCCGGATGTCCTCCCAGGCGCCCTGCAAGGCCTGTTCGGGCACCGGCGACAAGAACGGCACCCCCAGGGTGTGCCCGACCTGCGTCGGCACCGGCCAGGTCTCGCGGGGCAGCGGCGGCGGCTTCTCGCTGACCGACCCGTGCGCGGACTGCAAGGGCCGCGGCCTGATCGCGGAGACCCCCTGTGACGTCTGCAAGGGCAGCGGGCGGGCCCGCAGCTCCCGGACCATGCAGGTCCGGATCCCGGCGGGCGTTTCCAACGGCCAGCGGATCCGGCTGCGCGGCAAGGGCGCGCCGGGCGAGCGCGGAGGTCCCGCGGGTGATCTCTACGTGGTGGTGCACGTCGATTCCCACCCGGTGTTCGGCCGCAAGGACGACAATCTGACGGTCACCGTGCCGGTGACGTTCGCGGAGGCGGCACTGGGCGCCGCCATCAAGGTCCCGACCTTGAACGGCCCCTCGGTGACGCTGAAGCTGCCCCCCGGCACCCCGAACGGGCGTACGATGCGGGCCCGCGGCAAGGGCGCTGTCCGCAAGGACGGCACCCGCGGCGACTTGCTGGTTACGGTGGAGGTCGAGGTCCCGACCGAGCTGTCGGACAAGGCCCGCGACGCGCTGGAGATGTACCGCGAGGCGACGGAGTCGCACGACCCGCGCTCCGCGCTGTTCGAGTCCGCGAAGGGAGCATGAGCATGGACGGCCGCCGACGAACCTCCCGCTTGGGGAATGGGTACCAGCTCACCGACGAGACCCCGGTCTACGTGATCTCGGTGGCCGCCCAGCTCTCGGGTCTGCACCCGCAGACCCTCCGCCAGTACGACCGCCTCGGCCTGGTCTCCCCGGACCGTACGGCCGGCCGCGGCCGGCGCTACTCGGCCCGTGACATCGAGCTGCTCCGCACGGTGCAGGCGCTGTCCCAGGACGAGGGCATCAACCTGGCGGGCATCAAGCGGATCATCGAGCTGGAGAACCAGGTCGCCGCGCTCCAGCAGCGCGTGGCCGAGCTCTCCGCCGCGGTGGACGGTGCGGCGGCCACGCTGCAGGCCCGCGAGGCCCAGGTGCACGCCTCGTACCGGCGCGACCTGGTCCCGTACCAGCCTCCGCAGCCGGGCAGTGCCCTGGTGGTCTGGCGGCCGAGCCCCAAGCGCCCGATGGACTGACGCCGGACGCGTGCCGGTGCTCGGTGTACACCTTCAGGCTCCGCCCCTCCCAGGGCGGGGCCTGAGGCGTTTTCCGAGGCGTTCCTAGAGGCCTTCCGGGTCCAGGTCCTCGGGGTCGCAGGGCTGTCCCGGGTCGCAGGGCCGGGTGAGGATGCCGGACTGGGCGATGAGGTAGCCGAGCTGGGCGCGGCTGCCGCTGCCGAGGGTGGTGGCGAGTTTGGCGATGTGGGCGCGGCAGGTGCGGACGTTCATGCCGAGGCGGCGGGCGATGGCCTCGTCGACGTGGCCCTCGATGAGCAGCTGGGCGATGCTCCGCTGCACGCCCGAGATCCCGCCGGGGGTGCGCCGGTAGGTCACTTCCTGCTGGAGGGGCACGGCGCGGTGCCACAGCTGCTCGAACACCTTGATGAGGTAGTCGACCAGCCCCGGGTGGCGCAGTTCCAGGGCGACCCGCCGGTCGTCGCTCACCGGGATGAAGGCGACCGTGCGGTCGAAGATGATGAGGCGCTCTATCAGTTCCTCGAGCGTGCGGATCTCCACCTTGCCCGTGGAGATCCGGTCCACGTAGGCGAGCGTGCCCTGGCTGTGCCGTGCGGTGTGCTGGTAGAGGGTCCGTATGCTGACCCCGCGGTCGATCAGCGGCTGGTCGCGTTCCAGGGCCTGGGTGAGGGCCTCGGAGGGCCGGGCGCCGCCGGGCTGGACGGTGAGCACCTCGGTGTGGCATTCGGCCGTCGCGAGGTTCAGCGCGGCGTTGATCCGCTCGAAGCCCTCCAGCACCGTGATGGCGTGGGTGTTGGCCGGGCTCTGTGCGCTGATGGCCAGGAAAGGCTCGAAAGTGTCGGTGAGATCTACAGCGCTGCGTCGGCGATCCTGGATCTCACGTTCAATCGGATGGAGCCGTTGAGCCAATGCGACGGACGGGGGAACCGGGCGCAGCTGGTTCGCGTCATCCGGGTCGGGCTGCAGAAGGGCGAATTCAAGCAGGCAGGGGGCGTTCTGGATCTCGCTCCGGGCGATCCGGCCCGTGCTCAGCGCAGTGGCGTACAGCCGTGTTCCCTCACCGCACATGGACGTGACGGGGTGAGGATGTGTCGGCTTTGTCCCGTTTCGCGTCAAATCTCCACCCCCCAGGGTCCTGAACATGCAAGAACATGATGCATCGTCCCTGTGGCATTGACGTGCCTGAATGAGCCATCGTCTGTCACGCGGGGGAGAGGATTCCATCAAGTGAGGACGAAGCCGACCATGTTCAAGAGAATGCTTCGCTCGGTGCTTGCCATAGGTTTCTCCGCCGTTGCGGTTTTTGGGGCAGTCAGCGCCGTCGAAAGTGACGCGGGGAGCGCTAGGGGCGGTCAGGGCACGACTCTGACGAGCACCGAGTTCGACACGGGCTGGACCACGGCGCCCGCGGGTAAGTACGCGGACACCGGCTGGACCAGCGGCCAGCTGGGCGGCACCGATACAGGGTGGACCGACGCACCTGTGACGGTGTCCGCGTGACCCCCGACGACCGCGGCTTCCGCCGCGAGATGGCCTCCGCCTACCGCTCGGGGTGGCAGTTCATCGATCTCGCCACGGCCATTCCCCACCCTGGCGACTCGTTGATGGTCACCCTGTTCGGCCAACCGATCGTCATCGTGCGCGAGGAGGACGAGGACGTACGTGCCTACCGGTGCCTGCGCCGCCCGCGGGGCGCGCCGCAGCCCGTCCGCTGCGAGGTGCGCTACGGAATGGTCTTCGTCAATCTCGATCAGCGCGACCACCAGCTCTTCGAACCCGATATCACCACCGCCACCCCCCGCAGTGCCTGAAGCGATTCCCCCGTCGTCCCAGATCGCTCAGGCGCTACCCCCACACAACGGCGCCATCGTGGACCTGACCACGATGGCGCCGTTGTGATGTCCGCGTCCAGGTGCCGAACCGGACAAGATGAAGAATCAACGTCGTGGGGGGTGTCCCCCTAAGCGCGCCCCATGGCCCGGTCCAGGGTGATCTCCATGACCACCCGGTCCGGATTGGGCGACGGCGTGCGCCCGTACCGCTGCGCGTAGCGCGCCACCGCGTCGGCGACCGACGCCTCGTCCGTACGGATCACCGCGCGGCCCTCCAGGGTGGCCCAGCGGCGCCCCTCCATCTGGCAGACCGCGACCCGCGCGCCCCCCGGCTGCACGGCCTGCGCCGCCAGGATGTTGCGGACCTTCTTGCTGTGCTTGTTGCTGATCACCCGGGCCAGTCCGGCCTCCGGGTCGTACGTCACGCCCACCGGCACCACGTGGGGCGTGCCGTCGGGACGCGGGGTGGTCAGCGTGCAGACGTGCCGCTCCTGCCAGAAGGCGAGGTACTCGGGCGTCGGGTTGAGTACGTCATGGGACATGGGCCGAAGAGTACGGGCCCATGGCACCCTCACCTGTCTTGAGTGGAATAGACTCAACTTTGCGTACGCTGACTCTGTCAGAGTGAGACGTACCCCCTCTGGAGAGGAGAAGACGCGGTGGACGCCGAGCTGACCAACAAGAGCCGGGACGCGCTGAACGCGGCCACGAGCAGGGCCGTCAAGGACGGCCACGCCGACCTGACCCCCGCCCACCTGCTGCTGGCCCTCCTCGCCGGCGAGGACAACGAGAACGTCATCGACCTGCTGGTGGCCTCCGACGCCGACCAGGCCGCCGTACGCGCCGGCGCGGAGCGGCTGCTCGCCGCCCTGCCCAGCGTCACCGGCTCCACGGTCGCGCCCCCGCAGCCCACCCGGGAGCTGCTCGCCGTGCTCGCCGAGGCCGACGGGCAGGCCGGCAAGCTCGGCGACGAGTACCTCTCCACCGAACACCTGCTCATCGCCGTCGCCGCCAAGGGCGGCGCGGCCGGCGAGCTCCTTTCCACCCAGGGCGCGACGGCGAAGAAGCTGCTGGCCGCATTCGAGAACGCACGAGGAGGACGGCGGGTGACCACCCCCGACCCCGAGGGCCAGTACAAGGCCCTGGAGAAGTTCGGCACCGACTTCACGGCAGCGGCGCGCGAGGGCAAGCTCGACCCGGTCATCGGCCGCGACCACGAGATCCGGCGCGTCGTGCAGGTGCTCTCGCGCCGCACGAAGAACAACCCGGTGCTCATCGGCGAGCCCGGCGTCGGCAAGACGGCCGTCGTCGAGGGCCTGGCCCAGCGCATCGTCAAGGGCGACGTCCCCGAGTCCCTGAAGAACAAGCGCCTCGTCGCCCTGGACCTCGGCGCCATGGTCGCGGGCGCCAAGTACCGCGGTGAGTTCGAGGAGCGGCTGAAGACGGTCCTCGCCGAGATCAAGTCGAGCGACGGCCAGATCATCACCTTCATCGACGAGCTGCACACCGTCGTCGGCGCGGGCGCCGGCGGCGACTCCGCCATGGACGCGGGCAACATGCTCAAGCCCATGCTGGCCCGCGGCGAGCTGCGCATGGTCGGCGCGACCACCCTCGACGAGTACCGCGAGCGGATCGAGAAGGACCCGGCGCTGGAGCGGCGCTTCCAGCAGGTGCTGGTCGCCGAGCCGTCCGTCGAGGACACCATCGCGATCCTGCGCGGGCTCAAGGGCCGCTACGAGGCGCACCACAAGGTCGTCATCAACGACAGCGCGCTCGTCGCCGCCGCGACCCTCTCCGACCGGTACATCACCTCCCGCTTCCTCCCCGACAAGGCCATCGACCTCGTCGACGAGGCCGCGTCCCGGCTGCGCATGGAGATCGACTCCTCGCCGCTGGAGATCGACGAGCTCCAGCGCGCGGTGGACCGGCTGCGGATGGAGGAGCTGGCGCTGAAGAACGAGTCCGACCCCGCCTCGCTCGAACGCCTCGACAAGATCCGCAAGGACCTCGCGGACAAGGACGAGGACCTGCGGGGCCTCACCGCCCGCTGGGAGAAGGAGAAGCAGTCCCTCAACCGGGTCGGCGGGCTCAAGGAGCGGCTCGACGACCTGCGCGGGCAGGCGGAGCGGGCCCAGCGCGACGGCGACTTCGACACCGCCTCCAAGCTGCTCTACGGGGAGATCCCGGCCCTGGAGCGCGAGCTGGCGGAGGCCACCGAGGCCGAGGCCGAGGCGTCCAAGGCCGGAGGGGGCAAGCACAGCATGGTCAAGGACGAGGTCGGACCCGACGACATCGCGGACGTGGTGGGCGCCTGGACCGGCATCCCGGCGGGCCGCCTGCTCGAAGGGGAGACCCAGAAGCTGCTCCGCATGGAGGACGAGCTGGGCCGCCGCCTGATCGGCCAGGGCGAGGCCGTACGGGCCGTCTCCGACGCCGTACGCCGCACCCGCGCCGGAATCGCCGACCCCGACCGCCCGACCGGCTCCTTCCTCTTCCTCGGCCCGACGGGCGTGGGCAAGACGGAGCTGGCCAAGGCCCTCGCCGACTTCCTCTTCGACGACGAGCGGGCCATGGTCCGCATCGACATGTCGGAGTACGGCGAGAAGCACAGCGTGGCCCGCCTGCTCGGCGCCCCGCCCGGCTACGTCGGCTACGAGGAGGGCGGCCAGCTCACCGAGGCGGTGCGCAGGCGCCCGTACTCCGTCGTCCTGCTGGACGAGGTCGAGAAGGCCCACCCCGAGGTCTTCGACGTCCTGCTCCAGGTCCTGGACGACGGCCGCCTCACGGACGGCCAGGGCCGCACCGTGGACTTCCGCAACGCCATCCTGGTCCTGACCTCGAACCTGGGCAGCCAGTTCCTGATGGACCAGACGACCTCGGCCGAGGACAAGAAGGCCAGGGTCCTGGACGTGGTTCGCGCCTCTTTCAAGCCGGAGTTCCTCAACCGCCTGGACGACCTGGTGGTCTTCTCCGCCCTGAGCCGGGACGAGCTGGCCCACATCGCCGAGCTCCAGATCGGCCGCCTGGCCAAGCGGCTGGCCGACCGGCGCCTGACCCTGGACGTCACGCCCGCGGCCCTGGCCTGGCTGGCCGACAAGGGCAACGACCCGGCGTACGGAGCCCGGCCGCTGCGCCGCCTGATCCAGACGGCGATCGGCGACCGCCTGGCGAAGGAGATCCTCTCCGGCGAGGTCCGGGACGGCGACACGGTACGGGTGGACGTGGCGGGCGAGGACCTGCTGGTCGGCAAGGCCCTGTAGCGGCCGGTCGGGCGGGCGAGCAGCAGGCCCCTGACCGGCTTCCGAACGCTCACATCTCCCCCCTTGCCGGGCGCACCCCCTGTCCGCCCGTGGCGGATCGTGGCCGTCGGGCTGGACATGGGGTGGGCGGGATGGGGGAGGATGCAGTTATCCGCACGAAGGGAAGTACACGGTGAGCATCGACCCGGCCTCGATTCCGAACTTCGGAGGGCAGCAGCCCGAACCGCAGGCCACAGGACCGGCGGGCCCCGTCGTCCCCGACCAGGATCTGGTCAAGCAGCTGCTGGAGCAGATGGAACTCAAGTACGTCGTCGACGACGAGGGTGACCTCGCGGCGCCGTGGGAGGACTTCCGCACGTACTTCATGTTCCGCGGCGAGGACGAGCAGCAGGTCTTTTCCGTGCGGACCTTCTACGACCGTCCGCACAAGATCGACGAGAAGCCCCAGCTTCTCGAGTCGATCGACGACTGGAACCGCCGCACCCTGTGGCCGAAGGTCTACAGCCACACCCACGACGACGGCTCGGTCCGTCTGATCGGTGAGGCGCAGATGCTGATCGGCACCGGCGTCAACCTGGAGCACTTCGTGTCCTCCACGGTCAGCTGGGTCCGCGCCTCCATCGAGTTCGACAAGTGGCTCGTCGAGCAGCTCGGTCTGGAGAAGGAGATCGACTCCACCGAGGGCGACGACGAAGGCAACGGCGACAACAACTAGCCGTTACAGCGGCACGCGGGCCACCAGCAGCAGGTACAGCCCGTAGCCGTAACCGAGCCCGGCCACCACCGCGGTCACCACGACCGCGGTGCGCGGCCGGGCTCTCGCCATGACCGCGGCCAGCGGCAGGAGCAGCGGGAAGGCCGGCAGCAGGAAGCGCGGCTTGGACTCGAAGAAGCCGGCCCCGCCGTAGGTGATCACCATCAGTATCGCGGTGTACGCGAGCAGCGGCAGCGGGGTGCGGTCCAGCACCAGCAGCATCGCCAGGAGCCCGGCCACCGCCAGCAGGACCACCGTCACGGTGGTGGCGAGCGGCACGTGCCCGCCGGTCAGGACCTGCTCCGCCGAGCGCAGCGCCCCGCCGCCGAAATCGAAGCGGGAGCCCCAGCTCCGCTGCACGGCGAAGTAGCCGCCGAAGGGGTCCTCCACCTTCATCCCGACGGCCACGACGTACGCCGCCCAGCCCGCCGGAGCCACCAGCCCGGCCACCCACACCTCGGGCGCGCGAGACCTGCGCACGACGATCGCGTACAGGGCCATGGCAGACACGGCGGCCGCGACCGCGAGCCCGGTGGGCCGGGTCAGCCCGGCGAGCACGGCGAGGCCCGCGGCCCACAGCCAGCGGCCGCGCAGCAGGGCGTAGAGCGCCCAGGCGGCGAAGGCGGCCAGCAGCGGCTCGGTGTAGGCGAGGGTCAGCACCACCGCGTGCGGCAGCGCCGCCCACAGCCCCACGAGCAGCAGCCCGGCGCGCGGACCTATCACCCGCTCCCCGACCCGGTAGATCCCGACGGCGGCCACCGCCGCGGAGACCCAGGCGACGAGCAGCCCGGCGGGGACCAGCCCGCCGGGCAGTATCTCGGAGACGATCCGTATCAGCGTCGGGTAGAGCGGGAAGAAGGCGTAGTCGCTCTGCACGTACCCGGTGCCGGTGAGCGGACTGGGCGACATCACGGTCCGCCCGTAGCCGTTGGCGGCGATCCCGAGGTACCAGACCGAGTCCCAGGACTGCCCGAGAACCCGCAGCGGATCCCGTCCGGCCCACCAGGACCCGAGGGCGAGGACCAGGACCCCGACCCCGCGCACGGCCGCGAAGACCCCGAGTGCGATCACCGTCGTCGGCGCGGCCGACCGTACGGCCCGTACCGCGCGCATCTCCAAGGGCGACGCGGACACGGTCGCTCTGCCCGTTGCCATCTATTCCGACACTCCAGCTCTCGGTGAGTCCGCCCACCGGGTGGTGAGGGCTTCGGGCACGTTCAGACGGTCAGCTTCACACCGGCCTCAGTCACCCCGCAAGCACGCACGGCGCCCGACACGGCCGCGCCGCCGCTCAGAGCAGCCGCAGCCGGGCGGCGGCCTCGCGCAGGACGTCCTCGCGCTTGCAGAACGCCCAGCGGACCTGGGTGGCGCCGGCGGACTTGTCGTCGTAGAAGACCTGGTTCGGGATGGCGACCACGCCGCAGCGTTCGGGGAGGGCGCGGCAGAAGGCCAGGCCGTCCTTCTCGCCGAGGGGGGTGATGTCGGTGGTGATGAAGTACGTGCCCTGCGGGCGGAAGACCTCGAAGCCGGCCGCCGTGAGGCCGTCGGCGAGGATGTCGCGCTTGGCGGCCAGGTCGGCGCGGAAGGCGTCGTAGTACGTGTCGGGGAGGGCGAGGGCCTCGGCGATCGCGTACTGGAAGGGGCCGGAGGAGACGAAGGTGAGGAACTGCTTCGCCGAGCGGACCGCCGTGACCAGCTCCGGGGGCGCCGTGACCCAGCCGACCTTCCAGCCCGTGAAGGAGAAGGTCTTGCCGGCCGAGGAGATGGTGACGGTGCGCTCGCGCATGCCCGGGAGGCCCGCCAGGGGGGTGTGGGCGCCCTCGAAGACCAGGTGCTCGTACACCTCGTCCGTGACGACGAGCAGATCGCGCTCCACGGCGAGGGCGGCGACGGCGCTCAGCTCCTCGCGGGTCAGGACGGTGCCCGTCGGGTTGTGCGGGGTGTTCAGCAGGAGCAGGCGGGTGCGCGGGGTGACGGCGGCGCGCAGTTCGTCCAGGTCGAGGGCGAAGGCTCCGGCGTGCGGGCGCAGGGTGACGGGGACGCGGACCGCGCCGGCCATCGCGATGCAGGCCGCGTACGAGTCGTAGTACGGCTCCAGGGCGATGACCTCGTCACCCGGTTCGAGGAGGGCGAGGAGGGCGGCGGCGATGGCCTCGGTGGCGCCGGCCGTGACCAGGACCTCGGTGTCGGGGTCGTAGGAGAGCCCGTAGAAGCGCTGCTGGTGGGCGGCGATCGCGGTGCGCAGCTCCGGGACGCCGGGGCCGGGCGGGTACTGGTTGCCGCGGCCGTCGAGGACGGCGCGGGAGGCCGCCTGCGCGATCTCCGCCGGACCGTCGGTGTCGGGGAAGCCCTGGCCGAGGTTGATCGAACCGGTGCGGGCGGCCAGCGCCGACATCTCCGCGAAGATCGTCGTGCCGAAGGCCGCCAGGCGGCGGTTCAGGAAGGGGCGGTCGCTGCTCACGGGTGCGCTCATGGGCGCCATCCTGCGGGCAACCTCTGGACTTGCTCAAGTGTGCTTTGGGCCGCGTGGCCCGAGGGCATCCCCCCTTCACGCGGGACGCGGGGATCCCGACCCCCGGGGAGACCGGGGCGTGAGAAAGGGGGCGGACGTGGAGTACGGCTTCGTTGTGCTGGGAGTGCTGGGCGTCACGTTCGTGGTCATGCTGCTGGTGCGCTGGGGCGGCAGCAGCGGATCGTCCGGCCACTCGTCGGGCAGCAGCAGCTGGTGGGCGGGCGGCGGGGACAGCTCGTCGGGCTCGTGTTCGAGCGGATCGTCCTGCGGCGGATCGTCTTCATCCTGCGGTGGCGGGGGGTGCGGCGGTTCCAGCTGACACGGGGCAGCCGGCACCGTCCGGACGAGGGCGCTTGACGGTCCGTTTTCCGTCGGGCGCCCTCTGGTCCGCCCGTGCATCACGACGCGCGGGACGCAACATCTTGAACACCTGAACTGCGGAGCCCCCGGGGGGATGTAAACCCCGTCAAGTTGGGTAAAAACGCTGTGAGTGCCGTGCCTTTCATGATTCCCTCGGTTGAGTAGACCAGTCCTCGGACCACCCCCCTGGACTTCCTGTGGACCCGTGCCGGTGTCCCCCCACCCGTTGACTACCGCTGGCGGGCCCCGGCCCATCTCCCTCGCGCGTTTGCGGAGCCGACTCATGCTCACGACCCTCCAGACCTCGTACACCGACACGCGTGCCGCCGACCTCGCCTGGGCCCTGGGCCGGGACCGGCTGCCCGCCCTGGCCGTACTGCACCTCGAACTGTCCGGCGCGAAGGTCGAGTTGCGCCTGCTCGGGGCCTCCCATCAGGTACTTCTGGAGGAGGGCGAGGTGCTCTGCTCGGAGACGGTCGCCTGCATGCCCGGCAGCCGGACGCCGCTGCCGCTCGGAGTGGCCAAGCGGGTGGGCGACTGGGAGTACGAGTTCGCCGCGCGGGTCGAGACCCTGTCCCGGGGGTCCTTCGCGGGGCGGGCGCAGGAGTTGCTCGCACTGGTGGCGGACCACCCGAACGGACTAGCGGGCACCTTTCCCGGCAGCCCGCACGCCTTCACCGCCATGCTCGCGCAGCGCTACGAGGGACAAGTGCGCTGGCGGACCTGGCACGCGTACCCGCAGGAGGGGCAGCTCGTGGCCACCAGGACGCGGGTCGGGGTGCGCACGGCAGCCGCGGCCGCGGCCGCCGTGGAGTCCCCCGCGCTGCTCTAGGGGGTGTCCTGTCGATGCCCGGCGCACCGGCGCGCGACCGTCCGCGATGCGGCTACGCCAACTGGCCTAATCAGTACGCCACTTGCACCCATGTGGGTGACCGGATGCAGGTAAGCGGTGACGTACGGTTCGCTGCATGATCGACCGTTCCGTCCCGCGCCGGGTGCTCCCGGCTCCGGAGCCCACGGGCAAGGAGACCGTCCCGGCCGCCCTGCCCGTACGGCCCCGGACCGGCCGACTCCTCGTCCTGGCCACCGTGTTCGTCTGCGCCGCCTGCGGTCTCGTGTACGAACTGGAGCTGCTCGCCCTCGGCACCTACCTGATCGGCGACTCGGTCACGCAGGCGTCGGTCGTGCTGTCCGTCATGGTCTTCGCCATGGGCGTCGGCTCCCTGCTCGCCAAACGCCTCCGCCACCGGCCCGCCTTCGGCTTCGGCGCCATCGAGGCCGGCCTCGCCCTCCTCGGCGGGCTCTCCGCCATGGCGCTGTACGCGAGCTTCGCCTGGCTGGGGGAGTCCCGCCCCGCGCTCGTCGCCTTCTCCTTCGCCATCGGGGTGCTCATCGGCGCGGAGATCCCGCTGCTGATGGCCCTCATCCAGCGCATCCGCAGACAGGACGCGGGCGGGGCCGTCGCCGACCTGTTCGCCGCGGACTACGTGGGCGCCCTCGTCGGCGGCCTCGCCTTCCCCTTCCTGCTGCTCCCGATGCTCGGCCAGCTCACCGGCGCCGTGCTCACCGGCACCGTCAACGTGGCCGTCGGCGGCGGGCTGGTCCTGTGGCTGTTCCGCCGCGACCTGAGCCGGCGCTGCCGCTGGCTGCTGATCGCCGCGAACGTGACCGTCCTGGCCGTGCTCGCCTCCGCGACCGTCCTCGCCGACGACTTCGAGCGGGTCGCCCGGCGCGCCGTCTACGGCGAGGAGGTCCGGGTCGCCGTCCAGACCGAGCTGCAGGAGCTGGTGCTCACCGGCCCCTCGACGGGCTCCCCGCGCTCCCTCGACCTGTACCTCGACGGGCGGCTGCGGGTCAGCGGCTACGACGAGTACCGCTACCACGAGGCCCTGGTCCACCCCGCGATGACCGGCCCGCACGCGCGCGTCCTGGTCCTCGGCGGCGGCGACGGGTTGGCCGCCCGTGAGGTGCTGCGCTACCGGGACGTCGCCTCCGTCACCGTCGTCGAGATCGACCCCGGCGTGGTCCGGCTCGCCCGCACCGACCCGATGCTCTCCGCCCTCAACGCCGGGGCGTACGAGGACCCGCGCCTGGCCGTCGTCAACCAGGACGCGTTCCGCTGGCTGCGGGGGCCGGCCGCCGGGGGCCGGTTCGACGTCATCGTCTCCGACCTCCCCGACCCGGGCATCACCCCGAGCACGAAGCTGTACTCGCAGGAGTTCTACGGGCTGGCCGCGCGGGCCCTGCGCCCCGGCGGCCGGATCGCCGTACACGCCGGGCCGCTGGCCACGCGGCCCCGTACGTACTGGACCGTCGACTCCACCCTGCGCGCGGCCGGCCTGCTGACCGCCCCCTACAGCGCGGGCGGCCGCCTCTCCGGCTTCGCCGCCGGGCCCGACCGCAGCCCCCTCGGCGCGACCGGCGCACCGGCGCAGGACTGGGGCTTCGTCCTGGCCGCCCGCGACCAGGTCCCCCCGCTGCACGTGGACCGCGACACGCCGGGGCTGCGCTCGCTGTCGACCCGCTCCCTCCAGGACGCCGCGCGGGACGCGGAACGCACCCGGGTGCCCGGGCTGCCGCCGTCGACGCTGCCGCACCCGCGATATTCCTGACCCGGCAACCTGACCCCCCGGACACCTCCCGATCGGTAGGCTCGACCGCATGGAGCATCAGGTGTTCGTTCCGGTACCGGCAGACGATCTCCGCGCCGTGCTGCGCGACCCGGCCCGGGTGGCGCGCTGCGTGCCGGGATTCCAGCAGGACGCCGACACCGAGGCGGGGCCGCTCGCGGGCCGGCTGAAGGTCCGGGTCGGCGGGAGCACCGTGACCTACCGGGGGACCCTGGCCGTCACCGAGCGGGACCCCGGCCACTTCACCGTCGACGGTGAGGGCGCGGAGGTCCGGGGGAGCGGGACCGTGACGTTCTCCCTGGACCTGCGGCTGGCCCCGGCGCCCGAGGGCGGGACCCGGCTGGACTTCACCGCCGGGGCCACCGCCGACGGGCGCGCCGCCGCGTTCGCCCCCGAGGCCGCGGCCACCGCCGTGCGGCGGCTGCTGGAGCGGGCCGCGGAGCAGCTGACCGCCCGGTCGGCCGTCAGCGATCCGGTGGCCGATGCGGAGGACGCGGAGGACGCCGGTTTCATCGACGACGACATCACCGAGGTGACGGCTCCGCTGTTCGAGACCGACGTGCCGCCGCCGTCCCTGGACCCGTTCCTGGCCGACCGATTCGAGGACGTCGACGGTGGCCCGCGGCCCCCGGCCGAGGCCGCCCACGCCCGCCGCACCATGATCGGCCGCAGCGCGGAGGAGGTCGACCACGCGCCCCCGCGCGGCCGTTACGCCCCGGTGCCCGCGCCCGCCGCCACCACCGCCGGCGACAACCTGCGCTGGATCGCCCCGGCGGCCGCCCTCGCCCTGGCCTCAGCCGTCGTCATCGGCCGGGCCCTGCGGCGCCGCCGCTAGTCGGTGTCGGGGGCGGCGCGTCCGGTGGATCACCGATCGGCGGGACACCCCCTAATCTCCACCGTATGACTACGCAACTGACGGCCGGCGGTGCCGAAATGACCGTCGACCAGGAGAACGGCTGCCGGATCGGCAGCCTGCGCATCGACGGGACCGAACTGCTGCGCCAGGGGCCCAAGTACGGGGCCTTCCCGATGGTGCCGTGGTGCGGCCGGATCGAGAACGGCCGGTTCCGCGACGGCGCGACCCTCCATCAGATGCCGGTCAACCACCCGCCGCACGCCCTCCACGGCTTCGGCCGCGACGCGCCCTGGCGCCCGGCCGGAGCCACCACGACCGAGGCGGCCTTCACCTACGACCTCGTCGCACCGTGGCCGTACCCCGGCCGCGTCACCCAGGTCTTCGCGCTCGCCGAGGACTCGTTGACCCTCACCATGGGCGTCGAGACGTACGGGGACTCCTTCCCGGCCCAGGCCGGCTGGCACCCCTGGTTCCGGCGCGACCTGGGGGCCGGCAGCGGAGACGTGGAGATCGACTTCGACCCCGCCTGGCAGGAGGAGCGCGGCGCCGACCACCTCCCCACCGGCAACCGCATCGACCCGAAGCCCGGCCCCCGGGACGACTGCTTCGGCATGCCGCAAGGGGTCGACGTCACCCTCACCTGGCCCGGCGCGCTGGAGCTGAAGCTCACCAGCCGGGCCGAATGGGTGGTCGTCTACGACGAGGAGCCCGAGGCGGTCTGCGTGGAGCCGCAGTCCGGCCCGCCGAACGGGCTGAACACCCTTCCGCGCCTGGTCACCCCCGTGGATCCGCTGGAGATCTCCACGACGTGGACCTGGCGGCGGCTCCGCTAGACCCGAAAGACAGGCCCTAAGCTCGGGACCATGACTGACGTACGCGATGCGCTTCTGCAGCAGATCAAGGACAAGGCCGTCGTGCACGGCAAGGTGATCCTCTCCTCCGGCCGAGAGGCCGACTACTACATCGACCTCCGCCGGATCACGCTCGACGGCGAGGCGGCCCCCATGGTCGGCCAGGTCATGCTCGACCTGACCGCGGAGCTCGACTTCGACTGCGTCGGCGGTCTGACCCTGGGCGCCGACCCGGTCGCGACCTCGATGCTGCACGCGTCCGCCGCCCGCGGTCAGCGACTGGACGCCTTCGTCGTCCGCAAGGCGCAGAAGGCGCACGGCATGCAGCGCCGCATCGAGGGCACCGACGTGAAGGGCAAGCGCTGCCTGGTGGTCGAGGACACCTCGACCACCGGCGGGTCCCCGCTGACCGCCGTCGAGGCGGTCCGCGAGGCCGGCGGCGAGGTCGTCGCCGTCGCGACGATCGTCGACCGCGGTGCGGCCGGCGCCATCGCCGAAGCCGGTCTCCCGTACCTCACGGGCTACCTCCTCGAGGACCTCGGCCTGGCCTAGGCCCCCTCGTCCGGGGCCCGGACCGGTCACCGGCGGAACTGGTGACCAAGGTCCTCCGGAGCCCCGAGGGAGGCCTTGACCTGGTCTTTTCCCAACGGCTGGGATGTTTCACGTGAAACATCCCAGCCGTTCGGACCGCACTGTGGGACGGGCAGGGTGGAGTGTAGGGCGGAGTCTGGAAAGATAGGCGCGACGATGACGTCGCCCCCAGGTCAGGGCCCGCAATAAGCACACTCCCCGCACATCCAAGGAGCGGACAGATGCCCATCGCAACCCCCGAGGTCTACAACGAGATGCTCGACCGGGCGAAGGCAGGCAAGTTCGCCTACCCGGCCATCAACGTGACCTCCTCCCAGACCCTGCACGCTGCGCTGCGCGGCTTCGCGGAGGCCGAGAGCGACGGCATCATCCAGATCTCCACCGGTGGTGCGGAGTTCCTGGGTGGCCAGCACAACAAGGACATGGTCACCGGCGCGGTCGCCCTGGCCGAGTTCGCGCACATCGTGGCCGCCAAGTACGACATCACGGTCGCGCTGCACACGGACCACTGCCCCAAGGACAAGCTGGACGGCTACGTACGTCCGCTCCTGGAGGTCTCCGCCGAGCGCGTGGCCCGCGGTCTGAACCCGCTCTTCCAGTCGCACATGTGGGACGGCTCCGCCGAGACCCTGGCCGACAACCTGGCCATCGGCCAGGAACTGCTCGCCAAGGCCGCCGCCGCGAAGATCATCCTTGAGGTCGAGATCACCCCGACCGGCGGCGAGGAGGACGGCGTCAGCCACGAGATCAACGACGAGCTCTACACCACCGTCGACGACGCGCTGCGCACCGCCGAGGCCCTCGGCCTGGGCGAGAAGGGCCGCTACCTGCTGGCCGCCTCCTTCGGCAACGTCCACGGCGTCTACAAGCCGGGCAACGTCGTCCTGCGCCCCGAGCTCCTCAAGGACCTCCAGGCGGGTGTCGCCGAGAAGTACGGCAAGGCCTCCCCGTTCGACTTCGTCTTCCACGGCGGCTCGGGCTCCACGGCCGAGGAGATCGCCACCGCGCTGGAGAACGGCGTCGTGAAGATGAACCTCGACACCGACACCCAGTACGCCTTCACCCGCCCGGTCGTGGACCACATGTTCCGCAACTACGACGGTGTCCTGAAGGTCGACGGCGAGGTCGGCACGAAGTCCAAGTACGACCCCCGCACCTGGGGCAAGGCCGCCGAGGCCGGCATGGCCGCGCGTGTCGCCGAGGCGTGCGCGAACCTGCGCTCCACGGGTACCAAGCTGAAGTAGTCGGCCCGAGGCAGACTGCGTGGAAGGGCCCGGTCCCCGTCTCACGACGGAGGCCGGGCCCTTCCGCGTCACCCCGACGACGTCCGGCGAGGCCTGACGTCGTCGTCGGTGGACGGGGTATTCGCGATGCTGTGGACTGCACCCGGCGGTAGGTCGCCGGGGCGTGGAGAGGGACGGGTGCACATGAGAGCCGAACGACCGCAGGCGAAGCAGGACCGCGCGGTGCGGACCCGCCGGGCGATCCTCGAAGCCGCCGCCGTGGTGTTCGAGGACCGCGGGTACGACGCGGCCAAGCTGACGGACATCGTCAGGCTCGCCAAGGTCACCAAGGGCGCTCTCTACTTCCACTTCGACTCGAAGGAAGACCTGGCACAGGCCGTCATAGACGCGCAGGTGAGCATGCACGCGCCGTTCACCCCACAGGAGTTCAAGGCGCAGGAGTTCGTCGACATCGGCATGATCTTCTCCCACCGCCTCCGGCACGATGTGCTGATGCGCGGCAGCGCGCGCCTCACCCTGGAGCAGAACGGCAGGGAGCTGGACCGCGCGGCGCCGTACCAGGGGTGGATAGAGATGCACACCGCCTTGATGGCGGAGGCGAAGGAGCGCGGCGAGCTGCTCCCGCACGTGGAGCCGTCGGGGCCCTCGCGGCTGGTGGTCGGGGCCTTCGCGGGGCTCAACGTCATGTCGCAGACGCTCGGGCTCGAACTGGACCGGGAGGTCTCGGCGCTCTACACGAGCGTGTTGCCGAGCATGGTGGTCCCGGCCGTGGCCTCCCGGCTCGACACCGCCCCCGGCCGTGGCGCCAGGGCGCTGCACGGCTCGAACGGGGCGGAGCGGTGCGACTGTTCGAGCCCGCCGGGCCCCGAGTCCGCGGAGACGGCCGCCGCCGGCTGACGCAAAGGGGCCGGGGGAGCCGGGCGAGCCGAGGGAGCCGAGGGGTTGGGGGAGCCGGGCGAGTCGGGCGAGCCGGGCCGGCCGTTCCGCACCGTCCGCAGCGTCGCGGGGACGGTGACCCGCCCGGGCTACGACACTCCGCGGCCCCGCCGGGCGGCCCCAAGGCTCCGCCGGGCGGCAGCGGCCCGGCAGACTGGGGGCATGTCCATTCACCAGAACCTGCTCGGGGGCCCCGCCCCCACCCACCTCCCCGACGAGCCGGGCCGCGAGGCCATCGCCGCGGGTACCCCCGCCGTCGAGGTGGCGGCCGCGCACCCCACCTCCTCCCTCGCCTGGGCGATCCTCGCCGACGAGGCCTTCGCCGCCGGCCGCACGGTCGAGTCGTACGCCTATGCCCGTACGGGCTACCACCGCGGCCTCGACGCCTTGCGCCGCGCCGGCTGGAAGGGCCACGGCCCGGTGCCGTGGGAGCACGAGCCGAACCGCGGCTTCCTGCGCGCCCTGCACGCGCTGGCCCGCGCGGCCGGGGCGATCGGCGAGAAGGAGGAGTACGAGCGCTGCTCGACCTTCCTGCGCGACTCGTCCGAGACGGCGGCGGACACGCTGAGCGCCTGAGTCCGTACAGCGTGGAGTGACGCATTCCGGAAATACTGTGGTCTGCGTCACTCACCGCTGGAGCCCCGCCGCGCCGGGGTCCTATGATGCGGGCAGGGGACCGGGGCTCCACTCACCTCACGGAAGGAGCGGACCGCTACCCGGAAGCACGTGTCGAGGAGACAGCGATGTCGAACACCCTTGATGCCTCCGGAGTCGGCGGGTCGGACACCCCGAACCTCGACTTCGACGGCACGACCCCGTACGAGGACTACGTCCAGGCGGACGTCCTCACCCACCTCCAGCACCTCCGCTCGGACGACCCGGGCGAGATGGTCTTCCTGGTCACGACCCAGGTCATGGAGCTGTGGTTCACAGTCATCGTCCACGAGTGGGAAACCGCCGCGAAGGCCCTGCGCGAGGACCGCATCCCGGTCGCGATGGATGCGCTGAAACGTTCCCTCCGTGAACTCGAGGCCCTCAACGCCTCCTGGCGCCCGCTCGCCCAGCTCACCCCGGGCCAGTTCAACGCCTACCGCTCCGCCCTCGGCGAAGGTTCCGGCTTCCAGTCGGCCATGTACCGCCGGATGGAGTTCCTGCTCGGCGAGAAGTCCGCCTCCATGCTGGTCCCGCACCGCGGCGCCCCCCGCGTCCACGCGGAGCTGGAGAAGGCCCTCCACGAGCCGAGCCTCTACGACGAGGTCCTGCGCCTCCTCGCCCGCCGCGACCTCGCGGTCCCGGCCGCCGTCCTGGACCGCGACCTCTCGCAGCGCTACGAGCCCTCGCCCGAGGTCGAGGCCGTCTGGACGGGCCTCTACGCCACCCCGGACGAGCACCTGGACCTGCACCGCCTCGGCGAGGTTCTGACGGACGTCGCCGAGCTCGTCTGGCGCTGGCGCAACGACCACCTGGTCGCCACCCGCCGCGCGATGGGCGCGAAGACCGGCACGGGCGGCTCGGCCGGGGTGACCTGGCTGGAGAAGCGCGCGACGAAGAACGTCTTCCCGGAGCTCTGGACGGCGCGCAGCCATGTCTGAGACCTTCCGCGCAGCGGACCTCCGGAACCGGGCTGCCGACCTCGACGCGGCCGACGACCTCGCCAAGCTCCGCGAGCGCTTCACCCTCCCCGAGGGAGTCGTCTACCTGGACGGCAACTCCCTCGGCGCGCTCTCGGTGGGAGTCCGCGACCGCCTCGCGCTGGTCGCCTCCCACGAGTGGGGCGAGCTCCTCATCCGTTCCTGGGACGAGAGCGGCTGGTGGACCGCCCCCGAGCGCATCGGGGACAAGATCGCCCCCCTCATCGGTGCGGCCGCGGGCCAGATCGTCGTGGGCGACTCGACCAGCGTCAACCTCTTCAAGGCCCTGGTCGCCGCCGCCCGCCTCGCCGGCCCGGGCCGCACCCGGCTCCTGGTCGACGCCGCTACCTTCCCGACCGACGGCTACATCGCGCAGTCGGCGGCCCGGATGACGGGTCTGACCGTCACCCCGGTGGACCCCGCGCACGCGGCGGAGGCGATGGACGCGGACACCGCCGTGGTCCTCCTCAACCACGTCAACTACCGCACCGGCCGTCTCCACGACCTCCCCGGCCTCACCGCGGCGGCCCGCGCCGCCGGTGCGATCACGGTCTGGGACCTCTGCCACTCGGCCGGGGCCCTCCCCGTCGGCGTCGACGAGCACGCGGTCGACTTCGCGGTCGGCTGCACGTACAAGTACCTCAACGGCGGCCCGGGCTCCCCCGCCTACCTGTACATAGCCGAGCGCCACCAGGCCGACTTCGATTCCCCGCTCCCCGGCTGGACCGGGCACGCGGACCCCTTCGGGATGACCCCGGCCTACGAGGCGGCGCCGGGTGCGACCCGCGGTCGCGTCGGCACCCCGGACATCCTGTCGATGCTGGCCCTGGAGTCGGCGCTGGACGCCTGGGACGGGGTTTCCATCGAGGCCGTACGGGCCAAGTCGCTGGCCCTGACCGACTTCTTCCTCGAATGCGTGGCGGCGTACGTCCCGCAGGGCAAGGTCGAGTCGGTCACCCCGGCCGAGCACGAGCTGCGCGGCAGCCAGGTCACGCTGCGCACCGAGAACGCCCGCGAGGTCATGCGGGAGCTCATCTCCCGGGGCGTCATCGGCGACTTCCGTCCGCCGGACGTGCTGCGCTTCGGCTTCACCCCGCTCTACGTCGGTTTCGCCGACGCCGAGCGCGCCGCGCGCACACTGGGTCACATTTTCGGGTGACTCCGTAGCGAAACGTCACATCACCGGGCGGGCGGGGCTACGGCTCCGTCCGCCCGGTCACATCCCGGACCCCGCACGGAAGGTCCTGTTCCAGACTGATACGGTCCCGCTCTGCCGGAACACCGGAACATCTGTCCCCGCTGTCCCACGCGTTACCGAGAGGTTGAGCCGATGACGGACCCCGCCGCAGTGGAACGGGACGCCGCCGAGGCCGCCTCGGCCTTCTCGCACCCGGCCGCCCGGCCGGATGCGGCCGCCGCCTACGGGGAACACCCCGACCAGGTCGTCGAGTTCTACGCCCCGCGCGGTGAGACCCGGGGTCCGGCCCCGCTGGTGGTGGTCCTGCACGGCGGTGCGTGGCGGGCCCCGTACGACCGTCAGCACATCACGCCCTTCGCGGACTTCCTGGCCCGGCAGGGTTTCGCCGTCGCGAACGTCGAGTACCGGCGCGGGAGTTCGGTGCCGCACCAGGGCGCGGACGGACCGGTCGCCGGCCGCTGGCCGGAGACCTTCGACGACGTGGCCGCGGCGATGGACGCCCTGCCGCGGCTGGCCGCCGCCGCGCTGCCGCAGGCCGACGTCCGCCGCGTCGTCGTCACCGGCCACTCGGCGGGCGGGCACCTCGCGCTGTGGGCCGCCGGCCGGCACGTGCTCCCGTACGACTCCCCGGCCGGGTGGCGGCTGCCCTCCCCGCCGATGCTGCGCGGGGTGGTGGCGCTGGCCCCGATCGCGGACTTCGCGGTGGCGGAGGAGCTGGGCGTGTGCGGCGGCGCGAGCGCGCAGCTGCTGGGGGGCGCGGAGTTCTTCGCGGGCCGCCTGCCGTACGCGGATCCGGCGGCGCTGCTGCCGACGGGGATCGCGACGACGGTGGTGCAGGGGCAGGACGACATCGTGGTGCCGCAGGGGGTGGCGGAGTCGTACGTGTCCGCCGCCGCCAAGGCGGGGGAGATGGTCGGCCTGACCCTGCTGGCCGGGGTCGGCCACTTCCCGCTGATCGACCCGGCGGCGGACGCGTGCGCGGTGGTGGCGGAGGAGATCTCGCAACTGGCCTGGTAGCGGCCCGCGGACCGGTCGGCTCCTCCTCGCCGTGCGGTCAGTCGCGGACCGCGTCGCCGTCGAGGACCGCGTCGATCTCCACTTCGACGAGCCACTCGGGATCGATGAAGGCGGAGACCTCGATGAAGGTGGTCACCGGGCGGATCGAGGAGAAGCGCTCGCCGTGGGCGCGGGCGGACTCCTTCCAGCGCGTGATGTCCGTGAGCATGATGCGGGTCCGTACGACGTCTTCCAGCGACGCCCCCGCTTCGTTCAGCGCGCGTTCCGCGATGTCCAGGCACCTCACCGTCTGGGCGTGGACGTCGCCCCGGCCCACGTTCTTCCCGTCGTCCCCGATGGGCGCGGTGCCGGCGACCGCCACGTACGCGCCCTTGCGGACGGCGCGTGAGAAGCCGATCTGCGGTTCCAGGGGAGACCCCGAACCGACTGTCTGTCGAGTGCGTTCCATCGCGCCATGTTGCCAGAGAGGTGGGACAAAACGCGCCAACTGTCCACGGCAGAAGGGATATCGGGTGATCGTCCAGCGGGGACCTATGTAGTCTGTGCGAGTCAATCCTGAGCGTGTTCAAAAAATGGGGGGGCCGGTGCGTAGTCGCCGTCTCGTAATTTCCGTTGCTGTCATCGCGGCCACCGTCGGTCTCATACCGGGCCTGGCCCAGGCCGACCCGATCACGTCGAAGGTCCCGGGGGTGACCGTTCCCGACGTGAAGCTGAGCAAGGACGCGGCGAACATCAAGACGTTCAAGAGCCCGGCCGAGCGCTCGGTCCGCCGGGCCCTGCCCGCCGGCAAGGCCGGGGCCGTCGCCTCGCAGGCCGCCGGGAACCCGGACCTGGCCATCGTGCTGAACGCGGCGAGCACGACCGCGCACGCGCTGGACCTGGAGACCCAGGTCATCAGCGCGGACGCCTCGCTCAACGTGACCATCGCCTGGGGCGACGGCACCACGGACCAGGCCGACCCGTTCGGCTCTGCCATGCTGAAGCACAGCCACACGTACGCGGAGCTCGGCGAGTACACCATCAAGGTCACCGTGACGGACCCGGTGAACCAGGCCGAGGTCGTCAACGAGTTCACGGTCATGACCGCGGGGTCGGACTTCACCCCGTACGCCCCCACCCGCCTCCTGGACACCCGGGACGGCACCGGCGCGGTGCGGGGCAAGGTCGCTCCGTACGGTTCGACCCGTGTGAAGGTCGGCGGCAACGGCGGGATCCCGGCCGGGGTCACCGCCGTCGCCCTCAACGTCACGGTCACCAACACCACCAGCGGCGGGCACATCACGGCCTTCCCGGAGGGCACCGAGCGTCCGACCTCGTCGAACGTCAACTTCGAGGCGGGCCAGACCGTCCCGAACCTGGTGATCGTGCCGGTCGGCAAGAACGGTTACGTCGAGCTGGCCAACCAGGGTCCGCAGTCGGTCGACCTGATCGCCGACGTCACCGGCTACTTCACGCGGACCGCGTCCAGCGGCTACACGCCGATGACCCCGGCCCGCTTCGTCGACACCCGCGAGGGCCTCGGCACGGCCAAGGCCAAGGTCAAGGGGCGGGGGGTCATCGCCACCTCCATCAGCGGCCTGAACGGCGTGCCCCACGGCATCAAGGCCGTGGCGCTCAACGTGACCGTCACCAACCCGGAGCAGGCCGGTCACCTGGCCGTCTTCCCGGGCGGCGGTCCGATCCCGACCGCGTCCAACCTGAACTTCACGGCCGGTCAGACGGTCGCCAACTCGGTGATCGTGCCCGTCGCCCCCGACGGCAGCATCAACATCTTCAACGGCGCCTGGTCCCCGACCGACGTCGTCGTCGACGTCGTCGGCTACTACAGCCTCGACAGCAAGGCGGCCTTCATGCCGCTCAAGCCGGCCCGCCTGCTCGACACCCGTGACCCCGCGCACTGGGCACACGGGCCCCTGAGGGGCCGCGGCTACGTCTACATGGGGCTCTCGCCCGACGAGGTCGGCATCGACGGGTACGTGCTGAACACCACGGTGACCAACACGGCCGGCACCGGCTTCCTGTCGGTCGCACCGGACCCGAACCGGCTGGACGCGTACAAGAACGGCACCGCGGTCTTCCCGCCGCGCCCCGGCTCCTCGACCCTGAACTGGACGACGGGCAAGACCGTCCCGAACCTGGTCCAGGCGAGCTCCGGCAACAACGGCGTCGTCGACTTCTGGAACCAGGGCTACAACACCACCGACCTGGTCGTCGACATCTTCGGTTACTACGAGAGCAGGTGACCGAGTAGCCGCGTGACCGCGTGACCGCGTGACCGCGTGATCGAGCAATGCGGGCAGCGCCCCGGGGAGGTTTCCCCGGGGCGCTGTGTCATCGTTCCGGCTTGCCGCCCGGGGCGAGGTGGTCCACCAGTTCGGCCAGGTCCTCGCAGACCTGCTCGATCCTGAGCCGGACGTTGTTCTGCTCGGTGACGAGCGCCGACAGCAGCAGCCCGGTCAGGGCCGCCGCTCCGTTGAGGGCCTGGAGGTTCACCATGATCTCCAGGAGGCTGTGGCCGGCGAACGGCCCGGCGCGGTCGGTCGCCGCCGAGATCGCCAGGACGGACACGAGCAGGGCGCAGGGCGCACTGCCGGCGTGTTGGAAGCGCACGGCCGCCCAGATCAGCAGCGGGAAGACGAGGAACAGCACCGACAGGGAGCTCCGGGTCGCCACGAGGGTCACGACGACGGACGTGACCACCAGCGCCGCCGCCTCCACACCCCGGTAGCCGTCCCGGGGCAGCCGGGCCCTGCGCAGGACGAGCAGCAGCGGGGTCAGGACGAGTACCCCCATCGCGTCCCCCGCCCACCAGGCCGACCACACCGGCCAGAACCGGCTCCACGGCAGGTCACCGGTGAGGACGAGGGTCGAGGTGCCACCCGTGGCGCTGATCAGCATCGGCAGCAGCCCGCCCAGGAAGACCAGCGCCAGCGCGTCCCGCAGCCGGTCCACCTCGGCGCGGAAGCCCGCCCGGCGCAGCATCAGGTACGCGCAGACCGGCGCGAGGGTGTTCCCCGCGATGATGCCGATGTCGGGGAGGTCGAATTCACTGATCCGCTCGATGGCGAGGTACGTGCCGAGGGCGATCCCCGGCCAGATCCGCAGGCCCAGCCAGAGCAGGGAGGCGAGGGCGATGCCGGTGGGCAGCCACAGGGGCGTGACCTCCGCGCCGTCGACGACCACGCGCTGACGCAGGCCGAGCCGCCCGGTCGCGTAGTAGGCGATGGCGACAGCGAGGATCGGAAGAAGGACTGCGGGAAGACGTCGCCATTCCTCGGTGCGCACCACAGCATCAGACAACAGCCCCGCGTCCGGGCGGGGAGTGACACGCGCTACGGGGATCCGGGTCCGGGTGCGGGTGCGGGTCCGGCCGCGTCGTGGCTGAGGACGAGCACCGCGGCGTCATCGGCGTGGCCGGTGGAGTCGGCCACCTTCATCACCTCGGCGGCGAGCTCGTCGGGGTCGGTGCCCGCCGCCTCCCTCACCACGCGGGCCACGCGCTCCAGCCCCACCTCGATCGGGAACTTCGGTCCTTCGACCACGCCGTCGGTGAGCAGGACGATCGATCCCGCCTGCGTCAGCCGCCGCCGGGTCACCGCGTACCCCGACCCGGGCAGCAGGTTCAGCGGCAGCCCGCCGTCGTCCTCCGTGATGCCGTACCGGCCGTCGACCGTGGCCCAGACCGAGGGCACATGGCCGGCCCGGGCGCTCTCCAGCTCACGGGTGTCCGGATCGAAGCGGAGCAGGCTACAGGTCGCGAAGAGCTCGTGGTCCATCGAGAGCAGCACCTCATTGGCCCTGCTCAGCACCTCGCCCGGATCGACGACCACGGCCGCCACGGCGCGCAGGCAGATCCGGACCTGCCCCATGAAGGCGGCCGCCTCGACATCGTGCCCCTGGACGTCGCCGATGCAGAAGGCGAGGGCGCCCTCGGGCAGCCGGAAGCCGTCGTACCAGTCGCCGCCGATGTCCAGGCCGTGCCGGGCGGGCGAGTACCGGGCCGCGGTGTGCAGTCCCGGCGCGACGGGCAGCGAGGCCGGCAGCATCTCGCGCTGGAGGGCCTCGGCCAGTTCCACCCGGGCCTGCTGCAGCTCCACGCCCTGCCGCGCCTGGGCGGTGAGTCGCCCGAGCGTGGACAGCAGGTCGGCGCTGGCCACCCGCGGGGGACGGCGCGGGGTCATGGAACGCTCCGAAGTGCATCCATCCGTCCGTCCCTGCTTCCGCTGCGCGAAAGGACCGTGCCCATCATATTTCCGGCCACCCGGAAACCGCCCGCCGAGGCGGTCCCCGGGCCGTCCCCAGGCGGTCCCCGGGCCGCCGCGTCGAGCCGTCTGGGGGTCGTCGGTCGTCAGTCCCACTGCTGGTCGGCCAGCGAGCCGACCGGCTGCGGCTTGCCGATGACCGCCAGGGCGATGAAGAAGTTGATCTGGCCGATCGCGATGGTGAGGGTGGCCAGCGCCTTCTCGTCGTAGTGCTTCGCCACCTCGGCGTACAACTCGTCGGAGACGCGCTCCCTGCCGTGCGGGGCGGGCTGGAGGGTGGCCTCCACCAGGGCGAGGGCGGCGCGCTCGGGCCCGGTGAAGTAGGGGGCGTCCTGCCACGAGGAGACGGCGGTGATGCGCTCCTCGGACTCCCCGGCCTTGCGGAGGAAGCCGGTGTTCAGGATGGTCAGGTAGGTGTTGCCGACGATCTGCCCGGCGCGCAGGTGGACGAGGCTCATCGTGGTGCGCGGCACGGAGCGGTTGCCCGTGGCCCGGAAGAGGGCGGCGCTGATGTCGGCGAGCTCGGGGACGAAGTCGCCCGGGTTGGGCATCCGCGAGATCGAGGTGTTCGTCATGGCTGCTCTCCTTCAGGTCTGTTGTCTACACAGCACTGACGGATGGGCGCGCACGAATGTGACCGGGATCGGGAAATTTGTTTCGCGGGTCGTCGCGGGGTCGTCGCGGTACGCCGAAGGGGCGACCGGCGCGGGTGCGCCGGCCGCCCCTTCTGGGGAACAGCCCGGGACTGGACTGCCTAGAGGAACGAGTTGATCTCGATCGTCTCGGTGCGGCCGGGGCCGACGCCGATCGCGGAGATCGGGGCGCCCGACATCTCCTCCAGGGCCTTGACGTACGCCTGGGCGTTCGCCGGCAGGTCCTCGAAGGTCTTGGCCTTGGTGATGTCCTCCGACCAGCCGGGGAGGTATTCGTAGATCGGCTTCGCGTGGTGGAAGTCCGTCTGCGAGTACGGGAGCTCCTCGACGCGCTTGCCGTCGATCTCGTACGCGACGCACACCGGGATCTGCTCCCAGCCGGTCAGCACGTCCAGCTTGGTGAGGAAGAAGTCGGTGAGGCCGTTCACGCGGGTGGCGTACCGTGCGATCGGCGCGTCGAACCAGCCGCAGCGACGGTCACGGCCGGTGGTGACACCGCGCTCGCCGCCGATGCGGCGCAGGTCCTCGCCGTCCTTGTCGAACAGCTCGGTCGGGAACGGGCCGGCGCCGACGCGGGTCGTGTAGGCCTTCAGGATGCCGATGACGCGGCTGATCTTCGTCGGGCCGACACCCGTACCGGTGCAGGCGCCGCCGGCGGTCGGGTTCGACGAGGTGACGAAGGGGTAGGTGCCGTGGTCGACGTCGAGCAGAGTGCCCTGGCCGCCCTCGAAGAGCACGACCTTGTCCTCGTCCAGCGCGTTGTTGAGGATGAGGGTGGTGTCGGCGACGAACGGCTTGATCTGCTCCGCGTACTGGAGCATCTCCTCGACGATCGCGGCGGCGTCGATCGCGCGGCGGTTGTACAGCTTCGCGAGGAGCTGGTTCTTGCCCTCCAGCGCCGCTTCGACCTTCTGGGTGAGGATCGACTCGTCGTAGAGGTCCTGGACGCGGATGCCGATGCGGTTGATCTTGTCCGCGTACGTCGGGCCGATGCCGCGGCCGGTCGTACCGATCTTGCGCTTGCCGAGGAAGCGCTCGCCGACCTTGTCGAGAGTGACGTTGTACGGCGTGATCAGGTGCGCGTTGCCGCTGATGAGCAGCTTGGAGGTGTCGATGCCGCGCTCGTTGAGGCCGCGCAGCTCGGAGAGCAGGACGGCCGGGTCGACGACGACGCCGTTACCGATGACCGGGGTGCATCCGGGGGAGAGGATGCCGGAAGGGAGAAGGTGGAGCGCGTACTTCTGGTCGCCTACGACGACCGTGTGGCCGGCGTTGTTGCCACCCTGGTAGCGCACTACATAGTCAACGGATCCACCGAGCAGGTCGGTGGCCTTTCCCTTGCCCTCGTCACCCCACTGAGCTCCGAGCAGCACAAGAGCGGGCACAGGCGTACACCTCTTCCGGATGGGGCATGTCCAAGGTCAGGGGGCGTACGACGATGTACACCGCAGGCTGAGCCGTCGGACCGGTACCCCGGAATAGACGAAGGCCCTGGCGCAATAGCGCAAGGGCCTCTTGCACAAAGATGCTACCCGAGGAAGGACCGAGGTGTCGGCTCCAGAGCCCACCATGAGCCATGCGGGCGCGCCGGTAGGCGGCCTGCTTGTGCTCGTCGACCCGGTCGCCCGCCGTCTTGACGGCGAGTCCGTGCGGATCGCGAAGGATGTCTTGTCAGCGGGCGCGGCAGCGAAAATCTGCCTCCCGGACTCACCGGAGGAGTTTGCGCGGGCTCTCGCCCGCCGGGGTCATCGGCAGCCGGTGATCGTGGGCGACGACCGGGCCCTGGTGCGGGCCGTGGGGCTGCTGCACCGGGAGCGTGGCCTGTCCGGCGGGGCCGTTTCCCTGATTCCAGTGGGGCCCGTGGGGTCCCTGGGGCTGGCGCGATCCCTGGGTGTGCCGCTGTCCGCCGTCTCCGCGGCCCGCGCGGTGCTCGACGGGTCGGTGCGGATGTGCGACCTGCTGGTCGACGACAGCGACGGGGTGGTGCTGGGCGCGCTGCGGATCCCGCCGGCGCGGGGGGTCCCGCGACCGGCCGGGCCGTCGGTGTGGAGCGCGTACCGCTCGCTGGTGCGCACGCTCGTACGCCCGGTGGCGGCGGCCGGCGGCACGGTTACGGGCCACCACCGGCTGCGGGTGGAGGCCGACGGGGTGATGCTGGCGGACGTGGACCGGCCGGTGGAGGACCTCTCGGTGCGCACGCGGGACGACGGTGGTCTGGCGGAGGTCGTGGTCCGCACGGGCGGCGGCTTCACCGACTCGACGGTGACGGCCCGGGCGAAGACGGTGACCGTGTCGGGCGCGGACTTCCGCTACCGCGCCGACGCGGCGATGACCGGCCCGGTCCGCCGCCGCACCTGGACCCTGTGCCCCGGGGCCTGGTCGCTGACGCTGCCCCGGTGACGGAGGAGAAGGCGGTACGGGCCGCGCTGGGCGACTGGCGGCGGGACGGCCTGCTGCTGTGCCTGCTGCCGGTGTTCTGCTGGCCGGCGGTGGTCGCGGCCGTACTCACCCGGCCGGTGCTGCTGGTGGTGCTGCTGGTGGTGCTGCTGAGCCCGATGGCGCTCGGGGTACGGGAGCTCCGCGCCGCCCGGCGGGTCCGGCGCGCCCTGCGCGACCCTGAGGTGCGCTGGACCTCGTACGAGGCCGAGGTGGTCCGCGCGAGGTGGCGCCCGCCGGTGGTGGTCCTGGAGGGGCGGTACACGCTCACCCTGGGCCTGCTGGGCCGGCGGGTGCTGCCGTCGTGCGCGCCGGGCTCATCGGAGCCGGCGGAGGTGCGGCTCGCGGGCGACCCGGCTGCGGGCGGCATCCTGTGGGTCCCGCACTCGGGCGGCTTGGGCCGGGCCCGGCCCGGGGCGCGGCCCTAGCGGTTGCGGGGCTGGGCCTGGCGGTTGCGGCTGCCGGGAACGGCCCACCACAGGCCCCAGCAGCCGGTGCCCAGGAACAGCGCGTTGGTCGTGATCCCCCACCAGCCCCACCAGGTCCAGATCACGTTCACCACGATGAACAGCGCGAGGTTCACCAGGACGAACAGCAGCCACACCAGGGCGACCGGCCGGCGGGGGCGCACCGCCGTGTTCACCAGGACCAGCACCGAGGCCACGACGAGGAAGCCGGGCGGGTAGTCGGTCCAGTTCCGTCCGGGGTTCCAGGGCAGGAGGGCGGTGCCCAGCCAGAGCAGGGCGAGGCAGCCCACGGCGCGCAGCGGCAGTGCGGACGGCAGTGCGGACGGGGGTGCGGTGCGGGCGGTGCGGGAGCGCGGTGGGGCGGCCCGCTCACGCTCGGGCGGCAGGACCTCGGTGCGTACGGGCGCCTGCGCGGGCACCCGGACCGGCCCGGCGTGGTGGGAGACGGCCTCGCGGGATACGGCGTCGGGAGAGACGGCCTCCTGGGAGGTGGTCACCTGGGAAACGGCCTCCAGTGCGGCCAGTGCCTGTTCGGCGGTGGCCCGCCGGGACGGGTCCTTCGTCAGCAGGGCGGCCAGCACCTCCGCCAGCGGCCCGGCCCGCTCCGTCGTCCGCGGTTCCCGCGTGACGATGGCGATGCACAGGGCGGTGAACGTCTCGGCGGAGAACGGCGCCACCCCCTCGACCGCGCTGTACAAGGTGGCGCCCAGGGACCACAGGTCGGTGGCGGGCGTCGGGGGCTTGCCCTCCAGTTGCTCGGGGGCCATGTAGGAGGGCGTACCGATCAGCGTTCCGGTGTGGGTGAGCGTCATCGTGGCGTCCGACATGTGCGCGATGCCGAAGTCCGTGATGATCACCCGCTCGTCCATTAGCAGGACGTTGTCGGGCTTGAGGTCACGGTGGACGATGCCCGCGGCGTGGGCCCGTACGAGCGCCTTCAGCATCAGGACGCCGATCTCCGCGACCCGCCGCACCGGAAGCCGGCCGTCGCGCGCGACGGCGGCCGCCAGCGAGGTGCCCGTCACGTACTCCATGACGATGACGGGCGCGCCCTCGTGCTCGACCACGTCGTGCACGGTGATGATCCCCGGGTGGTTGAGGCGCGCCGCGGACCGCGCCTCGCGCATGACGCGCTGGAGCAGGACGTGGCGCTGCTCTTCGCTCGCGCCCTGCGGGAGCGTGACCTCCTTGACGGCGACCTCGCGCCCCAGCCGCTCGTCGAGGCCCCTCCACACACGGCCCATGCCGCCCTGGCCGATGGGCTCCAGGAGCCGGTACCGGCTGCCGATCAGTGCCCCGCTCACCTCTGCCACGGCGATCACCCTAGCCCTGGCCGAGACCGGTCCGCCCCGAACTGTCAGAACTCCACGAGCAGTTGCTCCAGTCCCCGGATGACGTACCCGTCCCGCCACCGCGGCTCCTCGACGAGCCGCACCGGCGGGACCCCGTCCGCCAGCAGCGCCCCGAACGAGGCCTCCAACTCCCGCCGTGCCAGCGGCGCCCCGAGGCAGTAGTGGATCCCGGCCCCGAAGCTCAGGTGCGGATTGTCGGTCCGCAGGAGGTCCAGCGCGTCCGGCTCGTCGAAGCGCGCGGGATCCCGGTTCGCGGACCCGAAGAGCAGCGCGACCTCGGCTCCGCGGGGGATGGCGGTGTCCCCGATCCGGATGTCGTCGAGCACCCAGCGCTCGAACATCTGCAGGGGTGTGTCGTACCGCATGAGTTCATCCACAGCTGTGGACAACTTTTCGGGATCGTGGCGCTCGCGGAGCGCGGCGAGCTGCCCGGGATTGCGGAACAGCGCCCACCAGCCGTTCACGGTGGTGTTGACGGTGGCCTCGTGCCCGGCGTTCAGCAGGAGCACGCACGTGGAGATCATCTCCTGCTCGCTGAGCCGGCCCTCCTCATCGTGGGCGGCGATCAGCCCGGAGATCAAATCCTCGCCGGGGCGCGTGCGCCGCTCGGCGATCAGCCCCCGCAGGTACGCGCTGAAGTCGACGCTCGCCCGCACCGCGCGGCGCGCCGTCTCCTCGTCCGGCCGGAGCTCGAACATCCCGCAGATGTCCGCCGACCAGGGCCGCAGCAGCCCCCGGTCCGCCTCCGGCACGCCCAGGAGCTCCGCGATCACGGCCACCGGCAGCGGCTCGGCGACGGCGGTGAGCAGATCCCCGCCCCCGTCCGCGAGCAGCTGTCCCACCAGCTCCCGGGCCATCCGCCGCACGGCGGGCACGAGCCGCTCCACCGTCCGCGGGGTGAAGGCTTTCGCCACCAGCCTGCGCACCCGCGCGTGCGCGGGATCCTCCAGGTCCAGCAGGCCGTTGCCGTTGAGCACGTGGAAGGGCTCGTGCTCGGCCGGCGGCGCCTCGCGCCCGAACTCCTCGTGCGAGAACCGGTGGAGGTAGGTCCGCCCCAGCCGCCGGTCCCGCAGCAGCGCGCTCACATCGGCGTAATGCGGCACCAGCCACTGCCCGGTGGCCTCCCACCAGACGGCCCGCCCCTGCTCCCGCAACTCCCGGTACGCCGGATACGGATCGGCGACGAACGCGGCATCCCACGGATCAAAGCCCATCCCCGCACCCTAGGGGGTGCCCAGGCCGTCATCGTGCCCAGGCCGTCATCGTGCCTAAGCCGGCGTCACCAGCCGGGTCTCGTAGGCGAACACGGCCGCCTGGGTGCGATCGCGCAGGCCCAGCTTGACCAGGATCCGGCTCACGTGGGTCTTGATGGTGGACTCCGCGACGATCAGCCGGTCGGCTATCTCCGCGTTGGACAGCCCCTGCGCGATCAGCACCAGCACCTCCGTCTCCCGCTCGGTCAGCTCCCCGACCCCCGCCGGGTCCGCGAGCTTGCGGGACTCGGAGATCTTCGAGAACTCCACGATCAGCCGCTTGGTCACCGACGGCGCCAGCAGGGCCTCCCCGGCCGCCACCACCCTGACGCCGTCCGCCAGCTGACGGGCCGACGCGTCCTTGAGCAGGAACCCGGAGGCCCCGGCCCGCAGCGCCTGGTACACGTACTCGTCGAGGTCGAAGGTCGTCAGGACCAGCACCTTCGCGTCCGTGTCGGCCGCCATGATCTCCCGCGTCGCCTCCAGCCCGTTCATCTCCGGCATCCGGATGTCCATCAGCACCACATCCGGCCGCAGCGCCGCCACCTGCGTGATGGCCTCACGACCGTCGACCGCCTCGCCCACCACCTCGATGCCGTCCATGGCGTTCAGCAGGACGGAGAACCCCTCGCGCACCATCATCTGGTCGTCGACGATCAGCACCCTGATCGTCATGCCGCGCCCTCCGCCGGCTCAGGTACCAGCTCGTCACGGCCGCGCACCGGTATGAACACCGCCACCTCGTACCCGCCCGCCTCGGTCCCGCCGGCCGTCATCTCCCCCTCCAGCATGGCCACCCGCTCCCGCATCCCGGTGATCCCGTGCCCGGCCCCCGGTGAGGGCCGCGCGTCCCCGGTCGCCGCCTCATTGACCACCCGTATCCCCAGTCCGCCCAGCACATACGCGATCTCCACCCGCGCCGCCGCGCCCGGCGCATGCCGCAGCGTGTTGCTCAGGGCCTCCTGGATGATGCGGTACGCCGACAGCTCCACGCCCTGCGGCAGCTCCCGCACCGCGCCCGTGACCGTCTTCTCCACGCTCAGCCCGGCCTCCCGCACATTGGCGAGCAGCCCGTCCAGCGACGCCAGCGTCGGCTGCGGGGCGTCCGGGGCCTCGTAGTCCGCGGAGCGCACCACACCCAGCACCCGCCGCAGCTCCGTCAGGGCCGCCACCGCGTTCTCCCGGATGGTGACGAACGCCGCCTCCAGCTCCGGCGGCGGGTTCTTCACCCGGTACGGCGCGGCCTCCGCCTGGATCGCCACCACCGACATGTGGTGGGCCACCACATCGTGCAGCTCCCGCGCGATCGTGGTCCGCTCCTCCAGCAGCGTCCGCTTGTCCCGCTCCACAGCAGTGACCTCCTGCTGCGCGCTCACCTCCGCCTTCGCGTGGCGGCGTATCTGGATGCTGCCGGCGATCACCAGGGCGAAGGCCGAGGTCACGGCCATCTCGGGCAGATTCGTCCCGGACCCGTACGCGGACCCGTAGGCGTATCCGTTCCTGAACACTACCGAGAGGGCGAAGCCGAGCGCGAGGGTGAGCGTCCACATCCAGGCCGCCACCCGGGGGCCGGTCCGCAGGGTGACGAGGACCATGACGGCGATGTACGCGAGGAAGCTGCCCGGGGTCCACGGCCAGCTCGCCTCGCTGCCGAGCGCGGCGAACACCACCGTCATCGCGACGGCCGCCCACCACGCGGCGACCGGCCGCACCAGCGTCATCAGGACCGGGGCCGCGGATATCATCCCGATGAGCAGCTCGCCGGCGTCCCCCAGGTAGCTCGACTGCGAGCCCGCCGTGAACACCATGACGAAGAGGGCCAGCGCCCCCACCGCCGCGTACCGCGTCCACGGGTAGTGACGGCGTATCGCCTTGGGAAGCCGTCGCGCGAACCGCCCGGGCGTCTCCAGCAGCGGCAGCGGCCGGTAGGCGAAGGCGTCGGTGACGAGGTCCTGGCGCAGGGTCTCGATCACCCCCGATGCCAGTCGGAATTCAGGCGTCCGGGCTGTCCCCCCGGTGGTCCTCTCGGTCATACACACCACCGTAGGTCTGGACCGCCGTCATCCGCGTCGCCGCTGATGGGGATTTCACGGGGTCCCCCTCAAGTACTACACGGGTCAGGTCAGTAGCCCGTCGGACGGACCAGACCCGTCTCGTACGCGAACACCGCCGCCTGTGTACGGTCCCGCAGACCCAGCTTCACCAGGATCCGCCCCACATGGGTCTTCACCGTCTGCTCCGCCACGGTCAGATGCGCGGCAATCTCCGCATTCGACAGGCCCTGGGCCACGAGCGACAGCACCTCCGTCTCCCGCTCGGTCAGTTCGTCGATGCGGGCACGCGAAGGGGCGCGCGGCGCCCCCAGCCGGGAGAACTCCGTGATCAGCCGCTTCGTGATGTTCGGTGAGAGCAGCGCCTCCCCGGCCGCCACCACGCGCACCGCCTCGGCGAGCTGGTCGGCCGAGGCGTCCTTGAGCAGGAACCCGGAGGCACCGGCCCGCAGCGCCTCGTACACGTACTCGTCGAGATCGAAGGTGGTCAGCACCAGCACCTTCACCGTGGCGCCAGGCACGCCGGTGATGACGGACGTGGCCTCGATCCCGCCCATCCCCGGCATGCGGATGTCCATCAGGACCACGTCCGGCGCCAGTTCTGCGACCTTGCCCACCGCGTCCGCCCCGTCCACGGCCTGGCCCACGACCTCGATGTCGGGCTGGGCGTTGAGAAGCACGGTGAAGCCCTGCCGGACCATCATCTGGTCGTCGGCGATCATCACCTTGATCGGGGTGCTCATGGTGCCTTCTTCGGTTCGTGGTCGGGCTCGGGGCCGACGGGCAGGTTCTGCGGATCCATCGGGAGTACGGCGCCCACCTCGTACCCGCCGTCGGGGCGCGGGCCGGCTGCCAGCTCGCCCCCCAGCATGCCCGCCCGCTCCCGCATCCCGAGCAGCCCGTGCCCCGCACCGTGGGAGGGCGGGGCCGGCCGGGTCGGCGCGGTGTTCGCGATGCACAGGTACAGGTCGCTCGGCCCGTACGCGATGCCGACCTCCACCTGCGAACCCGGAGCATGGCGCAGGCAGTTGCTCAGTGCCTCCTGCACGATCCGGTACGCGGTGAGCTCCACGCCCGGGGTCAGCGGCCGCCGGGCGCCCGCGATCTCGACGGTGACGTCCAGGCCGGCCCCCCGCACGTTGTCCACGAGGCCCTCCAACTCGGCCAGGGTGGGCTGCGGATGCTGCGGGGCCGCCGGATCGTCCGGATGCTCGGAGCGCAGCACGCCCAGCACCCGCCGCAGCTCCGTCAGGGCCTCCAGCGCGTTCTCCCGGATGCCGGCCAGATTCTCCATGAGCTCCTCGGACGGGTTCTCCACGAGGTGCGGGGCGACCTGGGCCTGGATGGAGATCACCGACATGTGGTGCGCGACGACATCGTGCAGTTCGCGGGCGATCCGGCTGCGCTCCTCCAGCAGGGTGCGCCGGGCCCGCTCCGCCTCGGTGAGGGTTTCCTGCTGGACCAGTTCGCCGCGGGCCAGCCGCAGCGCGCGCAGCGCGTACCCGAGGAGGCCCACGAAGCCGAAGAGGAGGGTGGCTCCCACGGCGGTGCTCGTGTTGTTGTCCGGCCTGAAGGACAACTCGGCCAGCCCGGTGTAGGCGACCGAGATGCCGACGACCCAGATCGTCGTCCGGGCGGGCACCCGCAGGGCGACCAGCAACAGCAGCGGGGCGAACGCGAACATCCCGCCGGGCGTCCAGGGCCAGGTCTGTCCCTGGCCGACGTGACCGTAGAGCGCCCAGGCCATCAGGCCCGCCGTGATCAGGCCGAGCCACCAGGCGGCGATGGGCCGGGACATCGCGAGGAGGATGGATGCGCCGGTCATGATCGCGAGCACCAGCGGAGGGCCGCCCGTGACGTGGTAGTGGTCCTGGAGCTGTTCGGTGGTGAGGAAGCCGAAGAACACGGCCGCATAGACGACCAGTGCATGCGGCAGCCTGGCCAGCCACCGGGGCCGGGACATCCTCGGAAGGGGATCCCGCCGCAGGGTGAACAGCTCCCGGACCAGCGGCTGGGCCGGGGCGCGGCCCTTGACGGGGCCGGCGGGCGAAGGTTCGGCCAGGGGCGCGCGCTGCTCTTTCACATCGGCCAGCCTAGGCATGGACGCTTTCCTTGACGGGGGCGAGGCGAGCGCGGCGGCTGGCGGGTACGACGGCCTGCCGGGTGCGCTTGGGCTGCTCGTACGTACGGAACGCGGCCCAGCAGAGGGCCAGCGCGGCGGCGAACACCGGCAGCCACAGCAGTCGGGCGGCTATCCAGTCCGCCGAGCCGGGCACGGTGTGCAGTCCGGGCAGGTCGGTCGAGACCAGCAGTCCGAGGGCGGTGACGGCCATCATGGCGGTCTGGTGCCACAGGAAGATCGTCATGGCGGAGAGGTTTACCAGAGCCACCTTCGCCCAGGCTTCAGGCCGCCGCATGGCCCGGGCCAGGGGTTCCCGCACCAGGAGGGCCAGACCGCACTGGGCCAGTCCGAACGAAACCGCGGCGAGCGTCGGCGGGTTGAGATTCGATATCTGGGCACCGGGGACACCCACCATGGACGCCGGGTACCCGCCCCACACGATCAGCGCGACCGTGGCCGCGGTGCCCGCACCGAGGAGGAGCAGGGGGCGCTTCGGCCCGACGAAGGCCCCGCGGGACCAGGCGGCGCCCAGGGTGAAGGGGACGAGCCAGCCGGCGGCCACATTGACCCAGCCGATCCACTCGGGCCCCGCGAACCCGAACCGCCACACGTCGACGCCTGCCACCACGGCCAGCGGCCACAGCGGGTTGAGCCGGGCCACGAGCGGGGTCGCGGCGGTCAGCGCGGCGAACACCAGCAGGAACCACAGCGGCGACAGCACCAGCTTCACCAGCGTCCGGACGGTGTCCAGCTCCGCCCCGCCGACCAGCATCCCGCCCACCACGACCAGCCAGAGGGTGAGTACCGCGGCGACCGGACGGAACAGCCGGCCCAGCCGCTGCCCCACCCAGGCGCCGTACGACACTCCTCGCTTGCGCGCCGTCGCGTACCCGCGGGCGGCGACATGACCGCCGACGAGGAAGAAGACCGCCAGCGTCTGGAACACCCAGGACACCGGGGCCAGCCAGCTCATGTGCGCCAGCGGGCTGGTGGTGTGCAGCCCGCCGTCCCTGGCGGTGAGGGCGGTGACGAGCCAGTGGCCGAGCACCACGCCGAGGATCGCGAAGGCCCGCAGCGCGTCCACGGTCCGGTCACGGTCGGCCGGGGTGGCCCTGTCGATGCCCGCCGCCAGGACGGCCCAACGGGCGCGGAGCTCATGCATGGGTGGCCTCCGAGTCGGGGGTGGTGCCGAGGACGATGGCGGCCAGGCTGTCGAGGGACTCGGTGCCCGGCTTGAGGTAGTCGCTGTGCCCGGCCGCGCCGGCGGAGAAGGCCCGTGCTCCGAAGGCCGGGTCGACGGGGTCGGCGCCGAAGCCGATCGCCCCGAGCCGGACGTGCGGGACGTTGGCTATCCAGTCGCCGGTGCCCCGCCCGGCCCAGACCCGGGCTCCGGTCGCCAGCTCCCGCACGGAATCGGACCCCGTACCCGGGCTGCCGAACAGGGCCACGTCGCTGACCGCGGGCCCGGTCGTGGTCCGGGCGCAGACCACGGAGCCGTAGGAGTGGCACAGGAGGGAGAGACGGGCGCCGGGCCCCGCCATGTCCACCAACCGGTCGAGGAAGGGCGCCAGTTCGGCGGCGGCCTCGTCGGCGCGGTCGGCGGTCAGGACGGTCGTGCTGACCGTGCCGGGGGTGTCGTACCCGAGCCAGGCCACCACGGCCGAGCGCGGATGCTCGGCCTGGAGGCGCTGCTGGAGGGCGACGGCCCCGGCACGGAACCTCTGGTAGGTGTCGAGCGTCGTGTCGGACCCGGGCACCAGGACCGTGACCCGGTCGGCGGTCTCCAGCTCGCCGAACACCTCGACGGCCCGGCCCTTGCCGCGGCCGTCGAAGGCGAGGAACTGGGCGGCTCCGGCCGCCTCCATGGTGCGGAGCTTGGCGGCCCGGCCGGTGCGGTCGGCCTCCTGGGCCATACGGGCCGCCTCGGCGAGATTGGCGCGGTTGGCGGAGTACCGGCTGTGGGGAGCGGCGTCCTCGGCGAACGCCGCCGGCGCGGGAGCGGGGACATCGGGGGACGCGGCGGCTGATACGGGGAACACCACGGCCCCGGCGACCAGGGTGGCGAGCAGGGTGCGACGCAGACGGCCACGGCCACGGTCACGGCCGGACCGTGCGGTCCCGGCGGCGGGCGCCGTGCCGGTCGTCCCCGCCGCGCCAGTCGCCTCGGCGGTGCCCGTCGTCCCCGTTGTTCCCGTCGTCTCCGTCGTCCCCGTCGTCATGGTGCGTTCCCTCGGTCGTCCGGAAGAGCAGTCAGCGTTCTTCTCTGCTACCGAAGTTAGGAATCGAGGCCCGTGGTCGGCGTCACGCCATGGAGCGGTATTGCCATGTAGCTCTCAGGTATGACGAGGGCTACGAGGAAGACAGGCGGTTAGGGTCCAGGGATGATTGACGACGACTGGCGCCACGACCGCATAGGCAGTGCGCACCGCGGCGAAAACCCCACGGTCCTGCGCCGCCTCGACTCGGGCTTCGCCGTCATCGGGGACCGGCAGTTCCTGCCCGGGTACTCGGTACTGCTCACCGACGACCCGGCCGTGACCCGGCTCTCCGACCTCCCCCGGGCGCGCAGGGCCGCGTACCTCTCCGACATGGAGCGGCTCGCCGAGTCCGTCGAACGGGCTTGCCTGCGCCTCGATCCGGCCTTCCTCCGGGTGAACATCGAGATCCTCGGCAACACCGACCCGTATCTCCACGCCCACATCTGGCCCCGCTACGACTGGGAGCCCGCCGACCGCGTCCGGCTGCCCGTGTGGTTGTACGGGGAGGAGTCCTGGCGTGGTGAGCGGCACGCGCTGGGACCCCGCCACGACGCCCTGCGGGCCGCCATCGGGGAGGAGTTGGACCGGCTCGGCGAGGTCTGAGGGGCTCGCGGCCCGGTCACGCCATCACGCGGGCACGCGGTCACGCCGCGCTGTCGTCACGCCGTCACGCCGTTACGTCGTCACGTCGTCGCCACGCGCACGCCGAAGCCGATCAGGACGACACCCGTCGTCCGGTCCAGCGCCCGCCGGACGCGCGGCCGCGCGAAGAACCGCCGGGCGCGCGAGAGGACGTACACGTACGTGCCCAGCCAGACCAGCGTCAGCAGTACGTGGATCAGGACCAGCAGCGCCATGCCGGCCGTCGGCCGCAGGCCCGGCGGGGCGAGGGTGGGCAGCAGCCCGGTGTAGAAGACGGCGATCTTGGGATTGAGCACGTTGGCGACCAGGCCGGTCCGCCAGGCACCGCCGCCGCCGTCGCCTGCCTCCGGCCGGTCGCCAGCCCGCTCCGCGCCGAGCTCCGTGCCGCGTTCCGCGCCGGGTTCCGCCCCCGGCCCGCGCAGGCACCGGATGCCGAGCCAGCACAGGTACGCGGCGCCCGCGAGCTTCACCACCAGGTACACCTCGGCCGAGGCGGCGAGCAGCGCCGCGAGCCCCGCCACGGTCAGGGCGCCCCAGATCAGCAGCCCGACGGCGATCCCGGCGACCGTGCGCAGCCCGTCGCCGCGCCCCCGGGTGACGGCCCGCCGCGTGACGATCGCCATGTCGGCTCCGGGAACGACGGTGAGGAGCGCCAGGACGCCGGTCGCGCCGAGCAGAGCGGTGAGCACGCGGCTCAGTCTGCCACCAGGCGCTCGACGTAGCCCGACCGCCAGCGGGGAGCCGGGTCCTGGCCGGGGCTGGTCCAGTACTCCCTCGCCTCCACGATCTCCCCGTCCCGTACGGTCCACAGGGAGACGGCCCGGTAGACCACGTGGTCCTGAGGTATCTCCACCTCGGTGACGACGAGGTCCCCGTCCGCCAGGATCCGCAGGAGTTCCACGGATCTCTCGTCCGCGTAGCCGTCGTCGCTGTTCACGGCTATGAAGTTGGCGCGCCCCACGATGCGCTCACCGCTCACGGGCCATTCGATGACCGCGTCCTCGGCGATGAGCCCGGCCACGCCGTCCCAGTCGCGTGCCTCGATTCGCTCCCACAGTTGTGCCACTACCTTCAACGGCTCCATGTGCCGCAGTGTCCGACAGCGCCGTTACACGCAACAAGCTTTGCTTGCAGGCTTATTGACTTCGACACAAACGGCTCCCGTCACGGTCTGCGGTACACGAGCGGGGGATCGTCGCCGCCCGCCAGCTCCCGACGGAGGGTGCCGTCGGGCAGCAGCCGGAGCACGCTCCAGCCGCCCGGTGTGCAGGTCGGCGGGGTGCCGGAGGTGACGGTGGAGGCGCCGAGCTCCACGGGATCGGGGGCGGTGCGCAGGGGCGCCGTCCAGGCGCAGGCGAAGCCGGGGTCCTGGACGGCGAGGGACATCACCGGGTCGCCGACCGCCCCGCGGGTGAGGGTGAGCCGCCAGGTCCGGCTGCCTTGGGTGGCCTGCCAGGTGCCGAGGTACGCCTCCGGCAGGCTCGCGGTGGTGGGGGTGTTGGGGGTGGCGAGGGTGGCGAGGGTGGTGGGGGTCGTGAGGGGGGTTGCCGCGGTGGTCGGCGTACGGGAACCGGCGGCGGGCGGTCGGGGGTCCTCGGCTCCGCTCATCACCGCGTACACCGTGCCGGCGGACAGGACGGCGACGACGGTGGCCACCGCGAGGAGGAACGCGGTGGACGCGGTCCGGGGGCGGGGCGGCGGTTCCGGTTCCGGCGGCGCGTACGGGGAGGACGGGGTGTACGCGGAGTAGGCGGGCGGCGGGAGCGGCGGGGCCGGGGGCGGCGCGGGTGGCGGGCGGTCCGGACCGGCGTCCTCACGGTCCAGCAGCCGTACGGCGTGCCGCCCGAGCTGCGCCACCAACGGGGCCGGAAGCCACGGCTCCAGGGGCCTCCCGTCGGCCACGGTGTCGCCCGCGCCGACCCGGGCCAGCACCTCGGCGGGTCCCGGGCGGGCCGCGGGATCCCGGTGCAGGCAGTCCCGTACGAGGCCGTGCAGCTCGGCCGGTACGCCGGCCAGGTCCGGTTCCGCTTCGGTGCTGCGAAGCAGGAGCGCGGCCAGGCCGCCGGGTTGTTCCGCGTCGCCGAAGGGAAGTCGCCCGGTGGCCGCGTACGCGAGGACCGCGCCGAGGCAGAAGACGTCGCAGGCGGCGGTGACCGGCTGGCCGCGGATCTGCTCGGGGGCCATGAAGCCGGGGGAGCCGATGAGTTCGCCGGCGCGGGTCAGGCCGGTGTGGGTCAGGCCGGCGTGGCTGCCGGCGTCGGGGCCGGTTGGGGCGCGGGCTATGCCGAAGTCGATGACGCGGGGGCCGTCGAGGGTGATCAGGACGTTCGAGGGCTTCAGGTCGCGGTGGACGATGCCGGCGCGGTGGATGTCCTGGAGGGCGTACGCGAGGCCCGCGGCCAGGATCCGTACGCAACCGCCGGGCAACGGGCCGAAGTCGTGGGCCACGACTTGGCGGAGGCTCGGACCGGCGACGTAGCCCGTGGCGAACCAGGGGGTCTCGGCCTCGGTGTCGGCGTCGAGGACCGGGGCGGTCCATTCGCCGCCGACGCGGGCGGCGGCGGCGACCTCGTGGCGGAAGCGGATGCGGAACTCCTCGCGGGTGGCGAGGTCGTGGTGGATGAGCTTCACGGCGACGGTTCGGCCGCGGTCGGAGCGGGCGAGGTAGACCCGGCCCATGCCGCCGGAGCCGAGGCGGGAGAGGAGGCGGTAGGGGCCGATGTGGTGGGGGTCGTGCGGGTGCAGTTGTTCCATGCCGGGTGGTCCCCTCCCCTGCGGAGCGCTGGCCGAACGGCTCAGCAGGGAAGGACGGTTGGGGGAGCCGGGCGGTTGCTCGCGGGGGCGTCGCCGCCGCTGGGCTTCGCTGCGGGCCCCCGCGCCTCAAGCGCCGGCGGGGCTGGATGATCGGGGCTCCGCCCCGGGCCCCGCGCCCCCATATGTCGGCGAGGCTGAAAGATCGGGGCTCCGCCCCGGGCCCCGCGCCTCAAACGCCGGCGGGGCTGAAGGGTGCGGCGGGGGTGGAGGGTGCAGTGGGACTGGAGGGTGCCACGGGGCTGAAGGGTGCCGCGCGGCTGAAGGATTGGGGCTCCGCCCCGGGCCCCGCGCCTCAAACGCCGGCGGGGCTGGAAGGTGCGGCGGGGCTGGAGGGTGCGGTGGGGCTGGAGGGTGCGGTGGGGGGTGCGGCGGGGACTGGAGGGTGCCGCGGGGCTGAAGGATTGGGGCTCCGCCCCGGGCCCGCACCCTCAAGCGCCGGCGGGGTTGGAGGGGGTGCCGCTGGGCTGGATTTGGTCCGGCGGAGCCGGGTTGGGGCTTAGGGGCTGGGCTTGCGCTCAGGGGGTGTCGGGCGGGGTCGTCAGGGTGTCCAGGGCCGTTGCCAGGCGTTCCAGGACGCGGACCGTTTCGGCGAAGGCGGGGTCGCCCAGTTCCGCCGCGAGGCGGGTGGCCAGGTTTGCGTGGCCCGGGCCGATGCGGGACACCGCCGCGCGGCCCTCTTCCGTCGGGCGCAGCAGCTTCGCCCGGCGGTGGGCCGGGTTCGGGGCGTACTCGGCCAGGCCCTTGGCGACCAGCAGGTCCGCGATGCGCTGGACGCTCTGCCGGGTGATCCCCATGGTCCGGGCGATGCCCGCGACGGGCAGCGGCTCCCGCAGCACCGCGCCGAGCACCTGCCACCAGGCCGCCGTCAGCCCGGCCGGCCGGGCCAGCTCCTCCGAGACGGAGAGGAACTGGCCGTTCAGCCGGAACACCCCGAGCGCCGTGCGGCTCAGCAGGTCCTGCCGGGCCCGGGTGGACCCGGGCGGCTGCGACTCAGGCATCGCCCGCCTCCGCCGCCGCCATCAGGACCGGGTACGCGCTCGCGTCCGAGTCGTGGAAGAGCCGGTACCACGCGTCCACGACGTCCGGCTTGTAGACGTCCAGGCGGGTGAAGACCTCGCGGGCGAAGGCCACCGGTTCCGTCGGCCCCGCCGTGATCAGGTCGCCGTCGGTGACCGCGTCGGCCTCGACGTAGCTCTCGGCGCCTGCGTAGCCCGGCTGCGGCGCCAGGTAGAAGGAGGCCGCGCTGGTGTGGGCACGGCCGTCCAGCAGGCCTTCGCGGGCGAGGCCGGCGGTGGCCCCGCAGATGGCCGCGACCGGTACCCCGGCCTCCAGGAACTCCCTCGCCTTCGCCGCGAAGGGCGCCAGCTCCTCGCTCGTGTCCCACAGCGAGGCGCCGGTGAGGATCAGCAGGGTGGAGTCCGCCGGCCGCAGATCGGCCAGGGCAATGTCGGGCAGGACGCGGACGCCGCCCATCGTGGTGACCGGCTGCTCGGCGGCGAAGCCGACGGTACGGACGACGTGGCCGCGCTGGGTGAGGTGGGCGGTGGTGTGGCCGGTCTCCCAGTCCGCGTACGTGTCGTAGACCGCGAGGTGGACGGGCTTGCGCGGGGTCTCGCTCATGGTGTTCGCCTCCAGCGTCGATCCGGCTCGGTGAGGGCTCCAGGGGCTGGTCCAGAGGGTGGTTCAGGGGGTGGTCCAGGGGTGGTCCAGCGAGTGGTTCACGGAGCGCCTTATGACAAGAGACTGTCATGTCGACAGTATGCTGTCAATGGACTGAACAGGCGTCCGTGCGCAGACAGACTGCCGAGACCGGCCCCCCACCCCCATACAGTCCGCCGATATCCCTCCCCACCTGCGCACTTCTAGCGTGACGACATGACCCCTCATGTCACCTCGCACACTCTTGCCGCAGTGAAGGACGCAGACCGGAAGCATGTCTTCCACTCCTGGTCCGCCCAGGCCCTGATCGACCCGCTCGCCGTCGCCGGGGCCGAGGGGTCGTACTTCTGGGACTACGAAGGCAACCGCTTCCTCGACTTCTCCTCCCAGCTGGTCAACACCAACATCGGCCACCAGCACCCCAAGGTCACCGCGGCCATCCAGGAGCAGGCCGCCCGGCTCTGCACCCTCGCGCCCGGCTTCGCCGTCGACGTCCGCTCCGAGGCCGCACGCCTCATCGCCGAGCGCACCCCCGGCGACCTGGACAAGATCTTCTTCACCAACGGCGGCGCCGAGGCCGTCGAGAACGCCGTCCGCATGGCCCGTCTGCACACCGGCCGCGCCAAGGTGCTCTCCACCTACCGCTCGTACCACGGGGCCACCGCCGCCGCGATCAACCTGACCGGCGACCCGCGCCGCTGGCCCTCCGACACGGCCTCCGCCGGCGTCGTGCACTTCTGGGGCCCGTACCTCTACCGCTCGGCCTTCCACGCCACCACCGAGGCCGAGGAGTGCGCCCGCGCCCTCGCCCACCTCGCCGACACCATCGCCTTCGAGGGGCCGCAGACCATCGCGGCGATCATCCTGGAGAGCGTGCCCGGCACCGCCGGGATCATGACCCCGCCGCCCGGCTACCTCGCGGGAGTGCGCGAGCTCTGCGACCGCCACGGCATCGTCTTCATCCTGGACGAGGTCATGTCCGGCTTCGGCCGCACCGGCAAGTGGTTCGCCGCCGACCACTGGGGCGTCACCCCCGACCTGATCACCTTCGCCAAGGGCGTGAACAGCGGCTACGTCCCGCTCGGCGGCGTCGCCATCTCCGCCGCCATCGCCGAGACCTTCGCCACGCGCCCCTACCCGGGCGGACTGACGTACTCCGGTCACCCCCTGGCCTGCGCCGCGGCCGTCGCGACGATCAACGCGATGGAGGAGGAGGGCATCGTCGAGCACGCCGCCCACCTCGGCGGGAACGTGATCGGCCCGGCGCTCGCCGAGATCGCCGAGCGGCACCCGTCGGTCGGTGAGGTCCGCGGTCTGGGCACCTTCTGGGCGCTGGAGCTCGTACGGGACAAGGAGACGCGCGAGCCGCTGGTCCCGTACAACGCGGCCGGGGCGGACAACGCGCCGATGGCCGAATTCGCGGCCGCCTGCAAGGCGTCCGGTCTGTGGCCCTTCGTCAACATGAACCGCACCCACGTCGTCCCCCCGTGCAACATCTCGGAGGCGGAGGCCAAGGAGGGGCTGGCCCTGCTGGACGAGGCGCTGACGGTCGCCGACCGGCACACCACGGCCGGCTAGGCCGCGGTCCCGAGGCCCGCCTGGCCGCGGGCCGGTGGGCCCGCGGCCGGGCGGGCCCACCGCCCGCACCGCGGCACCCGGCCCGCATGGCCGGTTCACGTCCGCATAACGGGGCGTAAATCCGCATACCGATCACCAACCGCTCGGTTTCGGCCTCGCTGTCTGGCCTATGGTGTCCGAAGCTCTACGACAGGAGACGGACCCCTATGCCAGGCAGCGGCGCTGTCACCCGCAACACACTTCGCCAGCAGATCGCGGACGCGCTGCGTGACGAGGTGCTCGCGGGACGTCTGCCGCCGGGGACCGAGTTCACCGTCAAGCAGATCGCCGAGCAGTACGAGGTCTCCGCGACCCCCGTGCGCGAGGCGCTGGTGGACCTCTCGGCCCAGGGGCTGCTCGAACTGGTCCAGCACCGCGGCTTCCGCGTGCGGATCTTCACCGTGGACGACTTCCGGGGAATGATCGAGGCCCGCTCGCTGGTCGTGGACGGGATCTTCCGCCGGCTGTCCGAGCGCGGCACCGCCCCCGGCTCCGGCGAGATGCTGGTGTCGGTGCGCCGCCGGGCCGAGGAGGCGCGGCGGGCCGCGCAGAGCGGTTCGCTCGAAGTGCTGATCGGCTACGACCTGCGCTTCTGGCGCGAGCTGAGCGGGCTCGTCGCCAACACCTACATCTCCGAATTCCTGCACCGCATCCGCGTGCAGTGCTGGGTCTTCGCCGTACCCCACCTCCAGCGCGAGCCGCGGCTGCGGGCGGACCTGTGGGACGGGCACAGCGACCTGGTGGACGCGGTGACGCTGGCGGACGCCGACGAGGTACGGCGGATCGTGGCGGGGTACAACCAGCACGCGCTGGAGTGGGCCGCGCGGATTTAGGGCCTGCGTCCTTCAAGGGCCGTCCCGCGGATCAGGCGGGCCCGAGGTTCTGCGCACCCCTTCGCGGAGGGTGTTCGGCACACTACGCTGGCTCGATCGGCGGCAACGACTGATCGGAGCCCGCGTGGCCTGTGACCTGTGGCTGGTCCCCCTTGTCGACGTGCTGTGCCACAGCCCCGACAACCCCTTCGCGGAAGAGATCGCCTCGTACGACAAGGCGCTGGGCGAGGCCGGGCTGCCGTCCGTGCCCGTGTTCGCGTACATGCCGGGCCTGAGCGGGGACGTCGCCCCGGTCGCCGGCTTCGACTACGACGCCCTGCATTTCCTGAGGCGGGCGTACCTGCTCCAGATCTGCGGGCTGCCGGTGACCCCGGTGGACGAGCTGGGCGGGGACTACGAGCAGCTGCTGGAGATGTTCGAGCCCACGGCGCAGCAGTCGCACCTGGTGTGGCACTACGACCACGCGGGGGCGTACGTCCCGGTGGACTTCGTGGCTCCGCTGGCGAACGAGGAGCTGCTGGCCGGGGGCGGGCCGCTGGGGTCCGCGCAGGGGCTGCTGCGGGAGCTGGCGTTCGTGGCGCCGGCGATCGGGATAGACCCGGGGAATCCGCCGGCGGCGCCGGCGCCGCCCGGGCGGCCGACGTTGCTGGAGGAGCCGGCGGGGCCGATGCCTCATGACGAGAGTCCGTTCGCGCGGGAGCGGCATGTGTGGCTGGGGCTGCATGCGGCTGCTACGCGGAGTCTGGGGCAGGGGTCGATGATCATCTTCAGCTGACGCCGTGCCGTGGCCGGGCTGGGCCGTGCCGTGCCGGGGCCTGGGGCGGGTGCGGGGTGCCGCTGCGCGGAGCCTCTCCCCGCCCCGCCCTTTCTCCGTATCCCGGGGCTCCGCCCCGGACCCCGCGCCTCAAACGCCGGCGGGGCTGGAATGTCGGGCTCCGCCCCGGACCTCGCGCCTCAAACGCCGGCGGGGCTGAAGAGGTGCCGGCGGGGCTGAAGGAGGGCGTCGGCGGGGTCGTCAGCGGGGTTGTTCCGGGGGGCGTTGGCGGGGCATGTTCGGGCGGGTGCCCGGGGGGAGGGGGAAGCGGGCCGGGGGGACGTACGCGTCCGAGCGGGCACCGGCCGCGCCCAGGGACTGCATGACCAGCGGTGCGGGGCCCGAGCTGAACTCCACCATCCACTCCGCGGTCTCGGAGCGTACGAGCTCCGTCACGTCCTCCGAGAAGCGCCGCAGGACGGTGAGGCAGCGCTCCGCCGCCTCGCTCGCCGTACCCTCCGTCGGGCCGAGCACCTCCCGTACGTTCTCCGACGCCCAGTCGAACTGGAGCGTCTGGAGGCGGCGCTGCACCGCCTGGGCGGTGGCGACGTCGCGCATCCAGCCCGAGGTCAGCCCGAAGAACCGGTCGCAGGCCAGGCAGGCCGCGCCCAGCAGCAGGGACAGGTAGCCGTACGTCGACGCGCCCGGCGCCGAGCCCGTCAGTTCCAGCAGCGGCATCGCGGCGCCCACGACGGCGCCCGCGGCCGCGCCGACGCGCAGCACGCGCGCGCCCCTACGCTTCCACGCCCGGTCGGACAGGTACCACTCGGCGGTGCGCAGCGCATCGGCCTCGACCCGCCGGTAGAGCTCGTCGAGCCGCTCGGCGGGCTCGCCCCAGTCCCCGAGGGGGAACGGCCGGCCGGTCAGATCGCCCGCCGCCATCGGTCCGCCCGCTTCCTCCCGGGGATCCCGGGGTGGCCCCTCGGGCTGCATCTCCGGCTGGCTCACCCGGCACTCCCTCTGCCTGCGCTGACGTGTGGTGGTGCGCGTGTGCGCAATGATGCGCATGCTCTTCCTACCTTCGAATGACGCGCGATGGGCAACGATTCCCAGGATTTCCGCCCGCAAGGAGGTCTCCATCAGGTACGCGCACGCCCCGTCTCTCACTCGAAAGAGTTGGTCCTCTCGGCGTAGGGCGCGGCGCCCGAGGAGCACGTAGGCTCGGATTGACCAAGCGTCCCGACAGTATGGAGTGAGTGCCCTGTGATTCCCGGTGGTGGCCAGCCCAACATGCAGCAGCTGCTCCAGCAGGCACAGAAGATGCAGCAGGATCTCGCGGCTGCCCAGGAGGAGCTCGCGCGGACCGAGGTCGAGGGCCAGGCCGGCGGCGGTCTGGTCAAGGCGACCGTCACCGGCTCCGGTGAGCTGCGCGCACTGGTGATCGACCCCAAGGCAGTGGACCCCGACGACACGGAAACGCTCGCCGACCTGGTGGTCGCGGCGGTCCAGGCGGCCAACGAGAATGCCCAAGCACTCCAGCAGCAGAAGCTGGGCCCCCTGGCCCAGGGCCTGGGCGGCGGCAGCGGTATCCCCGGCCTTCCCTTCTAGTCCCACCCCCACCCGCCCGCGAGCCCCCACCCGCACCCGCACCCGAACGAAAAACGAGAGAAGGCAGTCCGTTGTACGAAGGCGTGGTTCAGGACCTGATCGACGAACTGGGCAGGCTGCCCGGCGTCGGGCCCAAGAGCGCGCAGCGGATCGCCTTCCACATCCTGCAGGCCGAGCCCACCGACGTCCGCCGCCTCGCGCACGCGCTGCTGGAGGTCAAGGACAAGGTCCGGTTCTGCGCGGTGTGCGGGAACGTGGCGCAGGAGGAGCGGTGCGGCATCTGCCGCGACCCGCGCCGGGACACGACGGTCATCTGTGTCGTCGAGGAGCCGAAGGACGTCGTCGCGATCGAGCGGACCCGCGAGTTCCGGGGCAAGTACCACGTCCTCGGCGGGGCCATCAGCCCGATCGAGGGCGTCGGCCCCGATGACCTGCGCATCCGCGAGCTGCTGACGCGCCTGGCGGACGGCGAGGTGACCGAGCTGATCCTCGCCACCGACCCGAACCTGGAGGGCGAGGCGACCGCCACCTACCTCGCCCGCATGATCAAGCCCATGGGCCTGAAGGTCACCCGCCTGGCCAGCGGGCTCCCCGTCGGGGGAGATCTGGAGTACGCGGACGAGGTCACGCTCGGGCGGGCCTTTGAAGGAAGGCGACTTCTCGATGTCTGACGCAACGCTGCACGCCCTGGGACAGGATCCGGACGACTTCGCCGCGTCGATCGCGGACCAGATCGAGTCGTTCATCGTCGCGGTCACCGAGGTGGCCAAGGGCGAGGACCCGGACAGCGCCGTGCCCTTCCTCCTCCTGGAGGTCTCCCAGCTGCTGCTGGCGGGCGGCCGGCTGGGCGCGTACCAGGACGTGCTGCCCGACGAGCGGTACGAGCCCGACCTCGGCCCGGAGCCGGACGTGGACGACCTGCGCGAGCGGTTCGCGCTGATGCTGGAGCCGGTCGACGTCTACTCCGAGGTCTTCGACCCGTACGAGCCGCGCAAGGCCCCGGTGGCCCACCGGATCTCCGACGACCTGGCCGACGTGGTCGCGGACCTGCGGCACGGGCTCATCCACCACCAGGCGGGCCGGATCACCGAGGCGCTGTGGTGGTGGCAGTTCTCGTACTTCACCAACTGGGGCCCGACGGCCTCGGCCACCCTGCGCGCCCTCCAGTCGCTGATCGCGCACGTACGCCTGGACCAGCCGCTGGCCGCGCTCGACGGCCTGGACACGGACGAGGACCTGGCCGAGGACGACCTGGCGGAGCAGGCCGGACAGGTGATGGCCGAGGAGCTCGGCGGCCTCGGCCGCAAGTGACCGTGAGTCATCGTGAGTAGTCGTGAGTGACCGCAGACGACCGTGGTGACCGCCGCGCGCCGCAAGTGGCCGCCAGGATCGGGAACCCATTCTTTGATCCTTTCGTCTCATGATGTGGTACGAAGCGGTCGGATCGCGGTCGCTCGTTAGACTGCACCAGCAATGAGACGGACTGAGCGAGGAGCGCACGTGGGCCTTGTCGTGCAGAAGTACGGAGGCTCCTCCGTAGCCGATGCCGAAGGCATCAAGCGTGTCGCCAAGCGGATCGTGGATGCCAAGAAGAACGGCCACCAAGTGGTCGTCGTGGTGTCCGCGATGGGCGACACGACGGACGAGCTGATCGATCTCGCCGAGCAGGTTTCCCCGATGCCTGCCGGGCGCGAATTCGACATGCTGCTGACCGCCGGAGAGCGGATCTCCATGGCCCTGCTGGCCATGGCGATCAAAAACCTGGGCCACGAGGCCCAGTCGTTCACCGGTAGCCAGGCAGGCGTGATCACCGACTCGGTCCACAACAAAGCGCGCATCATCGATGTCACGCCGGGCCGTATCCGCACCGCGCTGGACGAGGGCAACATCGCCATCGTCGCCGGCTTCCAGGGCGTGTCCGCGGACTCCAAGGACATCACCACCCTCGGCCGCGGCGGCTCGGACACCACCGCCGTGGCGCTGGCCGCGGCGCTGGACGCCGAGGTCTGCGAGATCTACACCGACGTCGACGGCGTCTTCACCGCGGATCCCCGCGTCGTGAAGAAGGCCAAGAAGATCGACTGGATCTCCTCCGAGGACATGCTGGAGCTCGCGGCCTCCGGTTCCAAGGTGCTGCTGCACCGCTGTGTCGAGTACGCACGCCGATACAACATCCCGATCCACGTCCGCTCGTCCTTCTCGGGGCTGCGCGGAACCTGGGTCAGCAACGAACAGCCTCAAGGGGACGAGCAGGTGGAGCACGCCATCATCTCCGGAGTCGCTCACGACGTCTCCGAAGCGAAGATCACGGTCGTCGGCGTCCCGGACAAGCCGGGTGAGGCCGCGGCGATCTTCCGCGCCATCGCGGACGCCGAGATCAACATCGACATGATCGTGCAGAACGTCTCTGCGGCCTCGACGGGCCTCACCGACATCTCCTTCACGCTCCCGAAGACCGAAGGCCACAAGGCCATCGACGCCCTGGAGAAGGCGAAGGGCGCGATCGGCTTCGACTCCCTGCGCTACGACGACCAGATCGGCAAGATCTCCCTGGTCGGCGCGGGCATGAAGACGAACCCGGGCGTCACCGCCTCGTTCTTCCAGGCGCTGTCCGACGCGGGCGTCAACATCGAGCTGATCTCCACCTCGGAGATCCGCATCTCGGTCGTGACCCGCCAGGACGACGTCAACGAGGCCGTCCGCGCCGTGCACACGGCCTTCGGCCTCGACTCCGACAGCGACGAGGCCGTCGTCTACGGAGGCACCGGACGATGACCCGGGCCCGGTCCTCCGCCCCGGCGCTCGCCGTGGTCGGGGCGACCGGAGCGGTGGGCAGTGTCCTGCTCCAGATCCTGTCCCAGCGGGCGGACGTCTGGGGCGACATCCGCCTGATCGCCTCCGCGCGCTCGGCCGGCCGCGTGCTGGCCGTCCGCGCGGAGGAGGTCGAGGTGCTCGCCCTCACCGAGGACGCCTTCGACGGCCTCGGTCCGGGCGACGTCGCACTCTTCCTGACCCCGGCCGAGGTCTCGGCCCGGTGGGCTCCCGTCGTCACCGCGCGCGGCGCCGCCGTCGTCGACCAGTCCGCCGCCTTCCGGGAGGACCCCGAGGTCCCGCTGGTGGTGCCCGAGGTCAACGGGCACGCCGTACGGATCCGGCCGCGCGGGATCGTCGCCGGCCCGGACTGCGTGACCGCCGCCATGATCGCGGCCCTGGGCGCGCTGCACGCCGAGTACTCCCTCTCCGGGCTGGTGGTGTCCTCGTACCAGGCCGCGAGCGCCGCGGGCCGGGCCGGATCCGAGGCGCTGCGCCGCCAGCTGTCGCTGGTCGCCGGGACCTCCCTCGGCGAGCAGACCGGTGACGTACGCCGTGCCGTGGGCGAGGACACCGGCCCCTTCGCGGCTCCGCTCGCCCTCAACGTCGTGCCGTGGTCCGGCGAGCTGCGCGCCGACGGCTGGTCCTCGCACGAGCTGGCGGTACGGGGGGAGACGCGCCGGATCCTCCAGCTGGAGGAGCTCCCGGTGGCGGTGACCTGCGTACAGGTGCCGGTGCTGACCGGGCACTCGCTGACCGTGCGGGCCCGGTTCGACCGCGAGGTGGAGGCCCCGCACGCCCGCGAGATCCTGGAGGCCGCACCCGGTGTGGTGCTCGTGGACGACCCCGCCGCGGGGGAGTTCCCCACCCCCGTGGACGCCGCCGGGACGGATCCGGCCTGGGTGGGGCGGGTGCGGGCCTCGCTCGACGACCGCCACGCCCTGGAGTTCTTCGTGTGCGCCGACAATCTCCGCAAGGGCGCTGCCCTGAATGCCACGCAGATCGCGGAACTGATCGCGGGTGAATTTGCGTAATTCGCTTTGTAGGATCGGTGCTGATCCCTTGATCAAGGTGATGGCCCGACCGCCGTCTCGATAAGACGGGGCAATCGGGAAGAGCGGGTACGCATGAGGGCAATGGGGATCTTTCTGGTGAGGGTGCCTCGCGCGTACAACCCTGACGGGGGGACGCGTGTCCTACAGGCGTGGCAGAGGCACTTCTCGAATGGGCCGTCCTACCGGCGCGCACCGGGATCATCCCGTCGCGCCGGGGCCTGCGTGCGCCCGGCGGCGGTCTTCCCGTGATCGTGCCCGTCCCGCCGACGGGGACGTCCGAGGCGCCCGTACGGACCGCCGTGCCGATCCGGGGCGGTCTCGTGCCCGCACCGCGCGAAAGCGCTGAAGCGGGCGGGAGCGGCAAGGGCGAGACGGCCGAGGTGGTGGCCGGCACCACCGTCGACCACCTCACGGCCACCTACCAGGCGCACTACCGCTCACTGCTCGGCCTGGCCGCACTGCTCCTCGACGACACCGCCTCCTGCGAGGACGTGGTCCAGGAGGCCTTCATCCGCGTGCACTCGGCGCGGAGCCGGGTCCGCGACCGGGAGAAGACCCTGGCGTACCTGCGCCAGACCGTCGTGAACCTCTCGCGCTCCGCCCTGCGCCGGCGCATCCTCGGCCTGAAGCTGCTGTCGAAGCCGATGCCGGACATGGCGAGCGCCGAAGAGGGCGCGTACGACCAGCTGGAGCGGGACGATCTGATCAAGGCGATGCGCGGACTCCAGCGCCGCCAGCGCGAGGTGCTGGTACTGCGCTACTTCGCGGACATGACGGAAGCCCAGGTCGCCGAGACGCTCGGGATATCGCTCGGCTCGGTGAAGGCGTACGGATCGCGGGGCATTGCCGCGCTGAGGGTGGCGATGGAGGCTGCGCAGTCATGAGGGACGACCACACTCCGCCGGGCGGGGCGAGCGAGGAAGAGGCCCTGCGGGGCCTGCTGCACGGGGCCGTCGAGGGACTGGAGCCCTCCGCGGGCGCGCTGGAGCGACTGCGGTACGCCGTCCCCGCGCGCCGGACCCTGCGGCGCCAGGCCTTCGTGGGCGCCGCCGCGGTGGCGCTGCTCGCCGGGGCCGGGATCCCGGCCGCCCTGCACCTGACGGGGGGCGAGGGCACGCCCACGGACCACCCGGCCATGGCGGGGCACGGCGCGCACTCCGGTGACAAGCCGGGCGCGGTCCCGTCCGACCCGCATCAGAACGGAGCGGGGGCCCAGCCGAAGTCCAGCGGTTCCCTCGGCGGCGACCCGGCCGCGGGCGGTGTCACCGGGCAGCCGGACGCCGCCGCGGGCGGTTCCCCGGCCGGCGGTCTGACGGCGGGCGGGGCGGGCACCGCGACCTCGGGCGGTTCCGCCGGCTCGTCCGGTCCGGCCCTGGGCTCCGGGCCAATGCCGCCGGTGGCCGCGCCGGGAGTGCCGGTGTGCGGCGCCGCGCAGCTGGGGGTGGTGGGCTCGGCCCGCGCCCCGGAGCCCGACGGCAAGGTGTACGGCAGTTTCAAGGTCACCAACGTCTCGGCGCAGGGCTGCGCCGTCACCGGCCAGGACAGCGTGACGGCGGTCGGCGTCGCGACGGGCCAGGGCGCCGCCGGGGTCCCGGTGGTCGGCCATACTGCGGGAGATGCGGCGAGCGGTCTGCTGCCGGATCCGCGGGTCCAGGATCCGGTCCTGATGCTGTCGCCGAACACCGCGTACGAGGTCCGCTTCGCGTGGGTGCCGTCGGGGGACCCCTGTCCCGCGGCGACCTCGGGCGGCGACCCGAAGCCTCCTGCCGACGCGGCGACGGGCACGGCGCCGGAGGGCAGCGGGTCGGGCGCCGAAACGCAGAAGGGGGCCACGCCCCCGGCCGCCCCGAGCGGGGTCGAGGTCTCGCACACCCCGCCGACGGGTTCCCACACGACGCAGACGACGATCCCGCAGGCCTGCGGCGGCACGGTCTACCGCACGGGCGCGATCCCGGTGGCCGAGTAGGCCCCGGTCAGGAGGCGGGCTCGGGCTCGGGCTCCAGCAGGCCCGCCTGCGCGTCGCGGAGGGTCTCCACCTCGCGCCGGTAGAGCCGGAACCACATGAAGAGCACGAAGGCGACGAAGACGAACCACTCGCCGGTGTAGCCGAGGTTCTGGAAGGCCTTCAGGTCGAGACCGGTGTTGACCGGAGCCTGCGCGGGCACCGGAACCATCCCGTCCGCCGGGGTCTGCACGGTCAGCCAGGCGTCGTACAGGTCGTACGGGACGATGTTGACCAGCGAGGCCGCCCCGATCACCCCGAGCTGCCCGGCCGGGAGGCCGCCCTGGGAGTGGACCCCCTTGGTGCCGGAGTTCTCGGAGGCCTGCAGGGCCCCGGTGACCTCGACGCGGCCGGTCGGCGGGGCGGGCGCCTTCGCCGGGTCGGCCGCCCCCGGCAGCCAGCCCCGGACCACCGGGACGGCCTTGCCGGAGTCGGTCTTCAGCAGGGTCAGGACGTAGAAGCCGGACGCGCCGTCCTGCCGCCGCTCGGGCACCAGCAGCTGTTCGCCGTACTCCCCGGACGTGGCAGCCAGCCGTCCGGAGGTCTTCTTGTCCACCGGAAGCAGCGAGTCCAGGGGCGCGGCCGCCTGGTCGGTGGGCCGCTCGGCGGTCGCCTCCCGGTGGCTGGCGACGCGGTCCTCGAACCGGCCGAGCTGCCAGGACCCCATGAACAGGCAGAAGGGAACGGCGAGCGCGACGAAGACGTTGATCCCCCACCAGCGCGGGGTCAGGAGAAACCGGTGCACCCCACCACCGTACGGGGGGCGCACCGGAAGCCCCCTAGCGGGGCAGGTGCTTCAGGGCGAACTCGATCTCCATCCGGACCTGCTTGATCCGCTCCTCCACCACCAGCGAGCCGTGCCCGGCGTCGTACCGGTACACCTCGTGCACCGCCCCGCGCGCCGCGAGCCGGTCCACGTAGTTGTCGATCTGCCGGATCGGGCAGCGCGGGTCGTTGACGCCCGCGGCGATGTGCACGGGGGCCTTCACCGCGTCCACGTACGTCAGCGGCGAGGAGGCCTCGAAGCGGTCCGGGACCTCCTCCGGGGTACCGCCGAAGAGGGTGCGGTCCAGGGCCTTCAGCGCCTCCATCTCGTCGTGGTACGCCGTCACGTAGTCCGCGACCGGTACGGCGGCCAGACCCACGGCCCAGGCCTCCGGCCGCGTGCCCAGGCCCAGCAGCGTCAGGTACCCGCCCCAGGAGCCGCCCGACAGCACGAGGCGCGCCGGGTCCGCGAGGCCGGAGGAGACGGCCCACTCGCGGACCGCGGTGATGTCCTCCAGCTCGATCAGGCCGACCCGGTGCTTGAGGGCGTCCGTCCACTCGCGGCCGTAGCCCGTCGAGCCGCGGTAGTTGACCCGCACCACGGCGAAGCCGTGGTCCAGCCAGGCCGCCGGGGCCGCCGCGAAGGCGTCGCTGTCGTGCCAGGTCGGCCCGCCGTGGATCTCGAAGACCGTCGGGAAGGGGCCGTCGCCGTGGCCGACCGGGCGCTGCGCGAGCGCGTGGATCCGCCCGCCCGGGCCGTCCACCCACACGTCCTGCACCGGCAGCGAGCCGGGCGGCCGGAAGCCGGGCGGGTCCAGGACGGTCCCGCCCGCGGTGGACCGTACGGACGAGGGCTCGGCGGCCGAGGACCACAGGTATTCCACCGACCCGTCGGGCCGCGCGGTGGCACCCGACACCGTCCCCGGCGGCGTGTCCACCCGTACGAGCTCACGGGCGGCCAGGTCGTAGCGCCACAGCTCGCTGCGCGCCTCGAAGCTGTGCACGACCAGCAGCGCGGAGCCGTCGGGATACCACTCGGCGCTGACATCGCCCGGCAGGTCGATCGCGAGCTCCTGCTCGGCGCCGGTGGCCACGTCCCAGACCATCGGCTCCCAGCGGCCGCGGCGCTGGTGGCCGACGAGCAGCCGGGTGTCGCCCGCGACCGGGGCGAAGCCGAGCACCTCCAGGCCGAGCTCCTCGGCGCCGCCCCGCGAGTCGTCCAGCTCGGCGACGCCCGTCCCGTCGAGGGTGAGCACGCGCAGGGCCGAGTGCATGGCGTCACCGTGCTCGGTGTGCTCGATGGCCACGAGCGTCCCGTCGTGGGACAGGTCGCCGACGCCGGCCGACTCCCGGTGCCGGTAGATCACGGTGGGCGCGGACCCGTCGGGCCGGACCACGTGCACGATCGAGCCGTCCTCGTCGGTGGAGCGGCCGACGACCGTCGTCCCGTCGCGGCCGATGGCCAGGCCGGCGGGGTACGAGGGCTCCAGGCCGGGCGTGGCCGGTTCGTCGGGGCCGCCCGCGAAGGGCTGGCGCACCCAGGTGCCGAACTCGTCGCCGTCGGTGTCGGAGAACCACCAGATCCACTCCCCGTCGGGGGAGAGGGCGCCGTCGGTGGTGCCGTTGGGGCGGTCGGTGGCCTGCCGCTGCGCGCCGGTGGTGCGGTCCCAGGCGTAGAGCTCGAAGGTTCCGGTCGCGTTGGAGACGAAGAGCGAACGGTCCGGGGCGTCCTCGGCCCATTCGGGCAGGCCGACACGCGGTGCCCGGAACCGCTTCTCCCAGTCGGGCATCTCGGGGGTGATCTCGCTGTCGCTGGTCATGCGCCCCATTGTGGCCGCAGCGGCCCCCGGGATGCCGAATGCTCCGTATGGGCGCACAGTGGAACCCGTACGCCTGAACCCTGCTCCGAGGAGGAGTGATCATGGCGAAGAAGGCCCGTACCGGCCGGCACCTCCACCAGGACTCCGAGCGCGCGATCGCGAAGAACACGGCCGCCGAAGCCCGCGCGAAGGCCGCGGGCAGGGACGCGCAGTCGCTCTCCGCCAAGACCCGGGGCATGCAGCAGAAGGCGCAGGCCAAGCGCGGTTAGGGACCGTACGCTGGCGCCATGCGGATGATCGTCCGGGGCGCCCGGCTGCTCCACACCTCCGGCCTGTCCGACGTCGAGGTCGGGGAGGACGGCCGCATCGCGCGCGTCATCCCGTACGACGACCAGAAGGAACCACCGGCCACCGGCGTCCTCATCGAGGCCCACGGTGGCCTGCTCAGCGCCCCCTTCGTCGAGCCGCACATCCATCTCGACACGGCGCTGACCGTCGGCGAACCGCGTCCCAACGCCTCCGGCACCCTCTGGGAGGGCATCGCCTGCTGGAGCGAGCGCAAGCGGACCCTGACCCGCGAGGACGTGATCGAGCGGGCGGACGAGGTGCTGCGCTGGCAGGCCGCCCAGGGCGTGCTGCACGTCCGTACCCACTGCGACATCACCGACCCGTCCCTCACCGCGCTCGACGCGCTGCTCGAAGTGCGCGACCGGGTGCGGGACTTCATGACCCTGCAGATCGTGGCCTTCCCGCAGGAGGGCATCGTCTCCTTCCCCGGGGGCGAGGCGCTGCTGCGCGAGGCGGTCGCGCGCGGGGCGGACGTGGTCGGCGCGATCCCGCACTTCGAGGACACCCGCGAGGACGGGGTGGCCTCGCTGCGGACGGCCTTCGCGCTGGCCGAGGAGCACGGGCTGCGGGTGGACGCGCACTGCGACGAGATCGACGACGAGCAGTCCCGTTTCGTGGAGGTGCTGGCCACCCTGGCCCTGCGCTCGGGCCTGCGCGAGCGGGCCACGGCCTCGCACACGACGGCCATGGGCTCCTACAACGGCGCGTACAGCTTCAAACTCCAGCGGCTGCTGGCCCGTTCCGGAATCAACCTGGTCTCCAACCCCTTCGCCAACCTGGGCCTCCAGGGGCGCTTCGACGCCTACCCCAAGCGGCGCGGCCTCACCCAGGTCAAGGAGATGCTGGCGGCCGGGGTCAACGTGGCGTTCGGCCACGACGACGTGATGGACCCCTGGAACGCGCTGGGCACCGCCAACCCGCTCCAGACCGCCCTCGTCGGGCTGTACGCCGCCCAGCTCACCGGGGCGGACGAGATCCCGGTGGCCTTCTCGATGGTGACGGACCGTGCGGCGCGCGTGCTGGGCCTGTCCGGGGCGGAGTACGGCATCACCGCGGGCGCGCCCGCCTCCTTCGTCCTGCTCCCCGTGCCGTCGCCCGAGGAGGCCGTCCGCCGTCAGGTCCGGCCCCGGTACGTCGTCTCGCGCGGGTCGGTCCTCGCCGAGACGGCCCCGGCTCCGACCCGGCTGAACTGGCCGGGGGAGCCCCCGTCCGAGGTGGACTTCGGACGCCGCCTACGCTGACGCCCCATGACGTGGACTCTTGACTCACCATCAGCCCTGGCTGCCTACGAGATCGCCTCGGAGTACGCGGACGCCGCGCTCCTGAACCACTCGGTCCGCTCCTACGCCTTCGGGGCGCAGTACGCCGCCCGGCACGGCCTGGATTACGACGCAGAGCTCTTCTATGTCAGCGCGCTGCTCCACGACCTGGGCCTGACCGCGCCCTTCGACAGCCACACCCTGCCCTTCGAGGAGGCGGGCGGCCATGTCGCGCGCGTCCTGACGGCGGGCCTGGGCTGGCCGACGGCCCGCCGGGCCCGCGCCGCAGAGGTGATCGTCCTGCACATGCGGGACGACGTGACGGCGGCCGAGGACGTGGAGAGCCACCTGCTCCAGGTCGGCACGAGCGCCGACGTCTCGGGCCTGCGCGTGGCCGAATTCGACCCTGCCTTCACCGAGGCCCTGCTGAAGGCCCACCCGCGGGCGGGCTTCGGCCCGTCCTTCCTGGCCCTGGTCGAGGACCAGGCCGCCCGCAAGCCCGAGTGCGCGGCGGCCGCCTATGTCGCGGGCGGCGCGGCCACCCGCATCGCGGCGAACCCGCTGGATGCGTGACACATCGGATACTGCCGCGTTGAGGAATGGTGAACATCAATTCCTCTTCGGCGGAGCACCCTCTGGCATCCGCGCCGGTTCTGGGGTTTCGACCACTGAAATTCGCGCAGCTCACCCGCGGCTACGTCGCGGATGTCAGAGCGGCCGACCTGGTGCCGCTCGCGGCTTCCGTGGAGGCCGCACGCCGGTTGTGGGCCAAGCGCGGGTACTTGCCCGACACGGAACCCAACCTGCGGCTCGCCGCGATGCTCATGCACCGTCCCGAGGAATTCGGAGCCGTCGGGCAGATCGTGCTGGGAGCCGATAATCTGGAATGGATCCCGGAGCCCGGTGGCTTCGCCGACTTCATCCAGCTCATCGGGCCCGAGTGCATCGACGGCATGCAACGCCTGAGCGTCATCTCGCACAGCTACGGACGAGTGCCGAGCGCCAACCTCGACCAGGCGATCGTCCGGATCGAGATCCTCTGCGGCCAGGCGCGCCGGCAGGCGCGGGTCTTGTACGACGCCGCCGACAGCTACCTGAACCCCTCGACGGGGCAGGACCGCCTGATCCGCTGCCCGCACATCTTCCGGCTGATGAACGCCGACTGGGAGAAGGGGCGCTTCGACCCCCGGCGGGGGGTCACCACCGGCCCGGTGGGCGAGCACTACACGATGGCCGAAGTGACCCAGGCCCTGGCCTGCCTCTCGCACCTGCCCCTCCCGGAGGCCGCGAACCTGGCGGCCACCCCCGAGGGCCGGGACGCGCTGTGGAGCGACATGTCCTCCCCGCTGTACGAGAGCCTCTTCCATGAGGCCATGACTCCGGTCGGGGTCGTGCGTGCGGTCGAGGCCTGGCAGCGCGCGCAGGACACGCTGAACACCCTGCCCACACGTCTCAAGCAGGGCCACGGCCATCTCATCTCCTACGCCTCCGCCCTGATGTGCTGGGAGGCCTGCCGGGGGCTTCCGCTCACCGAACTCCACGATCCCAAGTCGGCGTACTGGTGGGACGAGGCCATCTCCTCCCGCCTGCCCGCCGCGACGGCGGCCGCTGCCGAGCGTCTGGTGTCCCGCTACCGTGCGATCCGCCCGGGCGGCGGGCCGTACAAGCCCGAGGCGCCGAAACTGAGTCTGTGGCGCGAGCTCCTGGAGCGCTCGTAGCGGTGCCCGAACTGCCGGCGACGGTTCGCCACCGCATCCTGGAAGAGCAGAGGGAGGTCCTCGTATGAGCACGGTATTCGCGTCCATCGGCATGACCCTGGACGGCTTCGTCGCCGGACCAAACGCCCGCCCCGGCAATCCCCTCGGGGACGGCGGTCTGAAGATCCACCAGTGGGTGTTCGCCATCGACGCCTGGCGCGAACGCCAGAGCCTGCTGCCCGGCGGCGGTGAGCGCAACGCCTCGGCCGAGGTCGTCGAGGAGAACTTCGACCGGACCGGGGCCTACGTCATGGGCCGCCGGATGTTCGCGGAGGGCGAGCTCGGCTGGCCCGACCCGCCGCCCTTCCGCGCCCCGGTCTTCGTCCTCACCCACACGCCGCGCGAACCGTGGGTCCGCGAGGGAGGCACGACCTTCCACTTCGTCACCGACGGCCCGGAAGCCGCCCTCGCGGCGGCCCGCGAGGCGGCCGGCGGCAAGGACGTGCAGATCTCGGGCGGCGCCGAGACCGTCCGCGCGTACCTCGCCGCGGGCCTGGCCGAGGAGTTGGAGATCCACCTCGCCCCGATCCTCCTCGGCTCCGGCACCCGCCTCTTCGACGGCGTCGACCCGTCCCTGCACCTCACCCCGGACCGTACGGTCGCCACCCCGCAGGTCACGCACATCCGCTACCGCGTCGGATAGCGTGCCCGCATGTCGTGGGACGAGGACGGATCACCGCACCCGCTCGCACTGCGCCGCACCGGCCGCAGCGAGCTGGAGCCGGACCGGCTGCCCGAGATCCGCGAGCTGGAAGTGCTCGGCTGGGAGCCCGCGCCCGAGGACCTGCGCTGGGTGTTCCTCCCGTACGTCTGGCCCCCGGCGGCCCGGACCTGGATCCCGGACCGCTCCACCCACTGGGCGGTGGACACCTCGCTCGACGGCCACGGCCACATCACCGGCGTGGAGTGCGCCCCGCTCCCCGAGCCCGACCTGCGCGAACTCGACCACGAGGCCGACGCGGCCCTCGCCGGGCTCGGCCTCCCGCCCCGGCCCCGGGGCCGCCTCTGGCTGCTCCGCCCGGTCGGCACCTTCCCGACCGTCGAGGCGGTACTCGGCCACCTCGACGCGGTGGCCGCCGAACGCGCCGTGGAGGCCGGGCCCTCCCCGGACTTCCTCACCCTGGTGCGGACCGAACTCGCCGCGCTCGGCACCGCGTAGACGCAGGTCGTGAAGCGGCGGCTTCGGTGCCCACATGGCTACGCTTGTCGTGAGGGGGTACCGGCGGGAGGCGGTCTCATGAGGCGGCGCCATCACTTCCACATCGAACACGCCGGGCATTCGGTCAGTGCCACGGTCCAGACCGGCCACACCGCCGTCGTGGAGGTACTGGTCGACGGCAAGGAGACCGGCTACGCCACGACGCGCGACGACCACCCCGTGACCGTCCGCGTCGAGCTGCCGACGGACCCGCCGACGCCGGTGTCCGTCCGCGCGACACCCGGCCCGGAGCCCGGCTGCGTCTTCGAGAGCCCGACGGCCGAGCCGCAGGTCATGGCGCCGCGCCCGTACTGACGATCAGTGCCGCGGCGGCCACGGCGCCACGTCGTGGGACTCCTGCGGCAGCCAGGGCCCGACGGGTTCGTAGGCCAGGGGCGCCGGTACGGGTACGGGCGCGAGCGCGGGCGCCGCGGCGGGCATCCGGAGGCTGCCGTAGCGCTCCATGCGCTGCCAGCGCAGGCGCGATCCGGCGATGGCGGTGAACACGGACTGGATGACGACCAGGTACATCAGCTGGCGGTACACGAACTGCTGGAGCGGCAGGCTCCACAGCGCCCCGGGCCGTTCCTTGTCGAGGTGGAAGGCGTAGAGCCCCATCAGGACCTGGAGCAGGAGGAAGGCGCACCACAGGCCGAGGATGCGGACCGGGTCGAGGAAGATCAGCCCGAAGACGGCGATGATGTCCACGACCGGCGCGAGCAGCGGCAGCAGCACCTGGAACATGAGCAGGTAGAGCAGTCCGCGGCGGCCGAGCTTTCCGGCCTGGCCCCGCTGGGCGAGGGCGCCGCGGTGCTTCCACATGGCCTGGAGGGTTCCGTAGCACCAGCGGTAGCGCTGCTTCCACAGGGCGCCGAGCGAGGCGGGGGCCTCGGTCCAGGCGATGGCCCGCTCCTCGTAGACCACGCGCCAGCCGTCGCGGCACAGCGCCATGGTGAGGTCGGTGTCCTCGGCGAGGGTGGTGTCGCTGACGCCCCCGACGCGCAGCAGGGCCTCGCGGCGGAACGCCCCGACCGCGCCGGGCACGGTGGGCATGCATTCGGCGAGGTCGAAGAGGCGCCGGTCCAGGTTGAAGCCGACGACGTATTCGATGTGCTGCCAGCGGCCGAGCAGACCGCCGCGGTTGACGACCTTGGCATTGCCCGAGACGGCGCCGACGCGCCGCTGGGCGAAGGGCTGGACGATCATGCGTACGGCGTCCGGCTCGAAGACGGTGTCGCCGTCGACCATGACGAGCAGGTCGTACGAGGCCGCGGCGATGCCGGTGTTGAGCGCGGCGGGCTTCCCGGCGTTCTGCTGGCGGATGACGCGTACGCCGGGCAGCCGGAGGGACTCGACGATGTCGGCGGTGCCGTCGGTGGAGCCGTCGTCGACCACGATGACCTCCACCGGATGGTCCGACGCGAGCAGGGAGCGGACGGCGGCCTCGATGCCGGCGCTCTCGTTGTAGGCGGGGACGATGATGCTGACCGGTTCGGTGACCACCCGGCCCCACGGCTTGCGGCGCGTCCGCACGTGCCGGCGGGCGGCGACGAACACCGCCACGGCGCGCAGCACGCTGATCGCGCCGGCCGCCCACAGCAGCCAGGAGAGCGCTTCGAGGACCCAGTCGCTGGCGCGCAGCGCGTTGATCAGGGCGATTCCCTGCCACCGGTCGACGGTCGAGGCGGGCCGGGTGGGCGCGGGAAGGCCGACCGCCTCGCTGACCGTGGTGAAACGGAAGCCGCCCGCCTTGAGGCGGGGGATGAGCTGCTCCAGGGCCGCGACGGTCTGCGAGCGGTCGCCGCCCGCGTCGTGCATCAGCAGGATCTGGCCGTCCGTGCCCTGCGGAGTCGAGTTGGCGACGATCCCGGCGACGCCCGGGCGGCGCCAGTCCTCGCTGTCCTGCGTGGTGAGGACGGTGAGATAGCCCTCCAGTCCCGCCTGGACGACCGTGTTCCAGTCGGCGTCGTTCAGCGCCTCGTTGGTCGAGGAGTAGGGCGGGCGCAGCAGCGGGGTGGTGATCCCGGTGGCGCCGGCGATGACGAGCTGGCTCTCGCGCAGCTCCAGGGAGCGCCGCCAGTCGGAGGCGGCGCCGAGGTCGGTGTGGGTGAAGGTGTGGACGCCGATCTGGTGGCCGTCCGCGACGATCCGCCGGGCCAGGTCGGGATGGGCGGACACCTGGGCGCCGACGGTGAAGAACGTGGCGCGCACCTGGTTGCGGCGCAGGACGTCCAGGATCTTCGGGGTCCAGACGGGGTCGGGCCCGTCGTCGAAGGTCAGCGCGATCGTGCGGGGCGCGGGAGCGGCCGTCCGCCCGGCGGCGCCCTCGACGACCGGCCCGCCGTACCGGATGGCCTCCGGTACGGACGCGGAGGAACCGGCCGTACGGGGGGCCGCGCCGTCGGCGGTGGTGTCGAACATGTGCTTGGCGTAGCCCTGGAGCACCAGCGCGGCCGAGAGGGTGACGACGAGCACGGTCAGCAGCAGCCAGTGGGTGCGCAGCGGGACGTTGCGCACGGTGCCGTGCCGGCCGCGGGGGAGGCGGCGTCGGTTCTTCGACAAGGGGACGAGCTTTCTGCCTGTGGTGATCCGGGAAGGTCAGGGGGCAAGGGGGCGAGGGGGCCGGGAGGGTCAGGGGTGGACGGTGGGTTTGCCGCCTTGGCCGGGTGCCGACGTCGGCTTGCCGCGGCCGTTCTGGCCGCCCGCCTGGGTGGGGCCGGACCCCGTGGTGGGGGCGGCGGTGGCCGGCCCGCGGGTGGTGGCCGCACCGGGCGGAGCGGTGGGACCGCCGGGGCCGGTGGGGGAGGCCTGCGGTGCGCCGCCGGTCGGGGAGGCGGCGCGCTTCGGTGAGGCGGAGGCGCCCGGCTCGGCCTCGGCGGCGGGGGGCCGGCTCGGGGCGGCGTCCGGAGTGCGCGGTGCGGGGAGGAACGGCGAGCGGACGGTGGGACCGCCGAACAGCGAACTGATCAGGAGGACGACGTAGGCGGCGGCGGGTACGACCAGCAGCCACCCCAGGCGGCGGACCCGCCGCTGGCGTCGGCCCGAGGAGTCCACGAAGACCGGCGCGGGCGCGGGGGCGTGCCCAGCAGCGGGGGCGGGTGCGTGCTCGGGTGCGTGCCCGGGGTGCGGTTCCGCCGGGCCCGGGGAGGCCGCGTAGAGGCGGGGAAGCGGCAGTGTGTCGTCGTCGGCGTAACCGGGTGGTGGTTGCATCGGTGGGCCAGGCTCCTAGTGCTGTGACTGGAAAGGTTCACCGGGTCGCGGCCCCCGGCACGGCACCTCGCCGCGTTGTCGGCCCGTGCTGGTACGTCCAGTACGAGCCGCGGCCCTCCGCCTTGCGATGCCCCGCACCGGACGCCGCGACCCGGCAAACCTTTCCGGCCACAGCACTAGGGAGCCGCCCCGGTCACGCCGGTGGGGCGGCCGGTCGGGGCGGGATTGCGGGGCGGGGACGGGTCGGTGGTCGGGGTGCCGGTCGGGCGGCCGCCCTTGGTGTCCGGGGTGCGGGTGGCCTCCGGGCTCGGGCTCCGGCTCTCGCGCCGCTTGCTCTCGTCCCGTCCGCCGTGCTTCGTCGGGTCGGCGCCGTGCGGGCCGTCCGTCGGGTGCGGGGCCGGCGAGCCGTCGGGTCCGTCGCCCGGGCCGCCGACGACGGGGGCGCAGTAGTCCGGTACGGCGGCCTGCCCGCCGGCTGCCTCGACCAGCGGGGCGAACCGGTGCTCGGCCAGCACCTCGGCGGGCCGCGGGCCGGCGGCCTCGGCGTAGGCGCGGCAGAGCTCGGCCAGATCGGGCGGAATCGGAGTCGAGGGACGACTCAGGAGCCCCGGGGAGGCTCCCCCCGGCTCCCCGGCGGTGGCCGTGGCGGAGGCGGAGGGCGCCGGGCCGGCGCTCGCGGGCCCGCCGCCCAGGGCGGCGGGCAGATGACCCGTGCCGGCCGCGACGGCGACACCGCCGACAGCGGCGGCGGCCAGTGCCGCGGCCGCGACCTTCGCGCTCAGGAGCATCGCCGGCGTACGCACGGATCGCCTGCGGCGGGATCCCGGGACACGGGCGGCGGCGTGGGCGTGGGCGTGGTGGAGACGAGCGGTCCGGAACATGGCCACGGCCCGCTCCTCGCCCGCCAGCTCGCCGTCCGCCGCCGGAGCGGAGACCGAGGCGAGCAGTCCCGCCAAGGCCTCGTGGCCGGGTGCGAGGTCGCCCCGTGCACCGCCGAGCAGCTGCTCGGCCGTGTCGTGGTCGATGCGGCGGGATCGGTCGGTGCTCATCTCGTGTCCTTCAGCGTCGAAGCCACGGCCGATGTCACTCCTCGCCGGAAACTTTTTCCACGCGGCCGGGAAGCACCCGCTCCGCCCGCACCCCCCGACGGACCCGCCTCCTGCTGTTCGAGCAGCTGGGCGAGCTTGCGCAGGCCGCGGTGCGCCGCCATCCGCACCGCGCCGGCCCGCTTGCCCAGCACCCGGGCCGCGCTCTGCGCGTCCAGGTCCATCACCACCCGCAGGAGCACGGCCTCCGCCTGATCGCGGGGCAGCCCGGCTATCAGGGCGAGCGCCTCGGCGGTGGTGACCGACGCCAGCGCCGTGCCCTCGGTGTCCTCGGGCCCCGGTCGGTCGAGCAGGTACTCGACCGGCAGGCCGGCCGTCGGACGCCGGCGCCGACGGCGCAGCAGGTCCATCGCCCGGTTGCGGCCGATGGTCGACACCCAGCCGCGGAAGCCGTCGTAGTCCCCCCTGAACGACCCGAGGTCGCGGGCGACCTGCAGCCACGTCTCGGACGCCACGTCATCGGCCTCCTCGCCGACCAGCACGGTCAGGTAGCGCAGCAGGCCCGGCTGCACCGCCCGGAACAGCGCCAGGAAGGCCGCCTCGTCCCCCTGCCGCGCCGCCGCGACCACGTCGGACATGTCTTCCGCGGTCCCCGGGTCCCGCGCCGCTCCCGGCTCTCCCGCTCCGCTGTCGGCCTCGCCGAACTCCTCCGCACTGTGCACGCGGACATGATGCGGCACTTCCCGGAACGGATGGGGGTACGAGGTCTGGCCAAAGGAGGCCCGGTTGAGCAAAGATCGCGTCCGCACCCCGCCACCCGTGAATCTCCGGCACAACACATCCATCACAGGAGGATGTCCATGCCCCGCCGTTCCCCTCGCGGACTGACCGCCGCGGCCACCGCCGCCGTGGCACTCTTCACCCTGGCCGGACCGGCCTCGGCGTCCGCGCCCGCACCGGCGCCCGCCGCAGCCCTGCCCCAGGGCAGCATCTTCATGGTCAACCCCGTGCAGTCCTCGGGCGATCAGACGCTCGTCGACGGCAAGGACTCCGCCGGCGCCGTGCCCGCCTCCGCCTACACCACGGCCGCCCTGCGCAACCTCGACGGCAGCGGCGGACTGTCCGGGAAGTGGGCGTACGTCAGGTCGGAGACCGGCGCCGCCGCGAAGGTCGCGGACGCCACCCGGTACAACCGCGCCGACGACCAGTTCGAGCAGGTCATGGCCTACTTCTGGGTCAACGAGGCACAGGAGTACCTCCAGGGCCTGGGCTTCGGCGTCGAACTCCCCGGTGCCAACGACCGGGTTCAGCCGGTCCGCATCAACCAGTACGGCGCCGACAACTCCTTCTTCACCGACAAGAAGGCCGAGATCCGCTTCGGCAAGGGAAGCGTCGACGACGCCGAGGACGCCGAGGTGATCGTCCACGAGTACGGGCACGCGGTGCACAACGCCCAGGTCCCCGGCTTCGGCACCTCGCCCGAAGCCGGCGCGATAGGCGAGGCCTTCGGCGATTACCTGGCCGTCGAGGTCGGCGCCCACGCGGACGCCGTCTACGGCTGGCCGCAGAAGGCGGACCTGGCGTGCGTCGCCGACTGGGACTCGATCTCCTACAGCGCGGCCCCGCACTGCCTGCGCCGCATCGACGGGAACAAGGTCTACGCGGACCGGGTGGGCGAGGTGCACGCCGACGGCGAGATCTGGTCCCGCGCCCTCTTCGACATCCGGGGCGCCCTGGGAGCCCGTACGGCCGACCGCATCATCGTGAACGCGCAGTTCGGCTTCGCCCCGGACACGAGCTTCGAGGCAGCCGCCCGGACGACGATCGCGACCGCGCAGCGCATGTACGGCCAGCCCGCGGCGGACGCGGTCCGCGCCGCGTTCAAGGCCCGCCAGATCCCGGGGATCTGACCGGCGTCGGATCCGGTCCGGCCCGGGACGGACGCGGGGACCCCTATCCCGCATCCGCGGCTCGCCTCGCCCACTCCGTGGCGGAGAAGCAGGAGGCGAGCCACAGGGCCTCGGGCATGTTCAGGATGATCCCGCTGACGAACGGGAAGGGCATGCTCCGCCGGAGGTCCTCGGGGAAGTCGCTGCCGAACTCACCGCCGAACTCACCGCCGAACTCGCGCCCCGGGAGCGAGCTGCCCGGGATGTGCAGTCCGCCGGGTGTGATCGGGACCGGGTTCCAGTCGAGGTCGCTGTGGAGGAGGGTCGCGTGCCACTCCCCGGGGCGCTGCCAGAAGATCAACTGCTCGTCGAACTCGTTGACCCAGTGCAGGACATGGTCGGAGGCGCCGAAGGTGACCCCCGCCATCTCGCCGAGGTGGGCCAGAACGGCGTTCCGGCCCCGGTACCCGCCCACATAAGCGCGGGCCGTGTCCACGAAGGCCGCCAGGGTCGTGTCGTCGAGCACCGCCGTGGCGGGCAACCTGACGGTGCGAGGCCGGCGGCCCTCGCGGACCCCGCGACGGAGCTGCTCGGTTGCGTTCGCCCAGTGCAGTCGCGCCGTGTCCGGATCGAAGACGACGCAGAACACCGGCACGTTGCCCTTCGCCCAGGTCTCGCCGTGCTGTCGCACCGGTACGGCGTATCCGTAGGACCGCCGCCACGAGGCACCGCCCTTGACCTGCACCTTGATGACGTCGTTGGTCACGCGCCCGGCGTCGGCGAAGGTGACGAACAGATCCTCGCCGTAGTCGTTCTGTCCCGAGATCTCCTCCACCACGTGGTCATGACTCTGCAGGAGGGTGCGCAGGGCGTTCACGGCCGCCTGCTCCATCCGTCGACCCTGGGGAATCGTCGTCATGCCCTCTCCCTCGCCACGTGAGAACGTCCGCCCACGGTGCCATGCCCCTCTGACACTCGGCCGGGGACGACGAACGAGGCCCAGGTCTTGAACCTGGGCCTCGATGAAAGAGCGGGTCCTCGCCGCCGGCCGACTCTTACACTTCGTGGAGCCGCCTTAACGGGGTTGGGTGGCAGTAGAATTGGAGCCTGTGATCAGTGAGATGCACCCCACGATCGATTATGCGGCCTATTCGAGCATCGTCATCCCGCTTGAGGCCGGGACCGATGTGCCCACACACAACCACCCACAGCACCAGCTGACCTGGGCGCCGACCGGGCTGCTGACGATGACGGTGGACAACTTCCGCTGGGTGGTGCAGCGCTCGCGCGCCCTCTGGATCCCCGGCGGCGTGGACCATGCCGTCATCCCCAACTCGTCCTGTGCGATGCACTCGCTGTACTTCGAACCGGACGACTGCCCGCTGGACTGGGACACCCCGACCGTCATCGACGCCACCGGGGTGGTCGGGCCGCTGCTGTCCTACATCGTGGAGCTCGGAGGCCGCGCCGCGGACCGCCGTGCCCGGGCCGTGGACGTGCTGTGGGACCTGATGACGCCCATGTCGGTCACCATCATCCCGACCATCCTCCCCACCGACCCGCTGGCCCTGCGGATCGCGCTCGCCATCAGACAGGACCCGGCCGATCCCCGGGACCTCGCGGACTGGGGCCGGGAGGTCGGCGCGTCGCCGCGCACCCTCTCGCGCCGGTTCCGTGCCGAGACCGGGGTCAGCTTCGGCAGCTGGCGGACCTTCGAACGGCTCAACGCGGCGCTCCCCATGCTGGGCGCCGGGCACCCGATCGCCCGGGTCGCCCGCGCGGTCGGCTACAAGACCGCGAGCGCCTTCATCACCGCGTTCCGACGAGAAATCGGCACCACCCCCGCCGCTTACTTCGGCGGGAGCGGTGCCGATTCCGAGGTCACACCGACGCCGGCTCTGGTTCCCGCGTCTGCTCGCTGACCTTGCCGGACCGGCGGCTGTCGATCGCGAAGGTGATGATCGCGAGGACCACGGCGACCGCACCGATGACCGCGCCCAGGTTCGCCAAGGCGTTCATCGCGTCGATCGACGCGTTGTCGGCGACCTGGGTCAGCGCGGGCACGCTGTCGTGGAACTGTGACGGCACCCCCTCGATCACCTGGTGACCGGCTCCGGAGCCGATCCCCTCGATGAACTGCTCCTTCAGGTCCTCCGGCACCGCGCCGGCCCCGGGGAGCGCCGCGAGCCCGGACTCCGTCTTGTCCTCGGCGACGCGGCTGAACATCGCGCCGAGGCCGGCGATGCCCATGGCCATGCCGATCTGCCGCAGGGTGCCGAACGTGGCGCTGGCCATGCCCGCGTTCTCCTGCGAGGCGAAGGTCAGGGACGCGGCCTGGGTGACCGCGGTGATCGCGCCGAGGCCGAGGCCGCCGATGAGCATGCCCGGCACGAAGTGGGTCCACTCGCTGTCGGAGCCGAAGTTGCCCATCAGGTACATGCCCACGGTGACCAGCGTCATGGTGAGCGGAAGCGAGATCGCGAGCGACACGCGCCTGGCGAAGATCGCGGTCAGCGGCGCGGCGATCATCGCGCCGACGCTGATCGGCAGCAGCCGCAGGCCCATCTGCAGCGGCGAGTAGCCGAGCGTGCCGATGAGGAACAGCGCGATGTAGTTGGACGCGGCCATCAGCGTGGCCATGTGGGCGACCGACACGATCGCGGTGCCGGAGAACCCGGGCTTCTTCGCCATCGCGAGGTCGAACAGCGGGTGCTTGGCCCGCACCTGCCAGGCCAGGAAGGCGATCAGCAGCACGACCGCGGTGACGAGCAGGCCGATGACCGTCCCCGACGTCCAGCCGAGCGCGTTGCTCCGGGTCAGGGCGAACACGCCGGCCACGAGGCCACCGGTGAGCAGCACCGAGCCCAGCAGGTCGGCGCGGCGCTCGGGGCTGCTCGCCGACTCGGGCATCTTCAGCGCGGCCAGCACCATGATGCCGATGCCGATCGGCACGTTGATGGTGAAGATCGAGCGCCAGCCGAACTGGGTGACGAGCGCGCCGCCGAAGACCGGGCCGGCGACGGTCGCGAGGGCCATCACGGCGCCGTAGATGCCGATCGCCTTGGCTCGGGCCGCCTTCTCGGGGTACGCGACCGACAGCAGCGGCAGCGCGGTGGCGAACAGCATGGCGGCGGCGAAGCCCTGCACCGCGCGCAGGATGTCGAGCACCACAATGGTGTTCGCGAACGCCAACGCCAGCGACGAGGCGGTGAACCCGGCCATGCCGATGATGAACATCCGCCTGCGCCCGAACCGGTCGCCGAGCGTGGCGAAGGTCAGCAGGACACCGGCCAGCGGGATCGAGTAGGCGTCGATGACCCACTGCAGCCCGTCGATGGAGGCGTCGAAGTCCTTGCGGATGTCGGCGAGGGCGGCGGAGACGACGGTCGCGTCGAGCATCAGCATGAAGATCGCGACGCAGACCATGAACAGCACCAGCCCAGGCCGGCGTTGCTGGTCGCCCGGTGGTGCGGTGCTTGTCGTCGTCGCAGTCGAGGACATGAGTGCTCCCTGATGATTGAACGTTGGTGTCAGTTGCGGAGTGAAGACCCCCATATGCGGTCGCTGCCGCACTCGTTCACGCTATGGGCCCACCGGGTGGAGGGGAACGACGTACGAGGACGACCAATGTCGCGCAGCGGACAACTTTGACCCGCCCTACCTGCCCGATTGCGCGTAGCGGACACGCGGCTGCGCGCAGCGGCCGAGCCGCCGCTCCCGCCTTCGCGGTGGGGGAGAGTCCGGGGCTCATGTGCCCGCAGGGCAGTCGCTCCGTGAAGATCGACGCTGGCGCTGGAGTTCGGCAGAGAGAGTTGTATCCACGGTCCGGGAGTCTGTCCAGACGCCTGGACGACTGCGCCGCGTGGGGGCGGTTCAGCGGGGACGCCAACTCCCGCCGTACGACCGGGCAGGCTCGCCCCGAAGCCGACGCGGGGCTCCTCAGCTCCCGACGGTGAGTTCGCCGCTGAGCTTCGCGTGCAGGTGGGCGCTGGGTGCGTTCAGGCCGGTGATCTCCACGGTCTTGCCGTGCCCGGCGTACCGGTGCTCGATCGCGTCGAGGGCGGCCACCGAGGAGGCGTCCCAGATGTGGGCGGCGGAGAGGTCGATGACCACCTTGTCCGGGTCGCCGGCGTAGTCGAACTGCTCGACCAGGTCGTTCGAGGAGGCGAAGAACAGCTCGCCGGTCACGCAGTGGAGGACTTGGCCGCCGTCCGGATCGCGGACGGAGGTGACGTTCGCCAGGTGAGCGACGCGCCGGGCGAAGATGACCATCGCGGTGACGGAGCCCACGACGACGCCCACGGCCAGGTTGTGGCTGACGACGACGCACGCGACGGTGACGGCCATGACGGCGATCTCGCCGGCGGGCATCCGCTTGAGGGTCTTCGGCGCGATGGAGTGCCAGTCGAAGGTCGCGAAGCAGACCATCACCATGACGGCGACGAGGGCCGCCATCGGAATGTCGGAGACCACCGGCCCGAAGGCGATGCACAGCACCATCAGGAATGCGCCGGCGAGGAAGGTCGACAGGCGCGTACGGGCGCCCGACACCTTCACGTTGATCATCGTCTGGCCGATCATCGCGCAGCCGCCCATGCCGCCGAAGAACCCGGTGACGATGTTCGCGATGCCCTGGCCGATGGACTCCCGCGTCTTCGAGGACCGCGTGTCGGTGATCTCGTCGACCAGCTTCGCCGTCATGAGCGACTCCATCAGCCCGACGAGCGCCATGGCCAGCGCGTACGGCGCGACGAGGGCCAGCGTGTCCAGGGTGAGCGGTACGTCCGGCAGGCCCGGCACCGGAAGTGCGGACGGCAGCGCGCCCTTGTCGCCGACGGTGGGGACCGCGATGCCCGCGGCCACGGTGATCGCGGTGAGGATGACGATGGACACGAGCGGGGCCGGGACCGCCTTGGTGACCTTCGGGAAGAACACCATCAGCGCCAGCCCGGCCGCCATGAGCGGGTAGACGGGCCAGGGAACGCCGAGCAGTTCGGGGACCTGGGCCATGAAGACCAGGATGGCGAGGGAGTTGACGAAGCCGACCATCACCGAGCGCGGGATGAACCGCATCAGCTTCGCCACGCCGAGCGCGCCGAGCACGATCTGGAAGACGCCGGCCAGGATCACCGCGGCGACCAGGTAGCCCAGCCCGTGCTGCCGGTTCAGCGGAGCGATCACGAGGGCCACGGCGCCCGTCGCGGCGGAGATCATCGCCGGACGCCCGCCGACGACCGAGATCACGACGGCCATCGTGAACGAGGCGAACAGTCCGATCGCCGGATCCACTCCGGCGATGATCGAGAACGAGATCGCCTCGGGGATCAGGGCCAGTGCGACGACCAGACCGGCGAGGACCTCGGTCCGGAAGACCTTCGGCGAGAGCCAGGCCGGTCGCGCCGGACGGCGGAAGCCGGGCAGCAGCCGTGCGGATATGGGTTCGGGGGAAGAAGGCACGGGGCGCAGACCTCGGGCTCGGGCACACCCGAACCGGCAGGCGGGCGCGCGGAGAAGACACGAAGGGCGAGGTCGCTCAGGACGGCGGGGAGAAGCCGACCAAGACCTTCTCCCAGATGCCTCCCGAACAATCTCCGGAGACGCAGGAAGGGCCTGATCCACTGAATGGATCAAGCCCTTGACCTGGTCTTACGAAGTCGGGGTGGCGGGATTTGAACCCACGACCTCTTCGTCCCGAACGAAGCGCGCTGCCAAGCTGCGCTACACCCCGATCGCCGCCTTGCAGCGCTGCTGCCCTGGCGACATCGATTACTTTAGCGGACCTCTCGCCGGAGACGAAATCCGGTTTTCGCGGAGCGGTCGCGAGGCGGTCGCGGGGCGAGGGGAGCGGCCGGGCGCCAGCGGGAAAGCGCCGGGACGGCGTACGTCGGCGAGGTCAGCACATCGACGTACTGGGGGAGGGTGGCGCAGCCCCTACGCCTTCGGGGTGAGAGTGAGGAGTGTCGCCTCCGGCGGACACGCGAAGCGCACCGGGGTGAACCGGTTCGTGCCGCAGCCCGCCGAGACGTGCAGGTACGCGCGGTGGCCGCCCGCCTCGTGCGTGGACAGGCCCTTCACCCGCTTGGTGTCCAGGTCGCAGTTGGTGACCAGCGCCCCGTAGAAGGGGATGCACAACTGCCCGCCGTGGGTGTGGCCCGCGAGGATCAGCGGGTACCGGTCGGCGGTGAAGGCTTCGAGGACGCGCAGGTACGGGGCGTGCACCACGGCCATCGAGAAGTCCGCGTCCGACTCCGGTCCGCCGGCGACCCTCTCGTAGCGGTCCCGCTTGATGTGCGGGTCGTCGAGCCCGGTGAAGGCCAGCTCCAGGCCGTCCACCTTCAGTCGCGCCCTGGTGTTCGTGAGGTTCTGCCAGCCCGCCGCGTCGAAGGCGTCCCGCATCTCCTCCCACGGGTTGTGGACGGCGCCGACGACCGGCTTGTTGCCGTTCAGCCCGTGCCGGCCCTGGACCTTCTCGATCAGGTAGCGCCCCGGGTTGCGCAGCCGCGGCCCGTAGTAATCGTTCGACCCGAAGACGTACACGCCCGGGAAGGACATCAGCGGGCCCAGGGCGTCGAGCACCTCGGGGATGCCCTCGGTGTCGGAGAGGTTGTCGCCGGTGTTCACGACGAAGTCCGGGCGCAGGCCTGCCAGCGACTGGAGCCAGGCGCGCTTCTTGCGCTGCCCGCCGACCATGTGGATGTCGGAGACCTGGAGCACGCGCAGCGGGCGCATCCCCGGGGGAAGGACCGGCACCGTGATCCGGCGCAGGCGGAAAGACCGCGCCTCGAAACCGGCGGCATAGGCCACACCTGCGGCCCCCACCGCCGCGATTCCGGCAGCCGCCTTCAGGGGTACTCCGTAACGCGCACGCATGGACCCATCGTCGCAGACGCGGAAAACCGATGGGCGCCACCGGCCCCGCACCTGGCAGACTCAGGTGCATGACCACGCTCAAGGCCAAGCTCCAGGAAGACCTCACGACCGCCATCAGGGAGCGGAACGAGCTGCACTCGTCCACGCTCCGACTGACCCTCTCCGCCATCACCAACCAGGAGGTCGCGGGCAAGGAAGCACGCGTGCTCTCCGACGAGGAAGTCCTCAAGGTGATCGCCAAGGAGGCGAAGAAGCGCCGCGAGGCGGCGGAGGCCTTCGCCCAGGGCGGCCGTCCCGAGCAGGCCGCCCGGGAGACCGCGGAGGGCGAGTTCCTCGACACGTACCTGCCCAAGCAGCTCAGCGACGACGAGCTCGTCGCGATCGTGACGCAGGCCGTGGCGGAGGCCAAGGCGGCGGGTGCCGAGGGGCCGCGGGCCATGGGCGCCGTCATGAAGATCGTGAACCCGAAGGTCGCGGGGCTGGCGGAGGGCGGGCGCGTCGCCGCCGTCGTCAAGCAGCAGCTCTCGTAGCTCTCGTAGCAGCGGGAGGAGAAGCACCCGTAGAAGCGCCCGTAGCAGCGCCAAAGGGAGGGCCCCGGCCGTTTCGGCCGGGGCCCTCCCTTTCTGCTGTGCGCGCGCCGACCGCTACTGGTCGTCGCGGCCGCCGATCAGGCCGCCCGGGGAGATCGTGATCCCGGGGAAGGGGGTCTCCGGATCGGTGCCGCCCGTACCGCCGGTGGCTCCGGCGGTCTGCCCGCCGGGCCGCCCGCCGGGCTTGCCGTCACCGCCCGGCTTGCCGGGCTTGTTCGGGTTGGTGGGCGGCTTGTTGCCGCGGGCGCCGCCGGAGGGGACGTTCGGTTCCGGGATGCTGACCGTGGTGAAGCGCAGGGCCTCACGACCGGACAGCGCGCCCGTGACCGCGTCCTTCCAGATGGGGCCGGGCAGGCCGCCACCGAAGACCTTTTCGAAGGGCTTGCCGCCGATCACGATGTTCTCCATCGTGATCTTCTTCGCGCCGCCCGAGCCGACCCACACCGCGCCGGAGATGTTCGGGGTGTAGCCGACGAACCAGGCGTTGTAGCGGGAGTCCGTCGTACCGGTCTTGCCCGCGCTGTCCCGGTCGGTCAGACCGGCCCGCTCACCGGTACCGGAGTCGACCACTCCGCTCAGCAGGGTGTTGATGGTGTCGGCGGTCGTCTGCGACATCGCCCGGTCGCACTTGCTCTTCGGCACCGAGAGCGCCTTGCCGTGCGAGTCGGTGATCGACTCGATGGCGACCGGGGTGCAGTAGACCCCGCGGTTGGCGAAGGTCGCGTACGCGTTGGCCATCGTCAGCGGGGACATCTCCTCCGCGCCGAGCGCGATGGCGGGACCGTCGGCCAGCTTCGCCCCGCTCGCCGGGACCACACCGAGCTTCTGCGTCATCTCCGACACCGGGCACAGGCCGATCTCGGAGATCATCTCGACGAAGTAGGTGTTGATCGACTTCTCCATGGCCGTCTTCAGCGCATAGGGGCCGATCTCGTCCTCGGTCTCGTTCTCCGCCGACTCCTTGGCGTTGTTGACGTACTGCGTGCCGTCGCAGCGGGAGATCCCGCTCGGGTAGTCCATCTTGTTCGGCGCCGCGTACACCTTCGTCGGCGGCACACCCCGCTCCAGCGCCGCGGCCGCGATGAACGGCTTGAAGGTCGAGCCGACCTGGAAGCCGAAGTTCGAGCCGCCCATCCGCTTGTCCACGGAGTAGTTGATCTGCGTCTCGTTCTTCCCGAAGCCGTACGGCTTGGACTGACCCATCGCCAGCACCCGGCCGGTGCCCGGCTGGACCATGGTCACAGCCGTCGCGATCGAGTCCTCCTGGTAGACGTGGTCCTTGATCGACTCGTTGGCCGCGTCCTGCGACTGCGGGTCCAGGGTGGTGCGTACGGTCAGGCCGCCCTGGTTCCAGACCTTCGCCCGCTCCTCGCGCGTCTTGCCGAAGACCGGGTCGGTCAGGAAGGAGTTGCGCACGTAGTCGCAGAAGAAGCCCGCGCCCTTGACCGCGGTGATGCAGCCGTTCTTCGGCTTGGTCACCTTCAGGGTGACCGGCTTCGCCTTCGCCGCGTCCGCCTCCGCCTGCGAGACGTCCTTGGTGTCGGCCATCCGCTGGAGGACGATGTTGCGGCGCTTCGTCGCCTCCTGCGTGTCGTTCACCGGGTCGTACCGGCTCGGCGACTGCACGACGCCCGCCAGCAGCGCGGACTCCTCCAACGTCAGGTCCTTGGCCGGCTTGCTGAAGTAGCGCTGGGCGGCGGATTCGATTCCGTAAGCCTGCTGGCCGAAGTACGTGATGTTGAGGTAGTTCTCGAGGATCTTCTTCTTCCCGAGCTCCTCCTCGACCTGGATCGAGTACTTCAGCTCGCGGATCTTTCGCCCGAGGCTCTTCTCCTGGGCCTCGCGCACCTTGGTCTCGTCGTCGCCGGCCTCTTCGACGAACACGTTCTTCACGTACTGCTGGGTGAGCGTGGAGGCGCCCTGCGCCGCGCCGCCCTCCTGCGCGTTGCGGTTGACCGCGCGCAGGATGCCCTTGAGGTCGACCGCACCGTGCTCGTAGAAACGGGAGTCCTCGATCGCGACGATCGCCTTCTGCATGTACGGGGAGATCGCCGTGAGCGGGACCACCTGACGGTCGCGTGAATAGATGGTGGCGATCAAGCCACCTTCCGCGTCCAGAATCGTGGTCCGCTGGCTCAGTGGCGGAGTCTTGAGATTGGCCGGGATCTCATCGAATCCCTCGACCGTGCCCTTGGCGGCCAGCCCCAGGGCGCCCGCGGCCGGGATCGCCATACCGGCCAGCACAACTCCGGAGAGAACGGACACACCGAGGAACTTGGCGGCCTGCTGGCTCCCCGTGAGCCCGCCGCCCGAGCGCTTCTTTCCCATGGAGGGCAGCCTACGTTCTGATTCGCCGGACATGCGCGAATGCCTTGGCCTAAGCTGTCCCCAACTGTCACAGCAGTGTGGTGCGACATCAACCCCTCGGCTTGATTTTCACCCTTCCCGAATGGGGTGGACTCATGTCCGAATCTCGCCCCTCTGCTGAAGTCGAGCCGCCGATTACACCCGAATTGCCGGAATGGCCGGGCATGTCGCCGGATCACTCCGTCGGGTGATCTGCCGCTTACCCATAGTCCGTTCGGACCATTCAAGATTGGGCCCGTCGGGGGTGTTGCACTGTGCCCTCCTTCCGTAACGTCCTCAACTGGCAGCGGTGAATATGCCGCTACCGCCGTGGGGGAGCCTCGATTCGGGAGAGGACGGCGCCGGGATGGGCTGGGTTACCGACTGGAGTGCGCAGGCAGCCTGCCGCACTACCGATCCGGATGAACTGTTCGTTCAAGGAGCGGCACAGAACAGGGCCAAGGCGGTGTGCACCGGATGTCCGGTGCGGACCGAATGCCTGGCCGACGCGCTCGACAACCGTGTCGAGTTCGGCGTGTGGGGCGGAATGACCGAGCGGGAACGACGTGCGCTGCTGCGCCGGCGTCCCACCGTCACCTCGTGGCGACGGCTGCTCGAAACCGCACGTACGGAGTACGAGCGCAGCACAGGCATCCTCACCATGGATGCAGACGCGGAGATCGACGTTCCGTACGAGACGTACGCGGCAGCCGGGTAGACCACACGGCCACCACGTCGTACGAACGCCTACGCTCCGGCCGGAACCCCGGCCGCGAGTCGCTCTCCGATGGCCCGCAGCCCGGCGAGGTCGTGTACATCGCCGGGCAGGGCGGCCACTTCGGCCACCGGCACCTCGGGGTGCAGTGAGGTGAAGCGATCGCGTGTGCGCCGTTCGCGCGCGATCATCTGCATCCGTTCGGCATGCAGACGCAGCAGTCCTGCGGTGATCTCGTCCACATCGGGTGAATCGTCGGGGGAGTGGTCGGACGGATGGTCGGGCGAGTGATCCGGTGAGTGGTCCGGGGAGTCGTCGGCCGAGTCACGAAGTCCAGCTTTCCCGGACTCCTGATCGACAATGCCGCCCTCCTCAAGATTCTCTGCGGCGGCCAACGCCCGTTCGGCGGACAGCTGGTCGGCGCCACTGCCGTGCACCCGGTTCAGCACCAGTCCGGCCAGCGGCATGCGCTCCGCGGCCAGCCGCTCCACGAAGTACGCCGCCTCGCGCAAGGCGTCCGGTTCGGGCGCAGCGACCACGAGGAAGGCCGTGCCGGGAGCCTGGAGCAGTCGGAAGGTCGCGTCCGCGCGCGTGCGGAAACCGCCGAACATCGTGTCCATCGCGGCCACGAAGGTCTGCACGTCCTTCAGCAGCGAGGCCCCCATCAGCTTGCTGAGCGTGCCCGTCATCATCGACATGCCGACATTCAGGAACTTCATGCCGGCCCGGCCGCCCACCTTCGCGGGAGCCATCAGCACCCGGATGAACTTCCCGTCCAGGAAGGACCCGAGACGCGTCGGCGCGTCCAGGAAGTCCAGCGCGGACCGGCTCGGCGGGGTGTCCACGATGATCAGGTCCCAGTCGTCCCGGGCCCGCAACTGCCCCAGCTTCTCCATCGCCATGTACTCCTGCGTGCCCGCGAAGCCGGCCGACAGCGACTGGTAGAAGGGGTTCGCGAGGATGGCCTGGGCCCGCTCGCCGTCCGCGTGCGCCTCGACGATCTCGTCGAAGGTCCGCTTCATGTCCAGCATCATGGCGTGCAGTTCACCGCCGCCCGCCTCGGCCCCCGCCCCTACGGTCGCCACCTTGCGCGGGGTGTTGTCCAGCGAGTCGATCCCCATCGACTGCGCGAGCCGCCGCGCCGGGTCGATCGTCAGCACGACCGCCTTGCGCCCGCGCTCGGCCGCCCGCACGCCGAGCGCCGCGGCCGTGGTGGTCTTGCCGACCCCGCCCGCGCCGCAGCACACGATGATCCGGGTCTCCGGGTCGTCCAGCAGCCCGTCGACCGCCAGCTTCGGCGGAGTGTCGAGGCCCACGGTGTCCACCCCCTCGCTCATTCGGCCACCGACTGCTTGCGCAGTTCCTTGGCCAGCTCGTACAACCCGGCCAGATCCATCCCCGCCCCGAGCAGCGGGAGTTCGTACGTCGGCAGGTCCAGCCCCGCCAGTACGGCGCGCTGCGCGCGCTCCAGCTCCACCCGGCCCGCGTGCTCGGCGGCCTGCGCGAGCAGCGGGTCCACCAGCCGCTCGGCCAGCCCGCCGCGGCGCGCGCCGCCCAGGCCCGCCCGGGAGAGCGCCCGGGCGACCTCGGCGCGGTGGTCGCCGGCCGCGGTGCGCAGGGTGTCCTCGTCCAGGTGGTGCGGCCGCACCATGTTGACGACGACCCGGCCGACGGGCAGCCCGGCCTCCTTGAGCTCGGCGATGCCGTCCGCGGTCTCCTGGACGGGCATCTCCTCCAGGAGGGTGACCAGGTGCACGGCCGTCTCGGGGGACTTGAGCACCTTCATGACGGCCTGCGCCTGGTTGTGGATCGGCCCGAACCGGGCCAGGCCCGCCACCTCGTCGTTGACGTTCAGGAACCGGGTGATCCGCCCGGTCGGTGGCGCGTCCATGATCACGTGGTCGTAGACGTACCGGCCGGCCTTGTCCTTGCGCCGCACCGCCTCGCACGCCTTGCCCGTCAGCAGCACGTCGCGCAGCCCGGGGGCGATGGTCGTCGCGAAGTCGATCGCGCCGAGCTTCTTGAGCGCGCGGCCGGCCGAGCCGAGCTTGTAGAACATCTGGAGGTAGTCCAGCAGCGCCCGTTCGGCGTCGATGGCGAGCGCGAAGACCTCGCCGCTCCCGCCGGGCGCGACCGCGATCTTCCGCTCCTCGTAGGGGAGCGCCTCGGCGCCGAAGAGCTGCGCGAGCCCCTGCCTGCCCTCGACCTCCACCAGAAGAGTCCGCTTGCCCTCGCGTGCGAGGGCAAGCGCGAGTGCCGCGGCGACCGTGGTCTTGCCGGTGCCGCCCTTGCCGCTGACCACCTGGAGCCTGCTCACAGCGTCCGAGCCTAACCACTCGACTTCCGGGGCGCGCATGAGCCCCGCACCACAGGCACTACCCTCGCTCCCATGACCAAGAAGTTCGAATACGCGACGGTTCCGCTGCTGGTACACGCCACCAAGCAGATCCTGGACACCTGGGGCGAGGACGGCTGGGAGCTCGTCCAGGTCGTGCCCGGCCCGAACAACCCCGAGCAGCTCGTGGCCTACCTCAAGCGGGAGAAGGCATGAGCGGCGTCGTCGAGGCGAAGCTGGCCGAACTCGGCCTGACCCTGCCCGAGGTGGTCCCGCCGCTGGCCACGTACCAGCCGGCCGTGCGCTCGGGCTCGTACGTGTACACCGCGGGCCAGCTCCCGATGATCAAGGGCAACCTGCCGGTCACCGGCAAGGTCGGCGCCGAGGTCTCGCCGGAGCAGGCCAAGGAGCTGGCCGCCACGTGCGCGCTGAACGCCCTGGCCGCCGTCAAGTCGGTCATCGGTGACCTCGACAAGATCGCGCGTGTCGTCAAGGTCGTCGGCTTCATCGCCTCGGCCCCGGACTTCACGGCCCAGCCGGGCGTGCTGAACGGTGCGAGTGAGCTCCTGGGCGCCGTCCTCGGCGACAAGGGCGTCCACGCCCGCAGCGCGGTCGGCGTGGCGGTCCTGCCGCTGGACGCGCCGGTCGAGGTCGAGTTCCAGGTCGAGCTGGTCCCCGGAGCCTGACCCCTCCGGGGCGGGTTCCGCTGGTCGGGCCGGCGCCGTGGTCGGGGGCCCTGCCCCCGAACCCCCGCGCCTCAAACGCCGGCGAGGCTGGAATTGCCCTCCGGGCATCCAGCCTTGCCGGGCGGACGGCATCGGCCAAGTCCAGCCCCGCCCGCGCCGCCCACGGCACCGGGAGACACTCGAACATCGGGCCGGATGGCCGTAGCATCCGGCCATGCCGAATGGTCAGCACGGTCAGCAGCAGCCTCCCGCCGGAGGCCAGTGGTACCCGCCGGAGTGGCCCGACCGCATCCGCGCGCTCGCGGACGGCTCGCTCACCCCGGTGGAACCGAGGCGCGCCGCCACCGTCATGCTCCTGCGCGACACCCCCGAAGGCCCCGCCGTGCACATGCTGCGCAGACGGGCCTCCATGGCCTTCGCCGGGGGCGCCTACGCCTATCCGGGCGGCGGGGTCGACCCGCGCGACGAGGAGCACCAGGTCGGCTGGGCCGGGCCGACGCGGCAGGACTGGGCCGATCGCCTCGGCACGGACACCCGTACCGCCCAGGCCATCGTCTGCGGCGCCGTACGGGAGACCTTCGAGGAGGCGGGCGTGCTGCTCGCCGGGCCGACCCCGGACACGGTCGTGGGCGACACCACCGGCGACGACTGGGAGGCCGACCGGGAGTCCCTCGTGGCGCGGGAGCTGTCCTTCGCCGAGTTCCTCGACCGCCGCGGCCTGCGGCTGCGCTCCGATCTGCTGGGGGCGTGGGCGCGCTGGATCACCCCCGAGTTCGAGCCGCGGCGCTACGACACCTGGTTCTTCGTCGCCGCCCTCCCCGAGGGTCAGCGCACCCGCAACGCCTCCACCGAGGCCGACCGGACCGTCTGGATCCGCCCGGCCGACGCGGCCGCCGGCTATGACAAGGGCGAGCTGCTGATGATGCCGCCCACCATCTCCACCCTGCGCTCCCTGGAGCCGTACGGGAGCGCCGCCGACGCGCTCACCGCGGCCGCCGCCCAGGACCTCACCCCGGTCCTGGCCCAGGCCGCGCTGGAGGACGGCCAGCTGGTGCTCAGCTGGCCGGGCCACGACGAGTTCACCAAGCGCGTCCGGCTCGGGCGCCCCGGAGGCCCCGCATGACCGACGCCGCCGCACTTCCCGGACAGCCCCGCGGAGTCGTCACCTCCGGGCCCGCGACCGCCCGCGCGGTGAACATCCTGGCTCCCAACGCCTCCGCGATGACCCTGGACGGCACCAACACCTGGCTGATCTCCGAGCCCGACTCCGACCTCGCCGTCGTGATCGACCCCGGACCGCTGGACGACGCACACCTGCGGGCGGTCATCGCCACCGCCGAACGGGCCGGCAAGCGGATCGCCCTCACCCTGCTCACCCACGGCCACCCCGACCACGCCGAGGGCGCGGGCCGCTTCGCCGAGCTCACCGGCACCCACGTGCGCGCCCTGGACCCGGCACTGCGCCTCGGGGACGAGGGGCTGGCCGCCGGGGACGTGATCCGGACCGGCGGGCTGGAGCTGCGCGTGGTGCCCACCCCCGGCCACACCAGCGACTCGCTCTGCTTCCACCTGCCCGCCGACCGGGCCGTGCTCACCGGCGACACCATCCTCGGCCGTGGCACCACCGTCGTCGCCCACCCCGACGGCCGCCTCGGGGACTACCTGGACTCCCTGCGCCGCCTGCGCTCGCTCACCGTGGACGACGGGGTGCACACCGTCCTGCCGGGCCACGGCCCGGTCCTGGAGGACGCCCAGGGTGCCGTCGAGTTCTACCTGGCCCACCGTGCGCACCGGCTCGCGCAGGTCGAGACCGCCGTCGAGAACGGCTTCGTGACCCCCGAGGCGGTCGTCGCCCAGGTCTACGCGGACGTGGACCGCTCCCTGTGGCTGGCCGCGGAATGGTCCGTCCGGGCGCAGCTGGAGTACCTTCAAGATCACGGACTGATCCCTGGAGGGCCCGAATGAACACCGTGTTTCTGCTGGTCATGCTGGTTGCCACGGCCGGATGGATCACCTCTACGGTGACCCTCCGGGTGCAGAGCCTCCAGCAGAAGGCGGACCGGACGGAGCGCCGCCTGGCCCTGGTGCTGGACCACTTCGGCATCGAGGAGCCGGAGCCCGCCGGGATGGACGAGGTACGCGCCCTGCTCAAGGCCGACCGGAAGATCTCGGCGATCAAGGAGTACCGCCGCATCACCGGTGCGGGCCTGGCGGAGGCCAAGCTGGCCGTGGAGGCCCTCGAGCTCGCCCAGCAGCCGTAGCAGCCGTAGCAAGCCCTTGGAGGGCCCCGGGCAGCCGCGAGCAGGCACTGGGCAGGGTCTGAGCCGGCGCGGGCCTGGCGGGCCTATCGGGGCGTCTTCGTGCCGTGCCTGGCCGTGTACTCGTCCGCGAGCCACGGTCCGAGGTCCTCGACGTACGTGCGCAGCACGGCCGGGTCCGTGACCGGATCCAGCGCCACGGAGGCCGCGGCCGCCATCTGGGCCGCGCGCTGCGGGTAGTACATGCCGAAGATCTCCGCGGACTCGGCGAGATCGCTGGTCCAGCCGCCCCACCTCGGCATGACCAGCGTGAACCCGGTGCGTACCAGGTGCCGCGCGAAGCCGCGGCTCAGCTTCCGGTACTCCTCCGGTGTCGACGCCTCCCGTACCCGCGTGCGCCACCGGGGCAGTACGTCGGCCAGGCCGCCGTTGGTCTCCCGCGCGAGCACGGCGTCCGGGCGGTACCGCGGCAGGTGCTCGGCCAGGTCCGCGCCCAGCAGCGGGGTGCACAGGCAGGCGAGGAACCAGCCGAGGTCGTACCGCTCGGGCTCGCTCAGCAGGGTGTCCTTGCCGTAAAGCAGGATGGCGACCCCGTCGACCTCCGGGAACTCCTCGTCGAGCCCGCGCGCCAGCACCTCGGCGGTGTCCCGGTCCTCCTCGGTGGGCTCGTGGTGCAGGGCGAGCAGCAGGTCGAGGTCGGACCGCCCGGGCCGGGCCGTTCCGCGCGGCACGGACCCGTACAGGTAGGCGCTGTGCAGCCGGCGCCCGTACGCCTGCGCGATCTGCTCCCGCGCGGCCGCGACGACGGCCCTGAACTCGCTCTGGACCAGGCCGAGGGACCCCTCCCGCTCGATGTATCCGTGCGCGTCCAGACCTCTGTGCTCCATGCATCCACTGTGCAGCGCTCGGCCTCGTGGGCGTTCGAGGCGCGGGGGTGCGGGGCAGCCACCCCGCAACGGCGCCGCACCCGGATACGCCGAAAGGGGCCCCACCCCACCGGGCGGGACCCCTCGAACGGCTGGGACGGGCGTCAGCGGGACCGCTTCGCGAGGCGCTCCACGTCCAGCAGGATCACGGCGCGGGCCTCCAGGCGGAGCCAGCCGCGGCCCGCGAAGTCGGCCAGGGCCTTGTTCACGGTCTCGCGCGAGGCGCCGACGAGCTGCGCGAGCTCCTCCTGCGTGAGGTCGTGCACCACGTGGATGCCCTCCTCCGACTGCACGCCGAACCGGCGCGACAGGTCGAGGAGCGCCCGCGCCACACGGCCGGGAACGTCGGAGAAGACCAGGTCGGACATCTGGTCGTTGGTCTTGCGCAGGCGCCGGGCGACGGCGCGCAGCAGCGCGGTCGCGACCTCGGGCCGGGCGTTGAGCCAGGGCTGGAGGTCGCCGTGCCCGAGGCCGAGCAGCTTGACCTCGGTCAGCGCGGTGGCGGTGGCGGTGCGCGGGCCCGGGTCGAAGAGCGACAGCTCGCCGATCAGCTCGCCGGGGCCGAGGACGGCCAGCATGTTCTCGCGGCCGTCGGGGGAGGTGCGGTGCAGCTTCACCTTGCCCTCGGTCACGACATACAGCCGGTCGCCGGGGTCGCCCTCGTGGAACAGGGCGTCACCGCGTGCGAGGGTCACCTCGCCCATGGAGGCGCGGAGCTCCGCGGCCTGCTCGTCATCGAGCGCCGCGAAGAGCGGGGCGCGCCGCAGAACGTCGTCCACGAGTCTCTCTCCTATGTCGACCAGCTCAGGGGACCGTGCTCCCCATTTTGCCGGACGGCTCAAACAGTGCGATCAATCACAAGGATGCCGGACGGACGGGCGTGCTGTGCGGCGAGAAGCCAATCGGGGTGGTGTTACCTGAGGTCCGGACGGGTGTCAGCGGTCGGCCTTAGGCTGGCTGGGTGTCCAATAAGCCGGTGAGAGCACAGGCCAAGGGGTCCGCAGGAGTGACGGACGCCCACAATTCAGCCGTGGGCGAACAAGCCCCATTGAAGGCGTCCGCGGAGGTCGCGGCCACCCCTCAGGGCAAAGTTTCGGCCAAGAAACCGAAGACGGCGCAGCCCGGACCGCCGCAGCGGGCCGAATCCCGCCTGGCCATGGTGCGCAGGGCGCGCCGCATCAACCGCGAGCTGGCCGAGATCTATCCGTACGCCCATCCGGAGCTCGATTTCCGCAATCCCTTCGAGCTGCTCGTCGCGACGGTGCTGTCCGCGCAGACCACCGACCTGCGGGTGAACCAGACGACACCGGCCCTCTTCGCCGCCTACCCGACCCCCGAGGACATGGCCGCGGCCGCCCCCGAGGATCTGGAGGAGCTCATCCGGCCGACCGGGTTCTTCCGGGCCAAGTCCAGGTCCCTGCTCGGCCTCTCCCAAGCCCTGCGGGACAACTTCGGCGGGGAGGTGCCGGGCCGGATCGAGGACCTGGTGACCCTGCCCGGGGTGGGCCGCAAGACCGCGAACGTGGTCCTCGGCAATGCGTTCGGTGTCCCGGGGATCACGGTGGACACCCACTTCGGCCGGCTGGTGCGCCGCTGGAAGTGGACCGAGCAGGAGGACCCGGAGAAGGTCGAGGCGGAGATCTGCGCGATCTTCCCGAAGAGCGAGTGGACGATGCTCTCGCACCGGGTCGTCTTCCACGGCCGGCGGATCTGCCACGCCCGCAGGCCCGCCTGCGGGGCCTGCCCGATCGCCCCGCTCTGCCCGGCGTACGGGGAGGGCGAGACGGACCCGGAGAAGGCGCGGAAGCTCCTCAAGTACGAGAAGGGCGGCCAGCCGGGCCAGCGCCTGACCCCGCCCCCGGACTACCCGGGCCTCCCGGCCCCGGCCAGATCAACCCTCGCCGGCGATTGAGGCGCGGGGTCCGGGGCGGAGCCCCGGCAGCGGCGCCGCAGCCGTAGGAACGAATCGGTACCCGGACCGCGTTGGCGGTGTGGGAGAACACGGACAGGGGTGCCTATGACGCGCGGTACGCGGGACGAGACGACCACGGGAGCCCAGGAGGCCGGCGAGATCGCCGTCACCACCGACGGGCTGCCCGCGTGGCTGGACCCCGTCGTCGCGGCCGCGCAGACGGTCGAGCCGCAGCAGCTGAGCCGGTTCCTGCCGCCCGAGGACGGCCGCGGGCGGCAGTCGGCCGTGCTCGTCCTGTTCGGCGAGGGCCCCCGCGGCCCCGAGCTGCTGCTCATGGAGCGCGCCGGCACCCTCCGCTCGCACGCGGGCCAGCCCTCCTTCCCCGGCGGCGCCCTCGACCCGGAGGACGGCGATCCGCACACCACCGGCCCGCTGCGCGCCGCCCTGCGCGAGGCCGAGGAGGAGACCGGACTCGACCCCTCCGGTGTCCAGCTCTTCGGGGTGCTGCCACGGCTGTACATCCCGGTCAGCGAGTTCGTCGTGACCCCGGTCCTCGGCTGGTGGCGCACCCCCAGCCCGGTCGGCGCCGTGGACCCGGCCGAGACGGCCCGCGTCTTCACGGTTCCCGTGGCCGATCTCACGGACCCCGAGCACCGGGTCATGGCCGTCCACCCGGGCGGCCACCAAGGGCCGGGATTCACCGTCGAATCGGCTCTGGTCTGGGGTTTCACCGCCGGAGTGATCGACCGGATCCTGCACTTCGCGGGCTGGGAGCGCCCCTGGGACCGCTCGCGGCAGGTCCCGCTCGACTGGCGCGCATGAGACGGTGACCCACGTGAACGTGCTGGACATCCTGTTGTTGCTCGCCGCCGTGTGGTTCGCGATCGTCGGCTACCGCCAGGGGTTCGTCGTCGGCATCCTGTCGGTGATCGGATTCCTCGGCGGTGGCCTCGTCGCCGTGTCCCTGCTCCCGCTGATCTGGGACCGGGTGACGGACAACGGCACCCAGGTGTCCACCACGGTCGTGGTCGTCGCCGTCGTCGTGATCATCGTCTGCGCCTCGATCGGCCAGGCCCTGACCACCCACTTGGGGAACCGGGTCCGCCGCCAGATCACCTGGTCACCGGCGCGCGCCCTCGACGCGACCGGCGGGGCCCTGGTCAACGTGGTCGCGATGCTGCTGGTGGCCTGGCTGATCGGTTCGGCGCTCGCCGGGACCTCGCTGCCCACGCTGGGCAAGGAGGTCCGCAATTCCAAGGTGCTCCTCGGCGTGTCCCGGGTGCTGCCCGACCAGGCGAACACCTGGTTCTCCGACTTCAGCTCCACCCTCGCGCGCAACGGCTTCCCGCAGGTGTTCACCCCGTTCTCGAACGAGCCCATCACCGAGGTGCAGGCACCGGACCCGGACCTCGCCGCCAGCCCCGTCGCCGATGTGGCCAAGCGCTCGATCGTGAAGGTCGTCGGCACCGCTCCCAGCTGCAGCAAGGTGCTGGAGGGCACCGGCTTCGTCTTCGCGCCGGGCAAGGTGATGACGAACGCGCACGTCGTCGGCGGGGTCGGCGAGCCGACCGTACAGATCGGCGGCGAGGGCAAGCTGTACGACGGCAAGGTCGTGCTCTACGACTGGGAGCGCGACATCGCGGTCCTGGACGTGCCCAAGCTGAAGGCCCCGCCGCTGGAGTTCACCGACAAGGACGCGGTGAGCGGCAGCGACGCGATCGTCGCCGGCTTCCCGGAGAACGGCGCGTACGACGTCCGCTCGGCCCGTGTCCGCGGGCGGATCAACGCCAACGGCCCGGACATCTACCACCGCGGTACCGTCCGGCGCGACGTCTACTCGCTCTTCGCGACGGTCCGTCAGGGCAACTCCGGCGGCCCGCTGCTGACGCCCGACGGCAAGGTGTACGGGGTCGTCTTCGCGAAGTCCCTCGACGACCCGAACACCGGTTACGCGCTGACGGTGGACGAGATCCGCGAGGACATCCGGATCGGCAAGGTCGCCGAACGACGGGTCGAGAGCCAGGGCTGCGCGCTCTGAGGGCCGCCGCCGGGGGCGCCGCCGGGGGGCGGCGGCTCCCGCCTGGTCTCTACGTCCGTGGATGGCGCAGGCGCGCCGAGACCCAGCGGGCGCGGCGGCGCAGGATGCGCGGAATCCCGAGGCGGAGGTCGTGGCCGTGCCGGCCGGCCCTCTCGTGGGGGCCCGGCATGGCTGCCGAGCGGCGTTCGTGCGCGGTGTCACCGTGGTCGTGCGTCCAGCTCATACTCCGAGCTCTGCCCGTGCCCCAAGGTCGGTAACCCCGTCAGCGGCGGCCAATTGGCCTATGCGCCGGGCAATTGAATGCTCGTAAGGCGATCGGATGAGCGAACTGCCCGCCGTTCAGGGTCTGGTCACCGGCCGGTCGGCGGCCCGGTCAGCAGCCCGGTTGCCGGTCCGGTCAGCGGTCCGGCTCCGGATCCTTCAGCCAGTTCACCAGCTCCGTCGAGAAGGCGACGGGGTCCTCCTCGTGCGGGAAGTGCCCGAGGCCGTCGAACAGCCGCCACCGGTACGGGGCTTCGACGTACTCACCGGATCCGGCCGCACTCCGCGTCCGCATCACCGGGTCGAGCGAGCCGTGCAGATGCAGCGTGGGCACCCGCACCGGGCGCTTCATCCGCCGGTTGAACTGGAGCCCGTCGGGCCGCGCCATCGAACGCATCATCCAGCGGTACGGCTCGATCGAGCAGTGCGCGGTGGACGGGATGCACATGGCCCGCCGGTAGACGGCGAGATCCTCTTCCTCGGGCAGCCGCGGCCCGGACCAGTCCCGGATCAGGTCCCCTACGAGCGCCCCGCCGTCGGCGACGAGCTGACGCTCGGGCACGAACGGCCGCTGGAAGCCCCAGATGTGTGAACTCGCCCGTGTCTGTCCGAAGTCCGACAGCATCGCCGAGCGCCAGCGGCGCGGGTGCGGCATGGACGAGACGACGAGCCGGCGCACCAGCTTGGGCCGCATCACCGCCGCCGTCCAGGCGAGGTACCCGCCCAGGTCGTGCCCGACCAGGGCGGCGTCCGGCTCGCCGAGGGACCGTACGACCCCGGTGATGTCGAGCGCCAGATTGGCCGGGTCGTAGCCGCGCGGGGTGCGGTCGCTGCCGCCCACCCCGCGCAGGTCCATCGCGACCGCCCGGTATCCGGCGTCGGCGAGCGCGACCAGCTGGTGCCGCCAGGTCCACCAGAACTGCGGGAAGCCGTGGAGCAGCAGCACCAGCGGCCCGTCACCGAGCTCGGCGACGTGGAAGCGGGCGCCATTGGCGGCGACATCCCGGTGCGTGACCGCTTGCCCGCCGGGGAGGTCGAGCCGTACCGCCGTGGCAGCTGTGGGGGGAATGCTGGGTTCCGGCGTGGGCGCTGTCATGAGGACGAGCGTGCCACACCCACAGCCTTGTCACTCACCGGCCGCTGGTGCGGCTTGACGGTCCCGACCAGCGCGGCGGTCTGCTTGACGGAGGCGATGGACTTCTCCGGCGGCTTGACCTTCTTGAACTTCCGTACGGCGATCAGCACCAGCAGGCCCGCGATCAGCAGGAACGAGCCGCCGACGATCAGGAAGGACCACGCGAGCCCGAGCCCGAGGTTGTGGATCCCGTAGGCCGCGGCGATGGTCAGCGCCGGGAGGGAGAAGAGCGCGAGCGCGACCGCGGCCGCGATGGAGGCGGTACCACTGCCCACGCGCTTGACGTCCTGGCGGATCTCCGCCTTGGCGAGGGCGATCTCGTCGTGCACCAGGGCGGACATCTCGGCGGTGGCCGAGGCGACCAGTTGGCCGAGCGTGCGCTCGGCTCCCCGCGCCGCGTCGTCGTCCACTGCGCTCATCGCTCTCTCCCTTTGTCGTCTGCTGCCGGGCGGCTGTCCTGCGTCCTCAGTCAGATCATGCCGGACGGTCGCCCCGGGCGTTGGACCCGGCCGTGTTTTCGAGGGCCGTCGCTCCCGTGTTCTCGGCCTTGCGGCGGTGTTCCGCGGCCCTGTCCTCGTAGATCTTCGCCATCCGCAGGTGGTACTCCGGGTTGTGCTCCTCGTAGATGTCCGGGATGCCGTCGCGGTCCTCGTCGCGCTCCTCCGCGTCGGTGAGCGCCCGGTACTTGCGGTTGCGGAGCTTGAGCATGACGCTCGCGATCACGGCCGCGATGAGTGAGCCGATCAGGACGGCGGCCTTGACCTCGTCGGTGAGGACCGCGTCGCCGGTGAAGGCGAGTTCGCCGATCAGCAGGGAGACGGTGAAGCCGATGCCGGCGAGCGAGGCCACGGCGAGCACGTCCGGCCAGGCGAGGTCCTCGTTCAGTTCCGCCTTGGTGAAGCGGGCGGCCAGCCAGGTGCCGCCGAAGATGCCCACCGTCTTGCCGACGACCAGGCCGAGGACCACACCGAGCGTCTCGGGCCGGGTGAAGACCTGCCTGATGGACTCGTCGGAGAGCGAGACCCCGGCGGAGAACAGTGCGAAGAGGGGCACGGCGAGACCGGCCGAGACGGGACGGACCAGGTGCTCGATGCGCTCGCCGGGAGAGTGCTGCTCGCCGTCCCTGCGGGTACAGCGCAGCATCAGGCCCATGGCGACACCGGCGATGGTGGCGTGGACGCCGCTGTTGTACATCAGGCCCCAGATGGCCAGGGCGAGCGGAAGGTAGACGTACCAGCCGCGGACGCCCCGGCGGAGCAGGAACCAGAAGAGGACCAGGCCCACGACCGCGCCGCCGAGCGCCAGGAAGTTGATCTCGCTGGTGAAGAACACCGCGATGATCATGATGGCGAAGAGGTCGTCGACCACCGCGAGGGTCAGCAGGAAGGCGCGCAGGGCCGACGGCAGGGAGGTGCCGATGACGGCGAGGACGGCCAGCGCGAAGGCGATGTCGGTGGCGGTCGGAACCGCCCAGCCGGCCATCGAGCCGTCGCCGAAGGTGTTGACCAGTACGTAGACCAGCGCGGGTACGGCCATGCCGCACACGGCGGCGATCACCGGGAGGGCGGCCGCCTTGGCGTCGCGCAGATCGCCCGCGACGAGCTCGCGCTTGAGCTCGATGCCCGCGACGAAGAAGAAGACGGCGAGGAGCCCGTCGGCCGCCCAGTGCTGGAGCGAGAGGTCCAGGCCGAGGGAGGCGGGGCCGATGTGGAAGGACCGGACGCTGTCGAAGCTGCCCGAGACGCCGGGGATGTTCGCCCACAACAGGGCGGCGATCGCGGCCACGAGCAGCAGCACACCGCCGACCGTCTCGGCACGCAGGGCATCGGCGACGAAGCGGCGCTCGGGCAGCGAGAGCCGTCCGAGGAACTTGCGGCTCTGGTGGTCGGTGGGGCTGGGCGCGGCCACGAGGGGACACCTCCGGGGGTCGGATGGACGGCATGGCGAAGCTCGTTGCCGACCAGACTTCCCGGCGCACCCTGTGGTCTTTATTAACGCTTTCAATATTTTACAGGGTGCACGCGAGGACGTATCCGGTGATCGTCACTTTATGTGCGAAAGGGGCACCCGGCACGGCGCGCCGGATGCCCCTTCCGGGGGTGTCTCGCCCGGTCCTTGCTCAGCCCGTGATCAGTCCTCGCTGCCGGCGGCGGCCGGAAGCTTGCTCTGGATCAGGTCCATGACCGAGGAGTCGGCCAGCGTGGTGACGTCACCGACCGCGCGGTTCTCCGCCACGTCGCGCAGCAGGCGGCGCATGATCTTGCCCGAACGGGTCTTCGGGAGCTCCTGGACCGGCAGGATCCGCTTCGGCTTGGCGATCGGGCCCAGTGTGGCGCCCACGTGGTTGCGCAGGTCCGCGACCAGGCTCTCGGTCTCGGAGGCGCTGCCCCGCAGGATGACGAAGGCCACGATGGCCTGGCCGGTGGTCTCGTCGGCCGCTCCGACCACGGCCGCCTCGGCGACCGACGGGTGCGAGACGAGCGCCGACTCGACCTCGGTGGTCGAGATGTTGTGGCCGGAGACCAGCATCACGTCGTCCACCCGGCCGAGCAGCCAGATGTCGCCGTCGTCGTCCTTCTTGGCGCCGTCGCCCGCGAAGTACTTGCCCTCGAAGCGCGACCAGTAGGTGTCGATGAACCGCTGGTCGTCGCCCCAGATGGTGCGCAGCATCGACGGCCACGGCTCGGTGAGGACCAGGTAGCCGCCTCCGCCGTTCGGGACCTCGTTCGCCTCGTCGTCGACGACGGTGGCGGAGATACCGGGCAGGGCGCGCTGGGCGGAGCCCGGCTTGGTGGACGTGACACCCGGCAGCGGGGAGATCATCATCGCGCCGGTCTCGGTCTGCCACCAGGTGTCCACGATCGGGCAGCGGTCGCCGCCGATGTGCTTGCGGTACCAGATCCAGGCCTCGGGGTTGATCGGCTCGCCGACCGAGCCCAGCACGCGCAGGCTCGACAGGTCGAACTTCGCGGGGATGTCATCGCCCCACTTCATGAACGTCCGGATGGCCGTGGGCGCCGTGTAGAGGATGGTGACGCCGTACTTCTGCACGATCTCCCAGAACCGGCCCTGGTGCGGGGTGTCCGGCGTGCCCTCGTACATCACCTGGGTGGCGCCGTTCGCGAGCGGCCCGTAGACGATGTACGAGTGCCCGGTCACCCAGCCGATGTCGGCGGTGCACCAGTAGACGTCGGTCTCCGGCTTCAGGTCGAAGACCGCGTGGTGGGTGTACGCGGCCTGCGTGAGGTAGCCGCCCGAGGTGTGCAGGATGCCCTTGGGCTTACCCGTCGTCCCCGAGGTGTAGAGGATGAAGAGCGGGTGCTCGGCGTCGAAGGCCTGCGGGGTGTGCTCGGCGGACTGGCGGCCGACGACCTCGTGCCACCAGACGTCGCGGCCCTCGGTGAAGGCGGTGTCCTGGCCGGTGCGCTGCACGACGAGCACGTGCTCGACCTGCGGACACTTGGCGACGGCCTCGTCGATGGCGGGCTTCAGGGCGGTCGGCTTGCCGCGGCGGTAGCCGCCGTCGGCGGTGATGACCAGCTTGGCGTCGGCGTCCTGGATGCGGGAGGCGACGGCGTCGGCGGAGAAGCCGCCGAAGACCACGGAGTGCGCGGCGCCGACGCGGGCGCACGCGAGCATCGCGACGACCGCCTCGGGGATCATCGGCAGGTAGACGGCGACGCGGTCGCCGGCCTGGACGCCCAGCTCGGTCAGGGCGTTGGCGGCCTTGGAGACCTCGTCCTTGAGTTCGGCGTAGGTGATCGCGCGGCTGTCGCCGGGCTCGCCCTCGAAGTGGATGGCGACGCGGTCGCCGTTGCCGGCCTCGACGTGGCGGTCCACGCAGTTGTAGGCGACGTTCAGCTTGCCGTCCGCGAACCACTTCGCGAAGGGCGGGTTCGTCCAGTCGAGCGTCTCCGTCGGCTCGGTGACCCAGGTCAGCCGCCGGGCCTGCTCGGCCCAGAAGCCCAGCCGGTCCGCGTCGGCCTGTGCGTACGCAGCCTGTGTCACGTTGGCGGCGGCGGCCAGATCGGCAGGCGGTTCGAACCGCCGCTCCTCCTTGAGCAGATTGGCCAGGCTTTCATTGCTCACGACATCTCCCAATCCCAGGGTGTCCGTTGTGTCCCCGGGCATAGCTCATCAGTCGGCGGCCCGGGTGACAAGGGGTAGCCGAGAATTGGTTTAGACCTATATCACGATGCGGGCCACCCGGGAACGGCGTGCGAGGGCCCCTTCCCGCTGCAGGGGGGCGGGAAGAGGCCACACGATTGCACGGATACGGGAGGCTAGCGGTTCATGCGCGCCGCACTTCAGGCGTTCTGGCCGACGGTGTCGAAAACCCGGCAGTCGAAGAAGTCCTCGCCCTCGGACAGGAGATACGCCTGCGCCTCGCCCACGTGGAAGTACATCCCGTGCAGCTCCAGGGTGCCCTCGGCGAGCCGCCGGGCCACCGACTCGTGGGCCCGCAGGTGCTCCAGCTGCTGCACCACATTGGTCAGGCACAGCTGCTCCACCGCGTCCGCCGGGAGCCGCCCCGAGATCCGGGCCCAGGCGTGGTGGCGGCTGGCCATCCGCTCAAGGCTGGGCAGCCCGTGCCGCAGCCAGCGGCGCAGCGGGGTCATCGGGACCCCGGGCGCGGAGCTGAGCAGGGCCTGCATGGCCCCGCAGCCCGAGTGCCCGCACACCGTGATGCTGTCCACCTTCAGCACGTCCACGGCGTACTCGATGGCCGCCGCGACGGAGTCGTCCGTGGACTCCGCTCCGGGCAGCGGGACCAGATTGCCGACATTGCGGACCGTGAACAGGTCGCCCGGGCCACTGGCCGTGATCATGCTGGTCACCAGGCGGGAGTCCGCGCAGGTGAGGAAGAGCTGGGAGGGCCGCTGCCCCTCGCGGGCCAGCCGGGCCAGCTCGTCCCGTACGTGGGGTGCGGTATCGCGCTGGAAGGCGCTGATCCCATTGGCCAGTTGGCCGGCGCCCCGCCGTCGGGGCGTGACCGTGGGGGCCTCCACCGCGCCGGCGTCCATGGCCGTGGCTGCCGCCATGGCCGCGGCAGTGGTCGTACGGGTGCTCGTGGGGCGGTGGTCGCAGTGGTTCTGCCACGGGGTCCAGGGCCGGCAGCACTGGTGCACCCCGCGCTGGGTCCCGCGCCGGGGCCGGTCGGTGGGGTGGTCGGCCGGGCGGTCGGCGGGCTGGTCGGCGGGGTGCGCCCCGTCGGCCGGCTCGTCCTCGGAGAGCCGGACCGCGGACCCGGAGCGGCCGGTGACCGCCAGCGAACCCCCGTGCGCCAGGTGGGAATCGCGCCAGTCCTGCAGGGTCTCGTAGGCCGCGTGGTCCATGAACGAGCCGTCCAGCTCGACCACCGCGTGCCCGTCGTGCGGAATCTGGTTCAGCACCCGGCTCAGCCGCGGCACGGCGAGGAAGGTCAACTGCCCGCGCGCCTGCACCCGGTGGACCCCGCTGTCCAGTCGCTCCACGGTGATCCGGGTCCGGGCGAGCCGGTGCAGGGCCAGCGCGACGGCCACCGCGATGCCGATCGCCACGCCCTCCAGGACCCCGCCGAGCACCACGGCGAGGATGGTCGTGGCGTAGACCAGGATCTCCCGGTGCCGGGTGACACTGCGCAGGTGCGTGATGCTGACCATCTGCACGCCCACCGCCATGACCAGGGCGGCCAGCGCGGCCAGTGGGATCAGGTCGAGGACCGGGACGAGCAGTCCGGCGGCGAGCAGGACCCAGAGCCCGTGCAGAATGGCCGATTTCCTGCTGGCCGCACCGGACTTGACGTTGGCCACGCTGCGGACGGCCACACCCGTGATGGGCAGTCCGCCCAGCGCCCCGGAGACGATGTTCGCGGCGCCCTGCCCCCGCAGTTCGCGGTTGAGGTCGGCCCGCGGCGGACGGTTCCCGGTGCGCCGCTCGGAGGCGATCAGCTTGTCGGTCGCGACCGCGGAGAGCAGGGACTCCACGCTCCCGACCAGGGTGATGGTCAGTACGGCGGCGATGAGGCCGAGGACCGGCCCCTCGGGCAGTTCGGGCAGGGCATGGCTGCGCCAGGACGGCAGGTCCACCCGGGGCAGTGTGAGTCCGGCCAGCGAGGCGAAGACGGTGGCGGTGCCGACGGCGGCGAGCGCCGCAGGCACCTTGCGCAGGGCGAGGCCCGCCCGTCCGGGCAGGCGCGGCCAGCCGAGGAGGACGAGCAGGGTCAGCGCGCTGACGCCGAGTGCGGCCGGGTGCAGGTCGGCCAACTGGGCGGGCAGGCCCAGGACGTTGGCCACGGCGGAGCTCTGCGGTGTGCCGCCGAGCACGATGTGGAGCTGAGCCAGCGCGATGGTCACGCCGATGCCCGCGAGCATGCCGTGCACGATGGCCGGGCTGACCATGAGCGCCGACCGGGCGGTGCGCAGCACGGCGAGGCCGAGCTGGCAGAGACCGGCGAACACGGTGATGGCGCACGTGGTGCGCCATCCGTAGTGCTGGATCAACTCGGCGGTGACCACGGTGAGTCCGGCGGCGGGCCCGCTCACCTGGAGCGGGGCGCCGCCGAGCCGCCCGGCGACGATCCCGCCGACCGCCGCGGCGACCAGACCCGCCTGGAGGGGGGCGCCGGTGGCCAGGGCGATGCCGAGGGAGAGTGGCAGGGCGATCAGGAAGACGGCGATGGAAGCGGAGAGGTCCGCGGGGAGGTCCTTGCGGAGCTTCTCGGTCGTGCGCCTGTGGGAGGTGTCTGTCATAGGTTCCCGTCTCCTCTGGGGGAGGGATGAAGCGGCGGGAGTCTCAACACTCAGTAAATGGATGGTAATGGAGAGTAAAGGCAAGCGGTGAATAATGCGGGCAAATGGCCTACAAATTAACGCGCAAGAGTGATTAAGCACTTTGTCCGGCTTGTCATACCTTCCTCAAAGCGGACCGCGTGGGACGTTGCGGCGCGGAAGTCCTGCGATGGAACTGCGAGGGAGAGGTGGGGCGGATGATCGCCGCCACGAAGAAGATCGCCGGCGGCCTGGTCGCCACGGCGCTGATCCTGGGAGCCGCCGGGTGCAGCGCTTCGGAACCCGCCAAGTCCCCGGCTCCCGGGGCCCCGAACGCGAGGAAGGGCGCCGCCGCTCCGGAGGCTCCTGGCAGCGTCAACCGGCTCATCGGTGACGGCTCGACCGCGTACACCGGCCCGCAGCCGAACGTACAGAAGGCGCAGAAGCTGAAGCCCGGCGAAAAGCCGCCGCAGTTCGTGGTGTTCTCGTGGGACGGGGCGGGAGAGGACAGCCAGAAGCTCTTCTCGCACTTCCGCGAGGTCGGCAAGAAGTACAACGCCCGCATGACGTACTTCCTCAGCGGCGTCTACATGCTCCCGGAGGAGAAGAGCTCCCTCTACACCGCGCCGCAGCACTCGCCCGGCCGCTCCGAAATCGGCTTCGGCGACCTCCAGGGCATCAAGGACACCGCCACCCAGGTCCGCGCGGCCTGGCTGGAGGGCAACGAGGTCGGCACCCACTTCAACGGCCACTTCTGCGGACCCGACGGCGGCGTCGGCACCTGGTCCGTGGACGAGTGGAAGAGCGAGATCAACCAGGCCAAGTCCTTCGTCAAGAACTGGAAGACCAATGCGGGCCTGAAGAGCATGGAGGCGCTCCCCTTCGACTACGACAAGGAGCTCATCGGCGCCCGCACCCCCTGCCTCGAAGGCCAGAAGAACTTCATGCTGGCCGCGAAGGACATGGGTTTCCGCTACGACTCCAGCGGTATCAGCAAGCAGATCTGGCCCAAGAAGACGGACGGTCTCTGGGATCTGCCGCTCCAGCTGGTGCCCATGCCGGGGCGCGCGTTCGACACCCTGAGCATGGACTACAACTACATGGTCAACCAGTCCGGGACGACCTCCCAGGGCGACCCCTCGCAGCACAAGTACTGGGGCGACCAGATGCGCGACGGCCTGCGGCAGGCCTTCGACCGCGTCTACCAGGGCAACCGCGCACCGCTGATCATCGGCAACCACTTCGAGTCCTGGAACGGCGGCACCTACATGCGTGCCGTCGAAGAGTCGATCAAGGGCATGTGCACCCAGAAGGAGGTCCGCTGCGTGCCGTTCCGGGAGCTGGTGGACTGGCTGGACGCCCAGGACCCGAAGGCCCTGGAGTGGATGCGCAGCCTCGACGTCGGCGAGACGCCGAAGGAGGGCTGGACGAAGTTCCTGACCGCGGGGCCGCCGGCGTCGCCGGCCGCCCCCGCGGGCGTCAAGCCGGCTGCGGAGCCGGCTGCTGAAGGTGCGGACGAGGGCTGACGACCGCCTCCATCCCCTCCGTACCTTCCATCCCCTCGGTCCCTTCGGCGACTTCGGCATCCTCGCGCAGGATGAAATCGGGGTCGACCTGGTCCGCCAGGTCGACCCCGGTCTTGGCGTTGCCCCAGCTCTCCGCGTTCTTGAGGTGGAACCGCACCATCTGCTCGGTGTACCGGACCCAGTCGCGGTGCGCGTAGGAGTCGTCGGCGGCGTCCTGGAGCCCCTGGAGGGCGAGCCGGTTGGTCGCCTCCAGCAGCTCGAACGGGGCCGGGCGGCCCTTTTCCATCGCCCGTACCCAGTCGGAGTGTCCGACGGTGACCAGCAGGTCCTCGCCCACCTCGTCCTGGAGGAACTCGATGTCCTCGGGCCCCTGCACCTTGTTGCCGATGACCTTGAGCGCGACCCCGAAGTCCCGCGCGTACTCCTTGTACTGGCGGTAGACGGAGACGCCCTTGCGGGTCGGTTCGGCGACCAGGAAGGTCACGTCGAAGCGGGTGAACATGCCCGAGGCGAAGGAGTCGGAGCCGGCCGTCATGTCGACGACGACGTACTCGTCTTGGCCGTCGACCAGGTGGTTGAGGCAGAGCTCGACCGCTCCGACCTTGGAGTGGTAGCAGGCCACGCCCAGGTCGGCCTCGGTGAACGGCCCGGTGGCCATGAGCCGTACGGGCTCCCCGTCGAGCAGCAGCGTGCGCGCGCAGGCCTCGTACACCGGGTTGTCCTCGGTGACCCGCAGCAGGCGCGATCCGCGGCCGGGCGGGGTGGTCTTGATCATCGTGTCGGCGGACGCGATGCGCGGGTTGGAGCCCCGCAGGTACTCCTTGATCAGGGGCAGGTGCGCGCCCAGGGCGGGCAGTTCGGCGGCCTCGTCCTCGCCGAGTCCGAGCGCGGCGCCCAGGTGCTGGTTGATGTCGGCGTCCACCGCGACGACGGGGGCCTCATTGGCGGCGAGGTGGCGGATGAAGAGGGAGGACAGCGTGGTCTTGCCGCTGCCGCCCTTTCCCACGAAAGCGATCTTCATGTTCACCAAGCGTAGCGGGTCGGTAGCAGGGTGTTGTCAAGGTGAGTGAAGAAGACCACTCCAAGGAGGGGTCGGTGCTATGGGTGCGCAGTGCGTAGGCTCCCTACTTATGAGTAGCGCTTCTGACCCGTTGGCCGCACTGGCCGGGCTGCCGGGTGTCGCCGAGTCCGTGGATTCCGTACGCAAGGCCGTGGACCGGGTCTACGGACACCGGGTGATGCGCCGCCGCAGCGGCGAGATCACCTCGGAGGCCGCCCTGCGCGGTGCCCGCGGGAGCGCGGCGCTGTCCGGTGCGGACTGGGCGCTGGAAGAGGTGCGCCGCCGGACCGACTTCGGGTCGGAGCCGGAGGCCCTGACGGTGGGCGCCGCGCTGCGGCTCACGGCGGAGGCCGGGCAGCTGCTGAGCATCTGGCGCCAGTCGCCGCTACGAGTGCTGGCGCGGCTGCACCTCGTGGCGTCGGGGTCGACGGCGGAGGGGGACGTGGTGGGCCGCCCCCGACTGGCGGGCGAGCCGGTGGTCGAGCCCCTGGTGGAGCTTCCGCTGCCCAGCGCGGAGGAGGTCGCGGGCCGGCTGGACGGCCTGTCGCGCCTGATCATCGCGGGCGGTTCCGCCCCGGCGCTGATCACGGGGGCGGTGGTGCACGGCGAGCTGCTGGCCCTGCGCCCGTTCGCCTCGTACAACGGGCTGGTCGCGCGGGCGGCCGAGCGCATCGTCCTGATCAACAGCGGACTGGACCCGAAGGCGATCTGCCCGGCGGAGGTCGGCCACGCGGAGCAGGGGCGCGAGGCGTACCTGGCCGCCTTCGAGGGCTATGTCTCCGGCACTCCGGAGGGGATGGGTGCCTGGATCGCCCACTGCGGGCGCGCGATCGAGCTCGGCGTCCGTGAGTCGACGGCGGTCTGCGAAGCCCTGCAGCGCGGCGCGGCCTGAGGTTCTCGTACGTTTCCGTCCGTTTGTGCCCGGACATGGGTTGCGGCGACACCGTACTGCTTTGGTGTCGCCGCTGGCATTTACGCCCAGTTACCAAGCGTCCTCGATAGTTGCCCATCAGGTCGGGGACTTTGCCCGTTACCTGGTGCGGCTGGCCCGTAATCGACGGGTCGACGTCGCGTGGGTGCTCGGCGTTCATGCTTCGGTCCGTGGGCCTTACTGCGTTTTAAAGATGATCCTCTCGGATGTTCTTTGGTCTCGCGGGCCGTTGCTTTATTTGTACTCCGCTTCGGAGCCAAGGGAAACCCCTGGCTCCACTTTTTACTTTCCGGTGCGAGTCCGGGCGAACCGGACAGGCCATATCTCCGCAGGTCAGGACATTCAGGCGGACGCGGCGGCGGCCAGCGCATTGGCCCTGCGCCGGCTCGCGTACCAGACCAGGCCGGCGGTGGCGGCAGCCGCACCGACGGCCGCCGCGGCGACCAGCGCCGGACGCGCCGGCATCGACAGCCCGGGCAGCCGCTGCTTCAGCCGTACCGGCCGGTTGAAGACCAGTACCGGCCATTCGCGCGCCACCGCTTCGCGCCGCAGTGCCCGGTCCGGGTTGACGGCGTGCGGGTGTCCGACCGCCTCCAGCATCGGGACGTCGGTGGCCGAGTCGCTGTAGGCGTAGCAGCGGGCGAGGTCGTACCCCTCGGACTCCGCGAGCTCGCGCACGGCTTCCGCCTTGGTGGGTCCGTAGGCGTAGTACTCGATCTCGCCGGTGAAGCACCCGTCCTCGCCCACGACCATGCGCGTGGCGACGACCCGGTCCGCACCGAGCATCTCCCCGATCGGCTCGACCACTTCCGCGCCGGAGGTCGACACGATGACCACGTCGCGGCCCGCCGTGTGATGGGCCTCGATCAGGGACGCGGCCTCGTCGTAGATGATCGGGTCGATGAGGTCGTGCAGGGTTTCCGCGACGATCTCCCGCACCTGCTGCACGTTCCACCCCTTGCAGAGGGCGGACAGGTACTCCCGCATGCGTTCCATCTGATCGTGGTCGGCGCCGCCGGCCAGGAAGATGAACTGCGTGTACGCGGTGCGCAACACGGCTCGCCGGTTGATCAGGCCGCCTTGGTAGAAGGACTTGCTGAACGTCAAGGTGCTCGACTTCGCAATGACCGTCTTGTCCAGGTCGAAGAAGGCTGCGGTGCGAGGCGAGGAGTGCGGCAAGGGCTGATTTTCCACGCCCCGAGCATATGCGCCCACCATTCGGCGTAAGGTGTGGCGCGTGGGTTTGCCTGAGAAGGCTCTCGGGTACACCATGGAAGTCACGGATCGTTCGCGACCGTGCTAACCCGGTCTGGCTCCTCCCCCCCCGAGTCGGACCGTGGGGACGACCCCCGCTCTCCCCCCCGGCGGGGGTCGTCGCATGTCCGGACGCGGTTCGCGTCCCTGCCTTCGGCTCCAAGTGACCATCCCTTTGGCCCTTCCTCTTGTGCGGGCCGACGCGGCGAAGGCCCTCACCACATCAGACTCGTGACGGTGCGTAGTGGTTCCGCCGCGCTCCGGAACTCACCTGTGAGGGTGACCGGGTTATTCACAATCGATGGGTTGTCCACAGTTATCGAGCAAGATCCACTTCTTTTTCCTGATCGCTGCACGGTGATTCCAGCCGCGAAGTCCGTGGTGCTGGATTTGCAGTGAGAAGGAGGCGGAGATCGTGGCTCGATCGAAGTCGTGTGAAACGCCGGAGTCCGTGGTGGCCGGACGGGGTCCGGGGGCCGGAGCGGGGATCGGGACGGCGGCCGGATCCGCTCCGGGAGGCGGCCGGCCGCTGATCATCACCGAGGATCCGCTGCTGCTCGACGACCTGCTGAGGCTGTGCGCCGCCGCGGGAGCCGAGCCGCATGTGCACCATGACCTGCCCGAGCAGGGCGGGGCAGGCGGTGCGGACAGCGCAAGTGCCGGGGATGTCGCAAGTGCCGGGGAAGTCGGAAGTGTTGGGTGGGAGTCCGCGCCGCTCGTGCTGGTCGGGGACGACGCCGCACGGCGGGTGTGCGGGGCGCCGCGCAGGGCCGGGGTGTTCCTCGTCGGCCGGGACCTGGACGACCCCCTCGTATGGCAGCGGGCCGTGGAGATCGGCGCCGAGGAGGTGCTGCGGCTCCCCGACGCCGAGAGCCGGCTCGTCGACCGCATCGCCGATGTCGTCGAGGGAGCCGGGCGGCCCGCCCTCGCCGTCGGGGTGATCGGCGGCAGCGGCGGGGCGGGAGCCTCCACCCTGGCCTGCGCACTCGCGGTCCGGGCCGCCCGCGCCGGGGAGCGGACCATCCTCATCGACGGCGACCCGCTGGGTGGGGGCATGGACGTACTGCTCGGGGGCGAGAGCGCCGAGGGACTGCGCTGGCCGGACTTCGCGGGCTCGCGGGGGAGGGTCGGGGCCGGAGCGCTGGAGGAGTCCCTGCCCGAGGTGCACGCCCTGCGGGTGCTCAGCTGGGACCGCGGGGACCACCGGGTGGTGGTGCCGCCCGCCGCGATCCGGTCGGTGGTGGCCGCCGCGCGCCGCCGGGGCGGGGTCGTGGTGGTCGACCTCCCGCGGCGGGTGGACGAAGCCGTGGCCGAGGTGCTGGCGCAGCTCGACCTGGTGCTGATGGTCGTGCCGGGCGAGCTGCGGGCGGTGGCCGCCGCGGGCCGGGTGGCGGCCGGAGTGCGGATGGTGGCCCGGGACGTGCGTGTCGTCGTACGGGGCCGCTGCCCGGGCGGACTCGATGCGGAGGCCGTGGCCGGGCTGCTGGGGGCGCCGCTGGCCGGCGAGGTGCCGGTCGAGGTGGGACTCCCGGGGCGGGTGGCCGAGGGGGAGCCGCCGGGGGCGCAGGGGCGGGGCGCGCTGGCCCGCTTCTGCGACGGCTTCTGGCAGCGGGCGCTCGGCTCCGCGCAGGGGGTGCCGGCATGAGCGCGGTACTGCTGGACGCGGTGCGCCGGCGGCTCGCCGAGAGCGGGGCGGAACCGACCCCGGCGCGGGTGGCGGCGGCCCTGCGGGCCCAGGGCCGGCTGCTGGGGGACGCGGAAGTGCTGGGTGTGGCCGCCGAGTTGCGGTCCGAGCTGGTCGGCGCCGGCCCGCTGGAGGCGCTGCTCGCCGATCCCGAGGTCACCGACGTGCTGGTGGCGGCCCCCGACCGGGTGTGGGTGGACCGCGGTGGCGGGCTGGAGCTGACCGGGGTCACCTTCGCCGACGCCGAGGCCGTGCGCAGGCTCGCCCAGCGGTTGGCCGCCGTGGCGGGGCGGCGGCTGGACGACGCCCGGCCCTGGGTGGACGCCCGGATGCCGGACGGCACCCGGCTGCACGCCGTGCTGCCGCCGGTCTCCGTCGGTTCGGCCTGCCTCTCGCTGCGGGTGGTGCGGCCGCGGGCGTTCACGCTGGAGGAGCTCGTCGCAGCGGGGACGCTGCCGCCCGGTGGGCACCGGCTGCTCCGCGACATGGTCGAGGCCCGGCTGTCGTTCCTCGTCTCCGGTGGGACGGGGACCGGGAAGACCACCCTGCTCAGTGCCCTGTTGGGGCTGGTCGGCCCCGGTGAGCGGATCGTACTGGCCGAGGATTCGGCCGAGCTGCGCCCCGACCATCCGCATGTGGTGCGGCTGGAGACCCGGCCGGCCAATCAGGAGGGGGCGGGCCTGGTCACGCTGGCCGATCTGGTCCGGCAGGCGCTGCGGATGCGGCCCGACCGGCTGGTGGTGGGCGAGGTCCGGGGCGCGGAGGTGGCCGACCTGCTCGCCGCCCTGAACACCGGGCACGAGGGGGGCTGCGGCACGGTCCACGCCAATGCCGCCGCCCATGTCCCGGCCCGGCTGGAGGCCCTGGGGACGGCCGCGGGGCTCGACCGGGCGGCCCTGCACAGCCAGTTGGCGGCCGCGCTGACCCTGGTGCTCCACCTGGTCCGGGACCGCGAGGGGCGGCGCCGGGTGGCCGAGGTGCACGTGCTGGAACGGGACGCCGCCGGACTGGTGGTGACCGTACCGGCGCTGCGCTGGGCCGCTCGGGGCTTCGTACGGGAGCGGGGCTGGGAACGGCTTCGGCCGCTGCTGCGGGGTGCCCGATGAGCGCCGGGGCGGGGCTGCCGGTGCCGGTGTTCGCCGGGGTGCTGTGCGCCGGGGCGGCTGCCTGGGGGCTCTCCGGGGGTGACCGGGTGTCCCGGCGGGCCCGGATGGTGCTCGCCGGGGGCGGTCCGGGGATTGCGGGCGGACCGGCGAAGCGGGAGCGCCTGCTCGTCGCGGTACGGGTGCGGGCGGCGCGGTGGCGGGAGTGGGCCTGCCTCGGGGCCGGGCTCGTGGTCGCGGCGCTGGGCGGTTCGGTGGTCCCGCTGCTGGCGGGAGCGGCCGCGATGCCCCTGGTGCGGCGGTGGCTGCGGGCACGGTCGCGGGAGCGGGCCCGGGCGGCGCGGGCCACCGAGGTGGTGGCCCTGTGCGGGGCGGCGGCGGGAGAGCTGCGAGCGGGAGCCCAGCCCGGCCAGGCGCTGACCGCGGCGATGCGGCGGACGGCCGCCGGCCCGGGCGGGCCGGGCGCGGTGGAGGCGGGTGTGCTGGCCGCCGCCGCGTTCGGCGGGGACGTGCCCGGGGCGCTGCGCCAGGCGGCGCGGGAGCCCGGCGCGGAGGGGCTGGCCGGGATGGCCGCCTGCTGGCGGGTGTCGGTGGACGGCGGTGCGGGACTGGCCGCCGGACTGGACCGGCTGGAGGGAGCGCTGCGGGCCGAGCGGGACCGCCAGGAGTCGCTGCGGGCCCAGCTGGCGGGAGCGCGGTCGACGGTGGTGGTGCTGGCCCTGCTGCCATTGGTGGGCCTGCTGATCGGGACCGGGCTGGGCGCGGATCCCCTGCGGGTGCTGCTGCACACCCCGATGGGGTGGGGCTGCCTCCTGGTGGGTGCGGTGCTGGAGGCGCTGGGGCTGCTGTGGTGCCGGCAGATCGTGCGGGCGGGGGAGCGGTGATGGGCGGCTTCGTCGTCCACAGGCTGGGGATCGCCCTGTGCCTGGCGGCGGTGGCGCTGTGCGCGCTCTCGGCGGTGACGGCGCGGATCCGGGCACGGGCGGCCCGGCGCAGGATCGGGGCCCTGCTGGGGGCGGAGGGGGGCCTTCGTGGGCCGGTGTTCGGCGCCGGTGCGCGGGGTGTCGCGGCGGTGTGGGCCGGGCCCGCCGGGGCGCTGCTGGCGGGCTGGGTGCTCGTCGGCGGGATGGCGGGTGTGGCCGTCGGAGTCCTGGCCGCGCTCGGGGTGCGGCGGTGGCAGGCCCGGGCGCGACCCCCGGCCGGGGTGGATCCGAGGGAGGCGGAGCGTCAGTTGCCGTTCGCCGCGGATCTGTTGGCCGCGTGCCTGGCGGCCGGGGCGGGCCCGGTGGAGGCCGCGGAGGTGGTGGGGGAGTCGCTGGGCGGCCCCGTGGGCGAGCGGCTGGCGCGAGCCGGGGCGGAGCTGCGGCTCGGCGGCGAACCGGGCGCCGGGTGGGGGAGGTTGGCGGAGATACCGGGCGCCCGGGAGCTCGCGGAATGCCTGGAACGGGCCGCCTGGACGGGGGCGCCCGCGGCGGAACCGGTCTCCCGGCTCGCGTCCGGGCTCCGGGAGGACCGGGCCCGCCGGGCGGGAGCACGGGCGCAGCGGGCTGCGGTGCTGGTCACCGCACCGGTCGGGTTGTGTTTCCTCCCCGCATTTCTCGCGATCGGGGTCGCGCCGGTGGTGATCGGTATGGCCTCGGGACTTCTCTCGAACACCTGAAGTCGCATTGACCACCTACATCAACAACGGAAATTCCACAGGAGGTTGCCATGAGGATCATCTGGTTTCGCGTGCGGACGGCGCTGAGCGGTCGCGGGAGCGATGCGGGGATGTCCACTTCGGAATACGCCATGGGCACGATCGCGGCCTGCGCATTCGCGGCCGTTCTCTACAAGGTGGTGACGAGCGAAGTCGTGGCCACGGCCCTTCAGTCGACCATCGGGAAGGCGCTCGATGTGCCGTTCTGAGGGTAAGTCGCGGGGCGCCCGGGAAATGCGGGACCGGGGATATGTGACGGCTGAGGCGGCCCTGGTGATTCCGGCCCTGGTCCTGTTCGCGGCGCTGCTGGTGTGGGCGCTGATGGCGGCGGCCGCGCAGATCCGGTGTGTGGACGCGGCCCGGGCCGGTGCCCGGGCAGCGTCCAGGTCGGAGTCGGCGGAGGGGGCCGTGGCGGCGGCCCGGGCGGCCGCCCCGCCGGGGTCGCAGGTGGAGCTGGAGCGGGTGGGCGACCTCTGGCAGGTCCGGGTGGCGGCGCCGGCCCCGGGTCCGGGCGGGCTGCCGGTACGGCTCGGCGCGCGGGCGGTCGCGCTGGCGGAGGACAGCGTGGGGCCGCCGCCGTGAGCCCTTACGGGGGCCGGGACCGGGGCTCGGCCACGGTCTGGGCGGCGCTGGTGGCGACGGTGCTGGGCACGGTGTTCGGCGGTGTGCTGCTCCTCGGCCAGGCCGTCGTGGCCCGCCACCGTGCGGCGGCGGCCGCCGACCTGGCGGCGCTCGCGGCGGCGGCCACCTGGGCCCACGGGCCGCAGACGGCCTGTGCCACGGCGCTGCGGGTGGCCCGGGCGCAGGGCGCGGAACTCGGCGGGTGCCATCTGTGGGGCGAGGTCGCCGAGGTCAGGGCCCGGGTCGCGGCGGGTCCGTTCACCGCCACGATCGCGGCCCGCGCGGGCCCGCCGCGGGCGGCACCGCCCTGAGCGCCCGCGCCCGCGGGTCCGCCCCGGGCGGCGCCGCCCTGAGCGCCCGGCTCAGGGCCCAGGAGCTCGGGGCAGGGCCCGGAGGCAGCGCACGGGTCAGCGGGCGGGCCAGGGCACGGTCAGGGCCCGATGGGAGGGGTTTGTGGGGATTCCGAGAGGAGGCGGGTGAGGAGGCGGATGGCGCCGCGTTTGTGGAGGGGGTCGTTGCCGTTGCCGCACTTGGGGGACTGGATGCAGGAGGGGCAGCCCGCCTCGCACTCGCAGGAGGCGATCGCGTCCCGGGTCGCCGTCAGCCAGGCGCGGGCCGTGTGGAAGGCGCGCTCCGAGAAGCCGGCGCCGCCGGGGTGGCCGTCGTAGACGAAGACCGTGGGGAGGAGGGTGTCGGGATGCAGCGGCACGGAGACGCCGCCGATGTCCCAGCGGTCGCAGGTGGCGAACAGCGGGAGCAGGCCGATGGAGGCGTGCTCGGCGGCGTGCAGGGCGCCGCCGAGGATCTCCGGGTTGATTCGGGCCTCGTCGAGCTGGTCCTCGGTCACCGTCCACCACACGGCCCGGGTGCGCAGGGTGCGGGGCGGGAGGTCCAGTTTGGTCTCGCCCAGGACCTCGCCGGTGATCAGTTTGCGCCGCAGATAGGAGACGACCTGGTTGGTGACCTCGACGGAACCGAAGCAGAGCCGGGCCGAGCCCCACGGGATCTCGGTCTCGGTCTCCAGGATGGAGATGGAGGTGGTGTCGCGGGCGGTGGTGGAGAAGGGCGGGTTCGCCTCTTCCACGAGGGCCGCCGAGTCCTCCAGGTCCAGGTGCTTCACGAGATACGTGCGGCCCTGGTGGAGGTGGACGGCCCCCTCGTGGACGGCGGTGTGGGCCGCGGACTCGTCGACCGTGCCCAGCAGCCGGCCGGTCGCGGCCTCGACGATCTGCACCGGGCGGCCGCCGCCGCCCCGGATGTCGGTCAGGTCCGAGGCCCGCTCCCGCCGGGTCCAGTGCCAGGCCGTCGCCCGGCGGCGCAGCAGCTTCGCCGCTTCGAGCTGGGGCAGGAGGTCCTCGGTCGCCGGGCCGAAGAGCTCCAGGTCCGCCTCGGTCAGCGGCAGCTCCGCCGCCGCCGCGCACAGGTGGGGGGCCAGGACGTACGGGTTGTCGGGGTCCAGGACGGTGGCCTCCACCGGTTGGCGGAACAGCGCCTCGGGGTGGTGGACGAGGTAGGTGTCCAGCGGGTCGTCCCGGGCGATCAGCACGGCCAGGGCGCCCTGGCCCGAGCGCCCGGCCCGGCCGGCCTGCTGCCACAGGGAGGCCCGGGTGCCCGGGTAGCCGGTGATCAGGACGGCGTCCAGGCCGGAGACGTCCACGCCCAGCTCCAGGGCGGTCGTGGCGGCCAGGCCCAGCAGCTCGCCGGAGTGCAGGGCCCGCTCCAGGGCCCGGCGCTCCTCGGGCAGGTAGCCGCCCCGGTAGGCGGCGACACGCCGGACGAGGGAGCGGTCCACCTCCGCGAGCCGTTCCTGGGCGATCACGGAGATCAGCTCGGCGCCGCGCCGGGAGCGGACGAAGGCGACCGTACGGACTCCCTGGACGACCAGGTCGGTCAGCAGGTCGGCGGTCTCGGCGGTGGCGGTGCGGCGCACCGGTGCGCCCTTCTCGCCCCGCAGCTCGGTGAGCAGCGGCGGCTCCCACAGGGCGAAGACCAGCTCGCCGCGCGGTGAGGCGTCGTCGGTGATCTCGATCACCCGTACGCCGGTCAGCCGGGACGCGGCGGCGGCCGGGTCGCTGGCGGTGGCGGAGGCCAGCAGGAAGACCGGTTCCGAGCCGTAGCGGGCGCACAGCCGCCGCAGCCGGCGCAGCACCTGGGCCACGTGGGAGCCGAAGACCCCGCGGTAGGTGTGGCACTCGTCGATCACGACGTAGCGCAGGGCCCGCAGGAAGGAGGCCCAGCGCGGGTGGGCCGGGAGGATCCCGCTGTGCAGCATGTCGGGGTTGGTCAGGACGTAGTTCGCGTACTGGCGCACCCACTCGCGTTCCTCGACGGGCGTGTCCCCGTCGTAGACCGCGGGGCGGACGGCGTTGCCCAGCGGGGCGGCCAGTTCCCGTACGGCGCGCCGCTGGTCGGCCGCCAGGGCCTTGGTGGGGGCCAGGTACAGGGCGGTCGCACCCCTGCCGTTCGGGGCCTCCGCGCCGTCCGCCAGGGCCGAGAGCACGGGCGCGAGGTAGGCCAGGGACTTGCCGGAGGCGGTGCCGGTGGCGACGACCACGGATTCGCCGTCCAGGGCGTGCTCGGCGGCCGCGGCCTGGTGTTCCCACGGGTGTTCGATTCCGGCGGACCGGATGGCGGCTGCGACATCCGTTCGGATGCGGTCGGGCCAGACTGCATGACGGCCCTCCCGAGGGGGCAAGTGCTCCGTATGGGTGATGCGCGCAGCTCGGGAAGGCCCCCGTGACAGGCGGTCCAGGACCGTGCCGGGGGTGGGTCGAGGGTCCGCGGTTGCCGTGGGCCGACCGGGACGGTGAGTATTGGCCATCGGAACCGAGTGTGTCACCGGCGTGCGGGACAATGGTCCGAAGGCGTCGTGCGCGCCTGCCGGTAAGTGATTGAATGCCATCGCGGCAGCCAATCCCTCGCCTACCTTCGGGTGGGGAGGCCCCTGGGGGGCGCCGCTCGATAGCAAGGTGCTGGAGGATCCGTGGACCTGTCCCTGTCGACTCGCACTGTCGGCGACCGTACGGTCGTAGAGGTCGGTGGCGAGATTGATGTGTATACCGCGCCCAAGCTGCGCGAGCAGTTGGTCGAGTTGGTGAACGACGGCAGCTACCACCTGGTTGTCGACATGGAGCGAGTGGACTTCCTCGACTCCACCGGACTTGGTGTGCTCGTGGGAGGCCTCAAGCGCGTCCGCGCGCACGAGGGTTCGCTGCGTCTGGTGTGCAACCAGGAGCGCATCCTGAAGATCTTCCGCATCACCGGTCTGACCAAGGTGTTCCCTATCCACACCACTGTGGAAGACGCCGTCAACGCCACCGACTGACGGCTCCAGGCGGTCTTCCGGCAGCCTCCGGGCCGCACGGAGCCGACGAGGAGATATGGGGCACCGGGCCATGGATGGCCCGGGCCCCTGTCAAGGCACGCCCGTAGTCCGAGGGGGACGCGCATGGCCACCGTTGAACTGCGCTTCAGCGCCCAGCCCGAACACGTCCGGACGGCCCGCCTGGTCGCGGCCGCCGTGGCGCGCCGGGCCGGCGTGGAGGAAGCCGTCCTCGACGAGGTCCGCCTCGCCGTGGGCGAGGCCTGCTCGCGTGCCGTCGGGCTCCACCGCAGCAACGGGCTGACCGCGCCCGTCCGGGTGGTGCTGACCGAGGAGGACAAGCTGTTCTCCATCGAGGTCGGCGACGAGGTTCCCGGCCCGGGCGGCGGCTCGGCCGACACCGTGTCCGGCATCGACGCCGTCCTGGACGCCGATGTCGAAGCCGAGGACGAGATGGGTCTCGCCGTGATCAGCGGGCTCGTCGACGACGTCGAGGTGACCAGTGGGGAATCGGGCGGGACCATCCGGATGAGCTGGCCCGTCTCCGGGGCTTCCGAGCTTCCGTAAGATCCACCGCGCGCACGAACATCGTATCTTCCGATCTTTATCAAGGCCCTGCCGAGCAGGGCCTTTTTCATTTTCCCTAGATCAATGATCAGGCGTCAATGCTTTTGCCCCGTTACCGCTTTCGGGGGTAATGGAGTGACGCGATCTATTGCTGAGGAGCAAGAGCGCGCCAATTCCGGTTCCTGCGCACTGTTTTGATCAGGGCGCGCTCCCTACAATCCGTCCACATCTTGAGCTCATCACGTCAAGGAGGACGAATGACGGGGCTCTTCACCCCTATCGCGTCGGATCGCACCACTGATCTGGCATCCGCAGTACTCACCGATGACAATCGGCTCATCGTGATCGTCATTGCGGCCGTGGCACTCGCCGCACTCGTCGTCGCGCAGATCCTGGTCCGCCAGGTCCTCGCCGCCGACGAGGGAACCGACAGCATGAAGAAGATCGCCGCGGCCGTCCAGGAAGGCGCCAACGCCTACCTCGGCCGGCAGTTGCGCACGCTCGGCGTCTTCGCCGTCGTGGTCTTCTTCCTGCTCTTCCTGCTCCCCGCCGACGACTGGACCCAGCGGGCGGGACGGTCCGCCTTCTTCCTCGTCGGCGCCATCTTCTCGGCGGCCACCGGCTACATCGGCATGCGCCTCGCGGTCCGTGCCAACGTCCGCGTCGCCGCCGCCGCCCGCGAGGCCACCCCGGCCGAGGGCGAACCCGCCAAGGACCTGACCGAGGTCTCCCACAAGGCGATGAAGATCGCCTTCCGTACGGGCGGCGTGGTCGGCATGTTCACCGTCGGCCTCGGCCTCCTCGGCGCCTCCTGCGTCGTCCTGGTCTACGCCGCCGACGCCCCCAAGGTCCTGGAGGGCTTCGGCCTCGGCGCCGCCCTGATCGCGATGTTCATGCGCGTGGGCGGCGGCATCTTCACCAAGGCCGCCGACGTCGGCGCCGACCTGGTCGGCAAGGTCGAGCAGGGCATTCCGGAGGACGACCCGCGCAATGCCGCGACCATCGCCGACAACGTGGGCGACAACGTCGGAGACTGCGCCGGAATGGCGGCCGACCTCTTCGAGTCCTACGCCGTCACCCTGGTGGCCGCACTCATCCTCGGCAAGGCCGCCTTCGGCGACCTGGGCCTCGCCTTCCCGCTGATCGTCCCCGCGATCGGCGTGATCACGGCGATGATCGGCATCTTCGCGGTCGCCCCGCGCCGGTCCGACCGCAGCGGCATGACCGCCATCAACCGCGGCTTCTTCATCTCCGCGGTGATCTCCCTCGTGCTGGTCGCGATCGCCGTCTACGCCTACCTGCCGGCCACCTACAAGGAGCTCGTCGGCGTCGAGAACCCCGCGATCACCAACCACTCCGGTGACCCGCGCGTCCTGGCCGTCGTCGCCGTCGCCATCGGCATCGTGCTCGCGGCCCTGATCCAGCAGCTGACCGGCTACTTCACCGAGACCAACCGCCGTCCCGTCCGGGACATCGGCAAGTCCTCCCTGACCGGCGCGGCCACCGTCGTCCTCGCCGGCATCTCCGTCGGCCTGGAGTCCGCCGTCTACACGGCGCTGCTCATCGGCCTCGGCGTCTACGGGGCGTTCCTGCTCGGCGGTACGTCGATCATGCTCGCGCTCTTCGCGGTGGCCCTGGCCGGCACCGGCCTGCTCACCACCGTCGGCGTCATCGTCGCCATGGACACCTTCGGGCCCGTCTCCGACAACGCCCAGGGCATCGCCGAGATGTCCGGCGACGTCGAGGGCGCCGGTGCGCAGGTCCTGACCGACCTGGACGCCGTGGGCAACACCACCAAGGCCATCACCAAGGGCATCGCCATCGCCACGGCCGTGCTGGCCGCGGCCGCGCTCTTCGGCTCGTACAACGACGCGATCGCCACGGCGGTCAAGGACGTGGGTGCCAAGGCCGGGGAGATGAACCTCAGCCTGGACATCGCACAGCCCAACAACCTCGTCGGGCTGATCCTGGGCGCGGCCGTCGTGTTCCTGTTCTCCGGCCTCGCGATCAACGCGGTCTCCCGCTCCGCGGGCGCCGTGGTCTACGAGGTGCGCCGCCAGTTCCGCGAGCACCCGGGGATCATGGACTACACCGAGAAGCCCGAGTACGGGCGCGTCGTCGACATCTGCACCAAGGACGCGCTGCGCGAGCTCGCCACGCCCGGCCTGCTCGCCGTCCTCACGCCCATCGCCGTGGGCTTCTCCCTCGGCGTGGGCGCGCTCGGCTCCTTCCTCGCGGGCGCCATCGGCACCGGCACGCTGATGGCCGTCTTCCTCGCCAACTCCGGTGGCGCGTGGGACAACGCGAAGAAGCTGGTCGAGGACGGCCACCACGGCGGCAAGGGCAGTGCGGCGCACGAGGCGGTCGTCATCGGCGACACGGTCGGCGACCCGTTCAAGGACACCGCCGGTCCGGCCATCAACCCGCTGCTCAAGGTCATGAACCTGGTGGCGCTGCTGATCGCCCCGGCCGTCGTGCAGTTCAGCTACGGCGCGGACACCAACCCGACCGTGCGGGCGGTCGTGGCGATCGTCGCGATCGGCGTCATCGTCGGCGCGGTGTACGTCTCCAAGCGCCGCGGCATCGCCGTCGGCGACGAGACCGAGGGCGGAGCCGCCGAGCGGGTGGCCCAGCAGGCCGACCCCGCGACGGTCTCCTGACCGGAGGTCGGGCAGCGGGACGGGCAGAGCCGGGCAGGGCCGGCCGTACGCCCGAACGGCGGACAGGCGGCGCGGACTGACGCGCCGTCTGTCCGCCTTTGTGCGTGGCCGGATGGGAGCCGTGTATCTTCCGGGCCGAGAGCCTTCGAAGGGACCAATCCGGTGAACAAGAAGCTTGCGGCCGCGTTGTCGGGCGGTGCGGTGCTGATGCTCGTCCTGTCCGGCTGCGGCGGGGACGACGGCGACGAGAAGGCCAACGCCTGGGCCAAGAAGGTCTGCGACCAGTGGCAGCCCGAACTCAAGAAGATCGAGACGGCCAACGCCGAGATCAAGCGGGTGGCGACCGAGAGCAGTAAGCCCGACGAGGTCCAGAAGGCCGACTCGGCGGCTTTCGGGACCATGACGGAGTCGTACAAGGCGATGGGGAGCGCCCTGCAGGAGGCGGGAGTTCCGCCGGTCAAGAACGGCCAGGCGACCCTGGACTCGGCGGTCAAGGGCTTCGAGGCGGCCTCCAAGGGCTACGCCGACCTGAAGACGAAGATGGACGCCCTCGACCCCAAGGACCAGACGAAGTTCGCCGACGGCCTCAAGGAGGTCGCGGGCGGCCTCGAGGAAGCCACCAAGGGCGGCAAGGACGCGGTGTCCACGCTGAACGCGGGCGGTCTGGACAAGGCGATCAACAGTCAGAAGGGCTGCCAGGTCGCGGCGCCGTCGCCCTCGCCGAAGTAACGCGGCGAGCCGGTACGCCGATCAGGCGAGCCGGTACGCCGACCCAGGCGAGCCGAAACGCCCGTCAGGGCGGCCGGGGGTCCCGGAAGGGGACCGCGGCCGCCCTTTCGCACGTCCGGGCCCGGGCTGACCGGCAGGACGGGCCCCAGCGGACACAATGGACCCGTGAGTACCACCAGCCTTCCCACGCCCGACCACGCCGCCGAGCTCCGCAGCGCCCTGCTGGCCGCCGGTTTCACCGCCGACGGCCTGCTCGACCTGCTCGGCGCCCCCGCCTACGCCGCCCTGGCCCGCAGCGAGACCGTCCCGGCCCTGCGCGCCACCCGTGGCGCCGGCGACACCCCGCTCGCGAGCCTGGTCCGGCTGTTCCTGCTCCAGCAGCCCGTGCCGTACGTGCACGCCACGGCCGCGCTGCCCGTCGAGGCGGCCCTGGCCGACGGCTGGCTGCGGAGCGAGGGCGACGAGGTGCACGCCACCGTCGACGTACGCCCGTACGGCGGCCCGGACGGCGAGGACTGGTTCATCGTCTCCGACCTCGGCTGCGCCGTCGGCGGGGCCGGCGGCATCGGCAACCGCGAGGAGGGCGTGGTCCTCGGAGTCGGCGGCGCCTCCACCACCCTGGCCGGGATCACCGTCCGCACCCCGGTCGGCTCCGCCCTCGACCTCGGCACCGGTTCGGGCATCCAGGCGCTGCACGCCGCCCAGCACGCCACCCGGGTCACCGCCACCGACGTCAACCCCAGGGCTCTGGAATTCACCCGTTTGACGCTGGCCCTGTCCGGCGCCGCGGAGGCCGAACTGCTCACCGGGTCGCTCTTCGAGCCGGTCGGCGAGGCCACGTACGACCTGATCGTGTCGAACCCGCCGTTCGTGATCTCCCCCGGCGCCCGGCTGACGTACCGGGACGGCGGCATGGGCGGCGACGACCTGTGCCGGACCCTGGTCCAGGAGGCGGGAGCCCGCCTCAACCCGGGCGGGTACGCGCAGTTCCTCGGCAACTGGCAGCACGTGGACGGCGAGGACTGGCACGAGCGGCTCCGCTCCTGGGTGCCGCGCGGCTGCGATGCCTGGATCGTGCAGCGCGACGTGCAGGACGTGACGCAGTACGCGGAGCTGTGGCTGCGCGATGCGGGCGACCACCGGAGCGACCCCGCCGAGTACGCGGAGCGGTACGAGGACTGGCTGGACGAGTTCGAGGCCCGCAAGACCAAGTCCGTCGGCTTCGGCTGGATCACCTTGCGCCGGTCGGACACGCCCGAGCCCTCGATCGTGATCGAGGAATGGCCGCACACGGTGGAGCAGCCGCTCGGCGAGACCGTCCTGGCCCACTTCGCCCGCCAGGACTACCTGCGCGAGCACGACGACGCGGCCCTGCTGGAGGCTCGTTTCACCCTGGCCGCGGAAGTGGTCCAGGAGCAGGTCGGCGCGCCCGGCGCGGAGGATCCGGAGCATGTCGTGCTCCGGCAGCACCGCGGGATGCGGCGCGCCACCAAGGTCGACACGGTCGGCGCGGGCTTCGCCGGAGTGTGTGACGGCTCACTGACCGCCGGCCGGATCCTGGACGCGATCGCGCAGCTGATGCAGGAGGACCCGGTCGTCCTGCGGGACCGGACTCCGGAGGCCATCCGGATGCTGGTCGAGCAGGGCTTCCTGGAGCCCGTGGCGGGCCCCGGGCAGTAGCCGGCACCGGAATGTAACCCGGGGTTCGCCCGGTGTATCCCACCGGCTGGCAGTGTCCTGTGCAGCGGGATCCGGGGGGATCCCGAGGGTGGCCCAGGGGTAAAGGGGAACCGCGGGGAAAACGGTCCGGCGATCTTCGCCGCGACGGTGTTCCCGCTGTTCGGGGCCGCTCTGCAGGCCAGGACGGGGGCGCGCGCCCCACACCGTGCACCGGTGGCCGAGGGCGCGCGCCCCGTCGTGGTCGTACCGCCGGTCCGGCCCGGCGGCGGGACGCCGGCGCCCTTCGGATCGTGGCGCTCCGCGCGGCTCCGACACGGGGCCCTGACCGGCGTGGATCCGGCCGGGAAAAGCCGGCGCGGGGCGGGGTGCGGGGGCGGGGCCAGACGGCCCCCCGGCCACCCGGCCCGGTGATCGGGAAGGCTCCGCCGCGACATCCGGGCGGCAGAAACGGCACTTGTCGGGTTACCGTTCGAGTGGCCGTTGCGGGCTTCTGCCGTTTGACACGGGGGCGGGTTGTACCGTCACACTCCGCAGCGTCGCCGTACCGCGACCGAGTGCCGACCGGAGAGAAGAGCCAAGTTGTCCCCGACTAGCGAGACCGCAAAGGGCGGCCGCCGACTCGTCATCGTCGAGTCCCCAGCCAAGGCGAAGACGATCAAGGGCTACCTCGGCCCCGGATACGTCGTCGAGGCGAGCGTCGGGCACATCCGCGACCTCCCGAACGGCGCGGCCGAGGTTCCCGACAAGTACACCGGCGAGGTCCGCCGCCTCGGCGTGGACGTCGAGCACGACTTCGCGCCGATCTACGTGGTCAACGCGGACAAGAAGGCCCAGGTCAGGAAGCTCAAGGAGCTGCTGGCCGATTCCGACGAACTCTTCCTCGCCACCGATGAGGACCGCGAGGGCGAAGCCATCGCGTGGCACCTGCAGGAAGTCCTCAAGCCCAAGGTCCCCGTCCACCGGATGGTCTTCCACGAGATCACCAAGGACGCGATCCGCGACGCCGTCGCCAACCCGCGCGAGCTGAACCAGCGCATGGTCGACGCCCAGGAGACCCGCCGCATCCTCGACCGCCTCTACGGCTACGAGGTCTCGCCGGTCCTGTGGAAGAAGGTGATGCCGCGGCTGTCGGCCGGTCGCGTCCAGTCCGTGGCCACCCGCATGGTCGTCGAGCGGGAGCGCGAGCGCATCGCCTTCCGCTCCGCCGAGTACTGGGACCTGACCGGAACCTTCTCCACCGGGCGTGCCGGTGACGCCTCCGACCCCTCGACCCTGGTCGCCCGCCTGAACACGGTGGACGGCAAGCGTGTCGCGCAGGGCCGCGACTTCGGCTCGAACGGGCAGCTCAAGAGCGAGGTGCTGCACCTCGACGAGGCGAACGCGCGGGCGCTCGCCGCCGCCCTGGCCGACACCTCGTTCGCGGTCCGGTCGGTCGAGTCCAAGCCGTACCGCCGTTCTCCGTACGCCCCCTTCCGTACGACGACGCTCCAGCAGGAGGCCTCGCGCAAGCTGGGCTTCGGTGCGAAGGCGACGATGCAGGTGGCGCAGAAGCTGTACGAGAACGGCTTCATCACCTACATGCGTACGGACTCCACCACGCTGTCCGACACCGCGGTGTCGGCGGCGCGGGCGCAGGTCACGCAGCTCTACGGGGCCGACTACCTGCCGGAGAAGCCGCGCGTCTACGCCGGCAAGGTCAAGAACGCGCAGGAGGCGCACGAGGCGATCCGGCCTTCGGGTGATCGTTTCCGCACGCCCGCCGAGACGGGTCTGACCGGCGACCAGTTCCGCCTGTACGAGCTGATCTGGAAGCGGACCGTCGCCTCTCAGATGAAGGACGCGGTCGGCAACAGCGTCACCGTGAAGATCGGCGGCCGCGCCTCGGACGGGCACGACGTCGAGTTCACCGCCTCGGGCAAGACGATCACCTTCCACGGCTTCATGAAGGCGTACGTCGAGGGCGCGGACGACCCGAACGCCGAGCTCGACGACCGCGAGAAGCGGCTGCCGCAGGTCGCGGAGGGCGACGCGCTCGCCGCCGAGGAGATCACGGCGGACGGGCACTCGACCAAGCCGCCGGCCCGCTACACCGAGGCCTCGCTGGTCAAGGAGCTCGAAGAGCGCGAGATCGGCCGCCCGTCGACGTACGCGTCGATCATCGGCACGATCCTCGACCGCGGCTACGTCTTCAAGAAGGGCACGGCGCTCGTGCCGTCCTTCCTCTCGTTCGCCGTGGTGAACCTGCTGGAGACGCACTTCGGGCGGCTCGTCGACTACGACTTCACCGCGAAGATGGAGGACGACCTCGACCGCATCGCGCGGGGCGAGGCCCAGTCCGTGCCGTGGCTGAAGCGGTTCTACTTCGGCTCGGAGGAGGCCACCGCGGTCGTGCCGGCCGACGGTGACGCGCTCGGCGGTCTGAAGGAGCTGGTCACGGACCTCGGCGCGATCGACGCCCGGGAGATCTCCTCCTTCCCGGTCGGCGAGGGCATCGTGCTGCGGGTCGGCCGCTACGGGCCGTACGTGGAGCGGGGCGAGAAGGACGCGGAGGGCCACCAGCGGGCCGACGTACCGGACGACATGGCTCCGGACGAGCTGACGGTCGAGTACGCGGAGGAGCTGTTCGCGAAGCCGAGCGGCGAGTTCGAGCTCGGCAAGGACCCGATCAGCGGGAACGAAATCGTCGCGAAGGACGGTCGCTACGGGCCGTACGTGACGGAGATCCTGCCCGAGGGCACGCCGAAGACGGGCAAGAACGCGGTCAAGCCGCGGACGGCCTCGCTCTTCAAGTCGATGACCCTGGACACGGTCACGCTGGAGGACGCGCTTCGCCTCATGTCCCTGCCGCGGGTCGTGGGCGCGGACGCCGAGGGCGTGGAGATCACGGCCCAGAACGGCCGCTACGGCCCGTACCTGAAGAAGGGCACGGACTCGCGGTCCCTGGAGACCGAGGACCAGCTCTTCTCGATCACGCTGGACGAGGCCCTGGCCATCTACGCGCAGCCGAAGCAGCGGGGCCGCGCCGCGGCCAAGCCGCCGCTGAAGGAACTGGGCACGGACCCGGTGAGCGAGAAGCCGGTGGTCGTCAAGGACGGCCGCTTCGGTCCGTACGTGACGGACGGCGAGACGAACGCGACGCTGCGGCGGGACGACGACGTCGAGACGATCACGCCGGAGCGGGGCTACGAGCTGCTCGCGGAGAAGCGCGCGAAGGGCCCGGCCAAGAAGACGGCGAAGAAGGCCCCCGCCAAGAAGGCCCCGGCGAAGAAGGCGACGGCAACGAAGGCGACGGCGACGAAGACCGCCGCCGCGAAGAAGACGACGGCGGCCAAGAAGACGACCGCCAAGAAGACGACCGCCAAGAAGACGGTGGCCAAGAAGGCAGCGGCGTCCTCGACGGACGAGTAGCCATTTCAGCCCCGCCGGCGTTTGAGGCGCGGGGGCTCGGGGGCAGCGCCCCCGCAACGGCGCGGCACTTCCAGGTTTCGGGGGTGCCGCGCAGCCGCAACCCGTTGGGGGGTCCGGGGCGGAGCCCCGGAAGGTGGGTGCGGGGTCACACCGGACCTTGTCCACAGGCTTCCGCAGCCGCCAAGCGCAGCGGATAGGCTGGGCGGATGACGCGAGCCGAGCAGCCAGCGGTCGTGACCGCCCCGGCGAACCCCACCTACGACGACGCCCTAGCCGCGGATTCCCGCGAGCGTGCGGTGCGCGCACTGCTGCGCACCCCCCGGCTGCGCCGGCTGTGGAGCGCCCAGCTGGTGAGCGGCATCGGCGATGCCCTCGCCCTGCTGGTGCTGGTACTCCTGGCACTCCAGGCAGCGGCCTCGGAAGGGGCCTTCGGCGGCGGATACCGCGGCGCGGCCCTCGCCGTCGCCGCCGTTTTCGGGGTCCGGATCCTCGCCACCCTGCTCTTCGGCGCGGTCCTCCTCGGCCCGCTCGCCGGGCTCCTCGCCCCGGGCGGCAAGCTGGACCGCCGCTGGACGATGATCGGAGCCGACGGGGTCCGCCTCGGGCTCTTCGTCGTCGCCCCGCTGTGGCTCGACTGGATCCCGGCCCACGCGCTCACCGCGCTGCTGGGCACCATCTTCGTCGCCGGCGCCGCCGAGCGGCTGTGGACGCTGGCCAAGGAGAGCGCGGCGCCCGCCCTGCTGCCCGCGCCGCCGCTGGAGGGGGCGACCGTACGGCCGCTCCCGGACCACCTGGACACGCTGCGGCGCCTGACGCTGCGTACGGCCTTCGCGGCGCTCCCCGTCGCGGCCGCCGCGCTGCTCGCCGCGACCCTGGTCGGCAAGGCCCTCGGGCTCGGTGTGGCCTGGTTCGCCGCGAACCAGGCCGCGCTCGGCTCGTACGTGGCCTCCGGCCTCTTCGCCGCGTCGGTCTCGCTGCTGCTCCCGCTGGTGCTGCCCGCCGCGACGACCCCGCGGCCGCGGTCCCCGCTGGAGGGCCTGCGCGCCCCCAAGGCGGGCGACCGGCCGGACAAGGGCCGTACGGGGGCCGCCCCGCTCCTCGTGCTGACCTGCGCCGCGGTCGCCGGAGCGGTGTCCAGCGCCGTCGCCGTGTCCGTCCTGCACGCCTTCGACCTGGGCGGCGGCCCGGCCACCTTCGCGCTGCTCGTCCTCGCGCTGGTCGGCGGCACCGCCGCCGGCATCCGCGCCAGCCAGGCCGGCAAGGTGCTGCCCGGGCTGTCCCGGCGCCGCCTGCTGGCGCTGGCCATAGCGGTGGCCGGGCTCGCGCTGCTGCTGGCGGGCCTCGTCCCGGACACGGCGACGGTGCTGTTCCTGTCGCTGCTCGCCGGCACCGCCGCGGGCGTCGCGGCCAACACCGGCCACACCCTGCTGGACCAGGAGACCGAGGAGTTCCGCCGGGCCCGGGTCACCGAGCACCTCCAGGCGGCCGTACGGGTGGCCGTCGCGCTCGGCGCCGTCCTCGCCCCGGTCCTGGCCGCCGTGATCGGGCCGCACCGGCTGACCGGCGCCGAGATCGTCTTCGCGCACGGCGGCGCCGCCTTCACCCTGATGCTGGTCGGCGCCCTGCTGCTGCCGGTCGCCGTGGTGGTGCTGACGAAGGCCGACGACCGCAGCGGCGTGCCCCTGCGGCGTGACCTGCGCGATGCGCTGCGCGGCGGGGAGCCCGTACAGGCGGCGTCCGCCACCGGGTTCTTCATCGCCCTGGAGGGCGGCGACGGAGCCGGCAAGTCCACTCAGGTCGAGGCACTGGCGGAGTGGATACGGGGCAAGGGCCACGAGGTCGTGGTGACCAGGGAGCCGGGGGCGACCCCCGTCGGCAAGCGGCTCCGCTCGATCCTGCTCGACGTGTCCTCGGCCGGACTCTCGAACCGCGCCGAGGCGCTGCTGTACGCCGCCGACCGGGCGGAACACGTGGACACGGTGGTGCGCCCGGCCCTGGAGCGCGGCGCCGTCGTCATCTCCGACCGCTACATCGACTCCTCGGTGGCCTACCAGGGCGCCGGCCGCGACCTTTCCCCGACGGAGATCGCCCGGATCTCGCGCTGGGCCACCGACGGGCTCGTTCCGAACCTGACCGTGCTGCTCGACGTATCGCCGGAGGCGGCGCGGGAGCGGTTCACGGAGGCGCCGGACCGGCTGGAGTCGGAGCCGGCGGAGTTCCACCAGCGGGTGCGGTTCGGGTTCCTGACCCTCGCCGCGTCCGACCCCGGCCGCTATCTGGTGGTCGACGCGGGCCAGGACCCGGAGTCGGTGACCACCGTCGTACGGCACCGGCTGGACCGGATGCTTCCGCTCTCCGAGGCCGAGGTGGCCGCCCAGGTGGAGGCCCGGCGCCTCGCCGAGGAGGAGGCCCGGCGCAGGGCCGAGGAAGAGGCGGCGCGCAAGGCGGAGGAAGAACGCCTGCGGGCCGAGGAGGAGGCACGTAAGGCCCGCGAGGCCGAGGAAGCGCGGATCAAGGCCGAGGCCGAGGCCGCCCGCAAGGCGGAAGAGGAGCGGCTGCGGGCCGAGGAGGAGGCCCGGGCCCGGGCCGAGGCCGAGCGGCTGCGCCTGGAGGCCGAGGAGAAGGCGCGCGCGGCAGAGCAGGAGCGGCTGCGCAAGCAGGCCGAGGAGGAGGCCCGGCTGCGGGCCGAGGCCGAGGAGCGGCGGCTGGAGAAGCAGCGGCGGGCCGAGGAGGCCCTGCTGAAGGCCGAGGAGGCGCGCCGGCTGGTCGAGGCCGCGTCGGCGGAGGCGGCGGCGAAGGCCGCTGCTGCGGCCGCGGCGGCCGCAGCTGCCGCAGCGGCGGCTGAGGCTGCTCCCGTGGTGGCGCCCGCTCCCGCGGTTGCGCCTGCTGCCAAGGTCGGCATGACGAAGGAACCGGAGCACCCGCACCCGGACGACGCGGTGACGGTGGAGACCCCGCTGGTCAAGCGGGTCGTCCGGCCGGACGATGTCACCCAGACCGTGCCGGTGCCCAAGGCCGACCCGGCGGCCGCCGCGGAGACCTCGGCCGCTGAGGAGACCTCCGTGCTGCCGCGGGTCGGCCCGACCGATGAGACCGCGGTCCTGCCGCCCGTACGCCCTGCCGCCCCGCAGACCGGCGGTCAGGCGGGCCCGCGCGGCAGCGGCACCGCTCAGGCCCGGTCCGCATCGCGGCCGACGGCCCGGCGCCCCGAGGAGAACCCGGCCGACCGGGTGCCGTCGGACATCTTCCGGGACTCCGGCAACGACCGGACGCGGGAGCTCCCCGTCCTCGGCGAGGACGGCCGCCCGCGCCGCGCGCGCCCGGACTGGGCCGAGGAGACCCCGCTGGACGACCTGCCGACGCTGGCGGACGAGCTGCTGGGCCGCCACCGGGACGACGAGGACGGCGACGACGCCGGACACGGCGAACGCGGACCGCGCCGCCGCCGCTGATCTCGGCGGGACCGGATTGTCAGTGGCGCCCGCCACAATGGGTGCACGGAGAGTGAAAGGTGGTGGGCGGGATGCCCGTATGGGACGACCTGGTGGGACAGGAGCGGGTCCAGACGCAGCTGGCCGCCGCCGCCCGCGATGCCGACGCGCTGGTCACGGCCATCACGGACGGGACCGCACCGCCTGCGGCGTCCAAGATGACCCACGCCTGGCTGTTCACCGGACCGCCCGGCTCCGGGCTGTCCACCGCCGCCCGGGCCTTCGCGGCCGCCCTGCAGTGCACGAGTACCGACCGCGCCCTCGGCGGTGAGCCCGGCTGCGGGTTCTGCGACGGCTGCCACACCGCCCTGATCGGCACGCACTCCGATGTGCAGGTCGTCCGCACCGATCTGCTGTCCATCGGCGTGAAGGAGACCCGCGACCTGGTCCGCCGGGCGCAGCTCTCGCCGGCCGTCGGCCGCTGGCAGGTCATCGTCCTGGAGGACGCCGACCGGCTCACCGAGGGCGCCGGCAATGTGCTCCTGAAGGCAGTGGAGGAGCCCGCTCCGCGGACGGTGTGGCTGCTGTGCTCGCCCTCGCTGGAGGACGTGCTGCCGACGATCCGCTCCCGCTGCCGGCACCTGACGCTGCGCACCCCGTCCGTCGACGCCGTCGCCGAGGTGCTGGTCCGGCGCGACGGCATCGAGCCGGCCGTCGCCGCGGCCGCCGCCCGGGCGACCCAGGGCCACATCGGCCGGGCCCGTCGGCTCGCGACCGACGAGTCCGCCCGCTCCCGCCGAGCCGCCGTACTGAAACTCCCGCTGCGCGTCGATGACGTGGGCGGCTGCCTCAAGGCCGCGCAGGAGCTGGTCGACGCCGCCGCCGAGGACGCCAAGCAGGTCGCGGAGGAGGTCGACACCAAGGAGACCGAGGAGCTGCGGGCCGCGCTCGGCGCCGGAGCGGGCGCCGGAAGCCGGATGCCGCGCGGCACGGCGGGCGTGATGAAGGAGCTGGAGGACCGGCAGAAGCGCCGTCGTACCCGTACCCAGCGCGACACCCTCGACCTGGCGCTGACCGACCTCACCGGCTTCTACCGGGATGTGCTGGCGCTGCAGCTCGGCTCGTCCGTGGCCATCGCCAATGAGGAGATACGGCCGGATCTCGACCGGATCGCCCGGGCCTCGGGCCCGGAGCGGACCCTGCGCCGGATCGAGGCGATCATCGCCTGCCGGGACGCCCTCGACCGGAACGTGGCTCCGCTCCTCGCGGTCGAGGCGATGACGATGTCGCTGCGCGCGGGCTGACTGGGCGCGGGCTGCCCGCGCTCGGTCTGTCCCGCTCGGGCTGCCCCGACCGGGTCCACACCCGGTTGACGGGCTCACCCGTACGGGCGGACCGGCCCCCGGGCCGGGACGGGCCCGGTCCGTGCCCTGCCCGGCGCGGGCCACGGAAGGCGCGCGGCCGTCCGGTGCAGAGAGGCCTCCTGGCCCGCTCCGGCAGGCCGTACGCTCCGGGGATGGACACCAGTCGCCTGCTGCGTACCACCGGGACCGTGATCGCAGCCGCCGGGCTGCTGCTCTCCGGGTGCACCTCGGGCGGGTCGGGGGGACCCCGGGCCGCCGCGCTTTCCGCGGGAGGGTCCGCCGCGCCGTCGCCGCAGCCGTCCCCCGACGAGGCCGCGCTGCGCCCGTACTACGAGCAGAAGCTGGCCTGGCGCGACTGCGGTGTCCCCGGCTTCCAGTGCGCCACCATGAAGGCCCCGCTGGACTACGCGAACCCCGGCTCCGGTCAGGACGTCGACATCGCGGTGGCGCGCCGAGCGGCCACGGGTCCCGGCAAGCGGCTCGGCTCGCTGGTGGTCAACCCGGGGGGCCCGGGGGGTTCCGGCATCGGCTACCTCCAGGCGTACGCGGGCATCGGCTATCCCGCGCCGGTCCGCGCCCGGTACGACATGGTCTCCTTCGACCCGCGCGGGGTGGACCGCAGCAGCCCCGTCGAGTGCCTGACCGGCCCGGCCATGGACGAGTACACGCAGGTGGACCAGACCCCGGACGACCCGGCGGAGCAGGCCCTGCTGGTGAGCGCCTTCAAGGAGTTCGCGGCGGGCTGCCAGACCCGCTCGCAGCGGATCCTGCCGCACGTCTCCACCGTCGACGCCGCCCGGGACATGGACCTGCTCCGCGCCGTGCTCGGCGACGAGAAGCTCACGTACGTCGGGGCCTCGTACGGCACCTTCCTGGGAGCGACGTACGCGGACCTCTTCCCGAACCGGGTCGGCCGGCTGGTCCTGGACGGGGCGATGGACCCCGCCCGGTCCGCGGTGGATCTGAACCGCGACCAGACCGAGGGCTTCGAGACCGCCTTCACCGCCTTCGCCGAGGACTGTGTGAAGCAGCCCGACTGCCCGCTGGGCAAGGGCGGCCCGCAGGAGGTGGCCGCGCGCCTGAAGGAGTTCTTCCACAAGGTCGACGCGCAGCCCGTGCCGACCGGGGAGGCGGCCCGCCCGCTGGGCGAGTCCCTCGCGACGACCGGGGTGATCGCGGCGCTGTACGACGAGAGCGCCTGGCCGCAGCTGCGCGAGGCGCTCACCTCGGCGATGAACGGCGACGGGTCCAGCCTGCTGAGCCTGGCCGACAGCTACTACGAGCGCGAGGCGGACGGCAAGTACGCCAACCTGATGTTCGCGAACGCCGCCGTGAACTGCCTCGACCAGCCCCCGGCCTTCACCGGCCCGGAGGCCGTCGAGGCCGCCCTGCCCTCCTTCGAGAAGGCCTCCCCGGTCTTCGGCGAGGGACTGGCCTGGGCCTCGCTGAACTGCGCGTACTGGCCGGTGAAGGCCACGGGCCAGGCGAAGGCGCTGAGCGCGAAGGGAGCCGCGCCGATCGTGGTGGTGGGCACCACCCGCGACCCGGCGACCCCGTACAAGTGGGCGCAGGCGCTGGCGGCCCAGCTGGAATCGGGCACCCTGCTCACCTACGACGGCGACGGCCACACGGCGTACGGGCGCGGCAGCGACTGCATCGACTCCTCGATCAACCGCTACCTGCTGGAGGGCAGGGCACCGGAGGACGGCAAGAAGTGCTGAGGCGGCGGCGGTAAACCGCTTGCCCGAAGGCGGCCGTGCGCGATCACATGCGGGCATGAGCAGAATGGCGCAGGTCCTCGTGCTGGCCCGGTACGAGGACGAGGTGATGGAGCCGCTGACGCGCGACGACGCGTCGCGCAGCTGGCGCGGGCGGTTCGAGCAGATACCCGACTGGTTCATCGGCGGCTGGTACATCGAGTTCATCCGCGAGGGTCAGCGCACCGGGGTCCTGAAGGACCTGGAGGCGCTGCCGTGGAACCAGCCGGAGTGCGTGCAGGTCATGCTCCACGACGAGGAGGACGACTGCTTCGGCCTGTGGATGTTCCGTGACGGGGCGCTGGTGGAGGTGCCCTTGCCGGGTACCGAGCGCTTCCACGAGCCGGCGCCGCCGACGCAGAGGTTCGCGCCGAGCCCCGGGTACCTGTGGCGCACGGACGTCGGACACTCCTGGCTGCCCGAGCAAACCCCGGAACACCTGCGGGACCCGCGCCCGGCCTGGTAGCCGACACGTGCCGGATATGCGATGAGTACCCGGATTTGTGATGTGTACCTCACCCGCACGGAACCCGGTTCAGGGCACCCCCTCACACCCTGTAGACTTGGCGCCGCTGCTGATGAGAGCCCCTCTTCGAGGGAATACTTGTCTGACCAGCGGTGCCGCCTTAGCTCAGTTGGCCAGAGCAACGCACTCGTAATGCGTAGGTCTCGGGTTCGAATCCCGAAGGCGGCTCTGTAGAAGCCTCAGGACTCACTCGCCGTGACCTGGGGCTTTTGCTATTTCCGGGATCTTGCGACGGCGCCGCGCACGGGCTGCCCGGGTGCTATCGGTCTCAATTCTGGTCTCAGACGGCGGATTGAGGCCAGGCATGAAGGCCTCGCCCATCCGGTGCATGGCTTCTCGCCGGCGGCTTGCCGCTGCTCGTCCTGCTTCGCCTTGTGCTCCAGGAGGTAGGGCAGGAAGGCCGGCGGGATCGGCACAGGGTTCTGGCTCTTCTTCGTCTTGGGCCGGGGCAGGGCTCGAAGCGGTGAAGTCGGGCTCCGCAAGCGTGCGCGTTCCTGCAGCCGTGCCTCCAGGTGAGGCGCTGGAGCTGCCAGGGGTGTGGAACAAACCCTGCTCCAGGTCGACGTACTGCCAGCGCAGACCCAGGGCTTCGCCCTGCCTGAAGCCCATGCCGACGCCGATGGCCCACCGCATGAACGTGGGGCGCTTCGCTGCGGCTGCGAGGAACGCCTTGACTCCTCCCGCGAGAAGGGGTTCGCCTCTGTCTCGTCGACGGACGGCGGATCTACGAGCGTGGCGACCTTCTCGTTGATGAGCCTGCGGCGGTGGGCGATTCTCACGGCGCGGGACGGGATCCGGTGCACCTTGACCACGTGAGACGGGGCGTACCTCTCCTCCATCATGGCTGCGTACATCACCTCCAGGTGCTCCGGGGCGAGCTTGTCGAGGCGGTGCTTGCCGACACCGCGAATGATGTCGCTGCGGGTCTTCGACCAGTAGGCGTCGAGGGACCGCGGCTTGAGCTTCAGACTCGCGATCGTGGTCAGGTACGTGTCCGCTTCCGCCCAGCTTTCGTGGCCCGGCCCCCGTCGCGCAGCTTCTCCAGGTCGCGGAGTCGCTCGGCTCAACCTCGTGCCGCACCTGGTGCATGGGGACGGTGCGGGCGCCGGAAAAGTCATGAGCTGGTGGTCCCGCAGTAGGAGGCGGTGGCTCCAACGGCGTGAATGAGCAACGCCCTCAAGGCTATGAACTCGCAAGGCAGACGGCAGCGGTTCGAGATCCTCCGAGCCCTCCTCCATGGCGAAGGGACGGTCTCAGTTACGGGCTCGATTGATGCTGAATCCACGATCGTGCGGCAGCGTCCACCCCGCGTACGGGACCGGCCCTGAGCAGCAGCGGAAGGGGCGGCGCGTAGGGCTACGGACCGTGGAACGAAATCTGACAACTCGTAATTTGGGGACCGTCGGTGCCCTGACTGATCACTCGCCGAGGCCGGGATCCTCTCGCATCTCATCCAACCGCTCCAAGAACCTTCTGGTGAACAGGGTGTCGGGGTGGTCTTCGCCCGGTACCTGCCGCTGCCGGGTCAGGGTGTCCTCACTGAGGGTGCGGGCCTCCTGCGTCTGCCCTAGATCCGCCAGCAGGACGGCCAGGTTGGCGGCGGTGATCAGGGTGTCGGGGTGGTCTTCGCCCAGTACCCGTCGCTGTCGGGTCAGGGTGTCCTCACTGAGGGTGCGGGCCTCGTCCGTCTGCCCTAACTCCGCCAGATCGATGGCCAGGTTGGAGGCGGTGATCAGGGTGTCGGGGTGGTCTTCGCCCAGTACCCGTCGCTGTCGGGTCAGGGTGTCCTCACTGAGGGTGCGGGCCTCCTGCGTCTGCCCTAGATCCGCTAGCAGGATGGCCAGGTTGGCGGCGGTACGCAGTGTGTTGGCGTGGTCTTCGCCCAGTACCCGTCGGCGCCGGGTCAGGGTGTCCTCACTGAGGGTGCGGGCCTCCTGAGTCTGCCCTAGCTCCGCCAGATCGATGGCCAGGTTGGAGGCGGTGATCAGGGTGTCGGGGTGGTCTTCGCCCAGTACCCGTCGGCGCCGGGTCAGGGTGTCTTCACCGAGGGTGCGGGCCTCCTGCGTCTGCCCTAGCTCCACCAGCCGGATGGCCAGGTTGGAGGCGGTGGTCAGGGTGTCGGGGTGGTCTTCGCCCTGCACCTGCCGCTGCCGGGTCAGGGTGTCTTCACCGAGGGTGCGGGCCTCCTGCGTCTGCCCTAGCTCCGCCAGCCGGATGGCCAGGTTGGAGGCGGTACGCAGTGTGTTGGCGTGGTCTTCGCCCTGCACCCGTCGCTGCCGGGTCAGGGTGTCCTCACCTAGGGCGCGGGCCTCCTGCGTCTGCCCCAGCGCCGCCAGCCGGATGGCCAGGTTGCAGGCGGTGGCCAGGGTGTCGGGGTGGTCCTCGCCCAGGCGGAGGCGGCGGCGCTGGAAAGTGTCCTCGTCCAGGGCGCGCGCACGCGCGTGGTCCTGGGTGTCGTCGTAGGCGCGTGCGAGGCAGTGAGCGGTCGCCAGGGTGCCTTCGTGGTCGGGGCCGAGTTGCCGGGACCAGGTTTCGTACAGCTGCTGGAGGCGGTCTCGGGCGGTGCGGGCCTGGCCGCGGTCCAGCAGGTACCAGCAGGCGTTGCGGACACTGTCCCGCCCCGCCTGAGTCGTGATGAGGGCCGGGTCCACACCGAGGAGGTGGGGCAGCAGCACCCGCCAGGCGGGCCACGTCGAGGGCTGCTCGGCATGCCCGGGAGCGGTCGCGGTCAGGAGGGCTTCGGCGTCCTGACCTGCCTGGTGGCGTTGGTCGGGTGTGAGCTGGTCGCGCAGGACGGTCTGAGTGAGGCGGTGGAGCTGGATGGTGCCGTCCTGGGTTCGGGCCAGGCTGTGCTGGGTGATGGCATGCAGCGTGGTGCTGCCGGTCAAGCGGGTGGCCAGGGCCTCCGTCAGGGGGGTGGAGGCGTGGTCGGGAAGGTGGCCGGCGCAGGTGGTGACGGGGAAGGGTTCGGGAGCCAGCAGGGCCAGGGCGGACAGTAGGGCGGCCGCGCCGGGGTGGTCGGATTCCAGGCGGACGGTGGTCAGACGCACCTGCGCGGCCAGCGAGACGGGGTAGCCGACGGGGCGGCCCTCGGCCAACACCTCGGCGGTGCTCCTGGCCAGTTCGGCGATCAAGTCGGCGGCGGACAAGCTGTGGGTGAGGAGGGCGGCGGCCTGGGCGAGGGCGAGCGGGAGGTCATCGAGGGCCTGGGCGAGGTGGTCGGCGTAGGTCTCGTCCAGGACGGCACCGTGGCCGTGCAGCAGGGCGACGGATTCGGCGCGGCTGAAGACGTCGACATTCAACGGGCTGGCGTGGGCGTGCCAGTGAGGGTTGCGGGAGGTGATGAGCACATGGCCGCCGCCGCCCGGCAGATAGGGGGCGAGGACCGCGGGGTCTTCGATGTTGTCGACGACCAGCAGCCAGCGAGACCGGGTGCGCAGCTCACCCAACAGCGCGTCCACGGCCTCAGCGGATGGGGCACCCGCAGGTGCGGCGCCGATACGGGCGGCGAGCTGGGCGAGCTGGTCGGGGATGAGGGCGGGATCCTCGGCCGCGATCCACCAGGCGAGCTCGTACTCGCCGGCGAAACGGTGCGCGTATTCGACGGCGAGCTGGGTCTTACCGACCCCGCCGCGGCCGTGCAGCGCCTGCACGGCCACCCGGCTGTCGGCCGCAAGGGTCTGGCGCAGCTGGACCAGAAGGGTGTCGCGGCCGGTGAAGGAGGCGTTGCGGGCGGGCAGGTTCCACACCCGCGGCAGTGACCCGGGCAGTCGGGGCCCACTGCCGCCCAGCTGCCGCAACGCCCCGGGAAAGGCCGGCGCAACGGTCGGACGGGACGGGCCGTTGACCGCCGCCAACAGGGCCCGGCGGGCGGCCTCCTCGCCCATGTCGAACAGGTCCCGGGCGATCAGGGGGCGCAGGATCGCCGGCGCGACGACCTGGGCCACACGAACGGGGGTGATCTTCTCCTTCATCGCCACGACGGAGGACCACTCCGGCGTGGTGAACCGGTCCGGTTCGAAGTAGTCCGGGGAGAACAACGCCAGAAAGCGTCCTCGCTCCAACGCGGCGTTCATCTTCAGGATGAAGTTGTCACCCGCACCCCAGTCCCAGTAGTCCAACTCCACCTGGAAACCGGCATCGAGTAACTGCCACGCCACCCACTCCGCCCAGGCCCGATCCGCCCCCGCATGACTGACAAACCACGCCCCGTCAGACACCTCAACGCCGTTCATGCCGATCCCCCGAATCCAGCCACCGCATTGAACCTCCGAGGGTAGAACCCGTCCCCCCCAATTGACCTGCGTTCTCCCACACAGGCAAGGAAACAGGCAGAATCCGGGACCACGCCGACCGCAGGCGTAGGTCTCGGGTTCGAATCCCGAAGGCGGCTCGGATCAGCCCCAGGACTCACTCGCCGTGACCTGGGGCTTTTTCATGTCCTCATGCCGCGCGGTGGTCGGCGGGGGTTGCGGGGCCGGTGTGAGTGTGGCCGTCGTGTGGCCGGGATCGTGTCGTCCTTCGATCCTCAACTCGTCTGATCTGCTTGACATTTGATCTGGTCGGGTGATCGACTCCGAGGTGAAGTCGGTGCCGTCGGTGTCGGCGGGCATCACTCGGATGTGGGGGTCACCATGGGCGCCGAGGAGCTTCGCAGCGTGGAGCTGGCCGTTTCCCAGCAGGGCGAGCTGAGCTCGCTGCGGAAGTGGCTCGCACTGGCCTCGGTGCCGGGTGTGGAGGTCCGCCAGGTCTCCGGTACCCCCGGTCCCGGGGAGCAGGGTGCGTTCGACGTGCTGAGCGTGCTGGCGGCCAGTACCGGACTGGTCACCGCGATCAAGATCCTTCCGCAGTACCTGCGGGCGAAGCGCAGCGATCTGTCCATCACCGTGTCGGTGCGCGGGAAGAAGATCACCGTTGACGCCCGCAACGTCGAGGAGGTCATGCCGATCCTGGAGCGGCTCCTCGATGACTGACCTGCTGTCGCTGCGCGACTACACCCGTTCGCGGGCGGTGCTGATCGGCACGTGGGACTACCGCCACCTCACCCCGGTACCTGCCGCGCAACACAGCCTGAACCGCATGTACCGGACGCTCACCGGGCCGTGGTGCGGCTGGCCGCAGGACCGGGTGACGGTGCTCGGCAACGAGACCGGACCGGGCGACCTGTACGACCGGCTGCTCGACCTCTTCGAGGACACCACGGACGTGGCGCTCTTCTACTACGTCGGGCACGGCCAGATCGACGACGAGGACCAGCTGTGTCTGGGCCTGGTCGGCTCCCGCACCGAGCCGCACCGCCGGGCTGCCACCAGCCTGCCGTTCGCGGCCGTGCGCCGGGCCCTGGCCCACTGTTCCGCCGCCACCAAGGTGGTCATGCTCGACTGCTGCTTCTCCGGGCTGGCCACCCATCGGGAGCACGCCCTGGCCGGGCCGCTCGAGGATGTGGTGGAGCGGGCGTCCCGGACCGGCGCGTACACGATGACCGCCAGCAGCGCGGATGCCACCGCCTGGTTCGAGGCCGACCCCGACCTGCCGGCGCCGCAGACCTACTTCACCAAGTACCTCGCCGACCTGGTCGAGGCCGGGATCCCCGGCCAGCCGGCCGGGTTGAAGCTGCACCCGCTCTTCACCAGGCTGCACGACGACCTCACCCGGGACCGTCGGCCCGTCCCCCAGGAACGCAGCGTCGACGCGGCCCGGGACTTCGTCTTCGCCCGCAACGCCGCTCCACCCGAAACGGTCTTCGACCCCGTCGCAGAACTCGCCCGACTGCGCAAGGAACTGGACGAGTTGCGAAGGGCGCGGGGGGCGCCGGCCCGCGCGGCGCACGAACCGGTCCCGGCGGACCTGCGGGGCATCGACATCACCGAGCACCGGCTCGCCAACGGCCTGCGGGTGGTGCTCTCCGAGGACCACAACACCCCGGTCACCGCCGTGAACCTCTGGTACGACGTCGGCTCCCGGTACGAGGTCCCGGGGCGCACCGGCCTGACGCACCTCTTCTGCAAGCTGATGTTCTTCGGCTCCGCCTCGGTGAACGGAAACGGCCACTTCGAGTACGTCCAGCGAGCCGGCGGCTCCCTCAACGCCACCACCAGCTTCGAGCGCGCCAACTTCTTCCAGACCGTGCCCGCCCACCAATTGGAGCTCGTGTTCTGGCTGGAGGCCGACCGGATGGGCTCGCTGCTCGTCGCCCTCGACGAGCAGTCGATGGAGTGGGCGCGCGACCTCACCCGGAACGAACGCCGCCAGCGCTACGACAACGTGCCGTACGGCACGGCCTTCGAGAAGCTGACCGCCATGTGCTATCCGCAGGGCCACCCCTACCACCACACTCCCATCGGGTCGGGCGCCGACCGGGATGCGGTCACGCTGGAGGATGCCCGCGCGTTCTTCAGGACGTACTACACGCCCGACAACGCCGTGCTCTCGGTGGTCGGTGACATCGACCCCGAGCAGACCCTCGCCTGGATCGAGAAGTACTTCGGCTCCATCCCGTCGTACGGGGGCAAGCCGCCGCGGCGCGACGGCTCGCTGCCCGACATCATCGGCACGGAGCTGCGCGAGGTCGTCGAGGAGGCGGTGCCGGCCCGCGCCGTGATGGCCGCCTACCGCCTGCCGCGCGACGGCATGCGCGCGTGCGACGCGGCCGACCTGGCCCTGAGCATCCTCGGCGGCGGGGAGTCCTCGCGGCTCCACAACCGCCTGGTGCGCCGCGACCGAACGGCCGTCTCGGCCGGGTTCGGGCTGCTCAGGCTCGCCGGTGCGCCCTCCATGGGCTGGCTGGACATCAAGGCCAGCGGCTACGCGACCACCGAGGCCATCGAGGCGGCCGTCGACGAGGAACTGGCCCGCTTCGCCGCCGAGGGTCCCCTGCCGGAGGAGTTGGAGCGCGCCCAGGCGCAGCTCGAACGCGAATGGCTGGACCGGGTGTCGACGGTGATGGGACGAGCCGACGAGCTCTGCCGCTACGCCGTGCTCCACGGTGACGCCCAGCTCGTCAGGAGCGCACTGGGCAACATGCTCACCATCACGGCGGCGGAGGTCCGCGCCGCCGCCGCGCGCTTCCTGCACCGCAAGAACCGCGCGGTGCTCACGTACGAGCCCCTTGATCCCGCCTTCTTGTGAGGCGAGCCCGGTAGGCCCAGCGGGCGAGGGCGCCGATGGCGAGGGAGACGGCGATGGCGCCCCAGTCGATGACGTGGGGGAGCCCGGGGAAGAGGGCGAAGAAGGCGAAGCCCGCAGCGGCGCCGACCAGAAAGGCGCTGATGCCGGCCCGGCGGAGTTTGGTTTCCCAAGCGGGGTCTTCGGGTGTGGGCTGGGTGCTCATGTGCGGCTCACTTCGTGATGTGGTGGCACTGGCTGGCCCGTCGCACGCCGTTGATGTTGAGGTGCGCGCACGCTTTGCCGTAGCGGGGCAGTTTCTGGGGCGCGTTGTCGCGCATCGGGTTGATCTTGCATTCGGTGTGGGCCTTGCCGCGGGAGGTGCGGTAGATCTTGCTGTCGGTGTCCGCGTAGGTGAAGTCGATGCGCCCGTTGCAGAAACCGGTGTTGAGGGCTCCTACGAAGCCGCAGTCGACCCCTGCGTTCTGGTAGGTGATGTTCTTGCCCTCGCCGCGGATGATGTGGGTGAACATGCAGCCGGTCGGCACCTTCATGGTGACCCCGCCCACCTGGTAGTCGAAGGTGACCACGGGCGTCGAGCCGATGGCACCGGCGTGCGCCTGGGTGGACGGTAAGGCGGTCGCGGCCGCGGCAATGGTGAGAGCGGCAATGACGCGGGCCGTGAGGAGCTTGCCCATCTGTGTCCCCTTCTGACGGAGTGTGTCTGGGGACTGGAACTCCTGCTCGTCCGCTCGGGGTGCTGCCCCGAGCGGCAGTCCAGTACGAAGAGTGATCAGCAGATTGGCGTGCTGACTACCCGTAACCGCGCACGGTGTCCTGGGGGTGGTTGGGTACGTACGTGCCGACTCCTTCAGGCTTCCCCGCCCGGCCCGGCGCCGGGCGGGCAACCGCACAATGGCTTTCGTCGTGCGGGATCAGGAGCCAGGGAGACGTACATGAACGGTCAGGCAGCAGCGCAGCATTCTGTGGTCGAGGTCCGCGCCGCCGGTGAGGCGGACGTCGAGACCGCGGCCGCGCTGTTCCGTGGGTACCTCGACTTCTACGAGGTGGACGTCGAGGACCCGGATGCCCCGCGGGCCTTCCTGGCGGAGCGCATCGCGAAGGACGAGTCCCTCGTCCTGCTCGCCGACGTGCCGGGGGCCGGGACGGTCGGCTTCGCGCAGGTCTACCGCGCGTTCTCCTCGCTCTCGCTGCGGACCGCCTGGGTCCTCAACGACCTCTACGTCGCGCCGTCCGGCCGCCGCACCGGCGCCGGACGGGCGCTGCTGCGCGAGGTGCTGCGCCGGGCCCGCGAGGCCGGGGTGGTCGGCGTACAGCTGGAGACGGCGTACGACAACACCGTCGCGCAGGGGCTGTACGAGGCGGAGGGCTTCGTCCGCGAGGAGTTCCACATGTACTTCCACGACCTGGGGTGAAACATTTCCGTACTGCCGTCGCGTCAATGGGGTGAGACGGCGTCGAGGGGGAGTAAATGCGGCAGGGTCGCAGAGACGGGTTCCGCGAATTCGCGGCGGGCAGGTCGGGCCATCTGTACCGGTCGGCATGTCTGCTGGCGAGCGGGGACACCCACCTCGCGGAGGACTTGGTGCAGGAGACCCTGGGGCGGATGTACCTGCTCTGGGGGCGGGTCTCCCGTATCGACAATCCTGCGGCGTACGCGCAGACCGTGCTCGTACGGGCCTTCCTCACGCACCAGCGCCGCCGGTCGTCGAAAGAGCGCCCGGTCGGGGAGTTCCCCGAGTCGGGCGCGTCGGTGGCCCGCGGCACCGATCCGGTGCTGCGGCTGACGCTGCTCGAGGCGCTGGGGCGGTTGGCGCCCAAGGACCGGGCGGTGCTGGTGCTGCGCTACTGGGAGGACCGCAGCGTGGAGGAGACCGCCGACGCGATGAACGTCAGCTCGGCGGCGGTCCGGACCCGGACCTCGCGGGCGCTGGCCCGGCTGCGGGAGGAACTGGGCGGCAGCCTCGCGGAGTTCGCTGGCCGCTGAGGCCGCTGAGGCCGCTGAGGCTGCTGAGGCCGCTGAGGCCGCTGAGGCTGCTGAGGCCGCTGCGGTCGCTCGGGCCGCCGTGCCGCGCTGATCGGACGTGCTCCGTTCCCTTGATTCATTTCACCCTTGAAACGGAAGGTCTGGTTCCCCATGCCCTTTGAAGATGAACTCGGAGAAGCCCTTCGGCGTGCGGGGGACGGTTTCACGGCCGACCAGCACGCCCTCACGGCCGGCGGCGAGCAGCGCGGCCGGCAGCTGGTGGCGCGCCGCCGGGCCGCCATGGTCGGCGGATCCGTGCTCGCCCTGGCCCTGATCGGGACGGTGGGTGCCTACTCGGGCGGCCTGCTCGACGGTTCCGACGGTTCGGGCGCGGTCCACGTCGCTGCGCCGCCGACCCTGTCGAGCGGCCAGCCCGGGGAGAGCCCGGAGCCGAAGGTGCCGGGGGGCGGCACGGGCGCGGTCACCGCGGAGCAGATGGTCACCGTGTTCAAGGAGCTGCTGCCCGGCGGGACGCTCACCGACACTGCGGCGCGCGGCACCGACGAGCCCCCGTTCGTGTCCGGCGTGTACGACGACGGCAAGGGCAAGGCGGCGATCAGTGTCACCCTCTCCCGGGTGGACCCGAACGGCAGCAACGCCCGTCAGCTGACCCAGTGCCCCGACAAGAACATCCATGACTACGACGACTGCAAGACGGAGCAGCTGGCCGGTGGCTCCGAGGTGCTCCTCTACAAGGGGTACGAGTACCCGGACCGCCGGGTGGACACCAAGCTCTGGCGGGCCGTGCTCGTGACCCCGCAGGGCTTCCAGGTCGAAGCGTCCGAGTGGAACGCCCCCGCCGAGAAGGGCGCGGCCGTCTCCCGGACCAACCCGCCGCTGACCAACGCCCAGTTGACGGCCCTGGTCACCTCCGACAAGTGGCACCCGGCGCTGAACGACCTGCCGGCGGTCAAGCCGCGTCCGGCCGACCAGACCCCGCCGAGCACCGGCCCGGACGCCGGCCCCATCCTGCGGTCCCTGCTGCCGAAGGACGGGGTCAACGTCATCTCCACCGGTGGCGAGGGCGGCTACGCCTATGCCGTGCTCGACGACGGCAAGGGCAAATCGCTGGTCCAGGTCAACGCGCAGCCGAAAATGGGGGACTTGCTGGCCGGACACATGGACGGCACCGGCGTGACCACGCTGCCGGACGGCACCAAGGTGAAGGTGGAGCAGAAGCAGGGCGAGAAGGGCGGCGCGGGAGTGGTCTGGTGGAGCGTGGACACCCTGCGTCCGGACGGCTTCCGGGTGGTGGTCTCCGCCTTCAACACCGGCGACCAGAACAAGCCCGCCACCCGCAAGGTCCCGCTGCTGACCATGGAGCAGCTGAAGGAGATCGCGCTGAGCCCGAAGTGGACCACCCGCTAGGGAGTGTCGTCAAAGTCGCGTCGGCCGCCCGAAGGGCGGGGCTGGCGGGGTCTGGTGCGTGCGATCGCAAGGCGGAGGAGGGAGGCGACGC